>SKJG01000091.1 GCA_007116035.1 Thioalkalivibrio sp.
CAAACCCGTCGGACGTTCCCAGTCCGGCCAGGCCTGCGGGGTCCGGTCTGCGACCGTCTTGACGGGCCAGAGACGGGCAAGCGGAAGGCACGGGTGTCGCCGTAGCTCGCGCACTGTCTTAGCGTGAAAATACAGCCACGGAAGGACACGGACATCACGGAATAGGATGGACACTTAAACTCTTTTCCGCGTGTTTCCGTGTTCTTCCGTGGCGCGCTTTTTCATCGTCAGGGCTGCCGCGCGTCCGAGGGCATGAACGTTAGTGCCCCGTTTTTGGGGCCCAAAATGCCGCTCTAAGGCCAAAAACGGGGCTCTTTTTTGCCCTGTAATTGATTATTTTCAATCGCTTGGCTTGGTCCGACCCGCGAGGCGTAGTTTGGCGAGGGAGGCTGGGGTGGCTCCGCCGCTGATGTCGGGCGTAATGGTGAGTTCCAGCATGGTGACGCCGGAGAGGGCCACGTCGATGTGTTCGGTCTGTTCGTGCGATCCGTCGGGGCTGAAATTCCATTGCTGGCGTACGATTTCGCGGTAGGTCTGGCCATTGTCGGGTGACCACCGCAGCACGAACTGCTGGGTGCGCTCCGCCTGCGATTCCTCGAAGTGCAGCCAGATTCTCTCGATTCGCTGGGGTTCCTGGAAGAGCAAGCGGATGGTCTGCTCTCCGGGCTGACCGGCGCGCCAACCGGAGGTACGTCCGGGGAGCAGCGCATCCTCGATCGGATGTTCCGGATCCTCGGAGGTGATCTCGACCTCGGCCAGGTACTCCAGATCCAGCCAGTCGCCTTCCGGCACCGCTCCGGGTTCGGGTTTCGCCGGGATGATTCGTTTACGCATATCGCTCTTGTCTCCTTCGAGGGGATTACCGATCCCATGATCGCTGGATTAGAACACGCCGCGGGTACAGGTGGCGTCTGACTGCACCCGGCCAGGAGGGAAACGCGACCGGCATACCCGGTCGACAAGCGGCCGGCCGCCAAAGCCGCGCAGGAAACTCGGCGGCCCAAGCCTGGGTCCGGAATACGCGAGCCCGGTTTCTCCCGCCAGCGGCGTTACTCGACGCTATAGCCATGAAGGAGCATGCCGCTGGTCAGATAATCCGAGAGCATGGGGTGGCCTAGCAGATAGTCTGCGGTATTCACGTTCCAGTCCTCCCGGGCCTCGGCCAGGGCGTCTTCCCACTCTTCGAAGGCGTAGTCGCCCCGCCCCAGCCGGAACAGGGCCACCACCTGTTGCTGCTGCTCCGGGTCGAGGTCATTGATGATCGACCGGAATTCGTCGGCCGAGCTATCGAAATTCTGCTCAGTCAGCGCCACGACCTCCGCGCTGCCCGCCTGCACTTCCGGATCCTCGGGGATCCCCGTGAATTCCTGGCTGTCGATCTGTCGGGCCAGATCGACCAGGCGCTGGATGACATCCGGATTGACTTGAAGAAGATTGCTCGGTTCGGGCATCGCGACACACCTCCTGGCAGATCTCATGCTGCTTCGAATGATCCGCGGCCGGCACGGTGCGCAGACCCCTTGCCATCGACACCGTCATTGCAGGCCGCATCCCCCCCTGAGACTAGACCAAGGATTTCCTTCGGTACCAGCCTGGCTGCCTGTTTTCACTGACGTCCGCTCGCGGACCTGATCTTGGCATCCCAGCCACCTCGTCGTGGATGACGACCTGCGGCCTCTTTCACCCTACGCGACGCGCGCGTACGGGCCGAGCCTTGGTCTCCGCCACGCGAACGCGGCCCGGCTCGAAGGCTTCCACGCGAAATCAAGGTAGGGTCGGTATACTGGGGAGCATGTCGGCATCGAAGCCGCCGCGCTTGGAGTGCCCCGACAGCGGCGACCGCCCTGCGCGCTCCTTCGCACGAACGGTGACTTAAAGACATCCGTCGAGGAACCCATGATCCGAACCATCCCGATTCTAGCGCTCGCCTCGCTCTCCGTCGCCTGCATGGGGCCAGGCCCGGCCGAGGAACTGCCGATCGACCGACTGGCCAAGGGTCAGCACAGCCTGCAGACAGAACAGCAGTTCGAAGTCATCACCGGGCAGTCCCAATTCCGGCACCTGTGGAGCCGATTCGACGCAGGCGCCCCGCCCAGCCTGGACTTTACTCGGGAGAGTGCCATCGCGGTGTTCATGGGCGAACGCCCCACCGGCGGCTATTCCATTCACGTCGACTCGGTCACGCACAGCGACGGCGAATTGCTCATCGATGTGGTGCTCCAGGCGCCGGGGCCAGATTGCATGACCACCCAGGCGTTCACGCAACCCTACGAGATGGTATCGGTGCCGATCGGCCCGACACGCGCGAACTTCAGCACCCGTCGGGTGCTGGTTCCCTGCGAGTAGGGATCGCGCCCCGGATGGACAAGAACGTGGATCGACGCCCTTCGCCCACAGGACCCGGAGCCCGAACCATTGCTCCGCAGTTTTCTAGGTGAAATCCACGGGTACATCGATCACGTGATATCCGTGGTTCTCGATATCGGTGATCGCCTGCGTACCGGACACGTACACCTTGGTCTGCCCTTTCTCGATGTCGATCGAGGTGACGGGAAGTTCCTCGAGAGGCTCCGGCAACTTGGATAGGTCCGCGCCCGCGGCCACGACGAAGTGACGGTTGTCGGTGGCGGTGGATTTGTAGATGTCGAGTTTCATGTGTCCCTCCTCTGGTGAATGATCCGGCCCGGGCCGCCTAGCGCGCCCAGCCCTACTCGATGGATGATCTATCTGCGTTTCCCCGGAATCCGGCCTCGGTGCCGATGATCCGCGCCCAGGTCCGGACCCCCGAATGCTTTGGCAACCCCCCAATCTATAGCAGGGTTTGGCTCGACTTTCTCCGTACTCCCGTCCGGCTCGCCAGGACAGTCCATTCCCGACCGCCCTCGCCAAGAACGTTTAGAGGACTCTCTCCGGGAAGATCAGGGCCGCGTTGATGCGCGCCAGTTCGTGGCTGCCTACAGCGCAGGCAATGAGGCCCTTTTGACATGCGCTGGCGGCTTCCCTAGCCTTCAGGGCCGGCTCGCAGGGAGACGTTGGCTCGATACCGGCGTTCAGGGGGAACCTCCATGGCAAGCGTTCGGCAGGCAGCAACCAGCATTTCCACGGACAGTCTGCTCAGCGACTACCAGCGGGTGCGCGCCCGCTCGGAGCAGCTGGCTGCGAAGCTCACCCCCGAGGACCAGGTCGTTCAGACCATGCCGGACGTGAGTCCGACGAAATGGCACCTCGCCCATGTGACCTGGTTCTTCGAACACTTTTTGCTGCAGCCGCACCTCCCCGGCTATCGGATCTTCGACGAGGCTTGGCACTACCTGTTCAATTCCTACTACTACACCGTGGGCCAGATGCACGCGCGGCCCGAACGCGGCCTCCTGTCCCGCCCCACCGTTGCGGAAATACTCAGCTTCCGCGCATATGTCGACAAGGCCATGGAACGCCTCCTGCCACAGGCGGAAGGCGACCCGCAGCTGGGCTTCCTGATCACCCTGGGGCTCAACCACGAGCAGCAGCACCAGGAACTGGTGCTGACCGACATCAAGCACGTACTGTGGACCAACCCCCTCGGCCCGGCCTATGACGAAGCCCTGCCTCTGCCCCCCGTCGCACCCGCCCCGCCGCTCGAATTCCTGGAGCGGGATGCGGGCGAGTGGCCGATCGGAACGGACGGAAACGGTTTCTGCTTCGACAACGAGACGCCCCGGCACAGCGTCCGGCTGCCGGCGCACGCGCTGGCCAATCGCCTGGTGATGAACGAAGAATTCCAGGCATTCATCGCGGACGGCGGTTACCGCGACCCAGCTCTCTGGCTGGCCGATGGCTGGGCACAAGTGCAGACCGAAGGCTGGGACCGCCCGCTGTACTGGTCTGGGGATGCGATGCGCGAGTTCACGCTGGGCGGTTGGAGGGCCTTGCAACCCGATGCGCCCGTATGCCACGTCTCGTTCTACGAGGCCGACGCGTTTGCGCGCTGGGCCGGCGCCAGGCTGCCGCAGGAGGCCGAGTGGGAGGCGGCCGCCCAAGCGGTGCCCGTGGCGGGTAACCTGTTCGAATCCGGTTGGCTGCATCCCGCAGCCGTGAGGGACCCCGGCCCGAGTCCGGCGCAGCTGTTCGGGGACGTGTGGGAATGGACCGGATCGCCCTATGCACCGTACCCCGGCTTCCGGCCTCTGGCGGGTTCGCTTGGCGAATACAACGGCAAATTCATGTGCAATCAATTCAGTGTGCGCGGAGGCTCCTGCCTGACCTCAACCGATCATCTCCGCGCCAGCTACCGCAGTTTCTTCTACCCACAGCAACGCTGGCAGATGCTCGGTTTCCGACTGGCACGGGACGTCCAGGGATCCTGATCGCTCACTGAGCGAAGCGGGCCCGCAGGCGCTCGAGGTCGTCCTCGGTCCAGCCTTCCGGTTCCATCAGTCCGTGCCACGCATCGATGTAATGCTCCGCCGCGTAGGTATGCCCGAATCCGGGCGGTGCAGCGCCGGCAGCCATGTCCGCCGCCAGCTGCAGCATGGTCACGATCGGGTACCAACGCAGGTCCGGGGAGACGTCCGGCCCGCGGGGCTCCCGCATCCACGCCGGCTGACTGTACACGGACTGTGGATCGAAGAACGTGATCGGGTCGCTGGCATACTGCAGGTAGCCGATCCGGAACGGACCCCATTCGGGGCCGGCGGCGTCGAAAGCCTGTTCCTGATTCATGAAGCGGACCACGGCCCCATCGCGAAAGCGCGGCAGCCAGGCCGGCGAGTCCGGGTCGCGCTCGCGGGTCACGTTGCGCCAGGTTTCGCTGCGAAACGGTGGACCACTCCACAACGCGCCCTTGAAGGGGTCGTTGATGATGTCGTAGACGTCGAAGGAACGGTCGGAGTTGAGCGCGCCGAGGCTCAGTCCGTGCAGGTAGAGATCCGGGCGACTGTCACGCGGTAAAGAAGACCAGTAGCCGTAGACCTTCCCGAACAATGCCCGCGCGGTTTCTGCTCCGTAATCCCCCTCCGCGATCAGCGACAGCGGGCTGGGCAGATAGGAGTACTGCGCCGCCACCGAGGCGATGTCGCCACGCTGCAGGTATTCCACCGTGTCCAGCGCGGCCGGGTCCACCCATCCCGTTCCCGTGGGTGTCACCAGCAACAGGACCGAACGTTCGAAGGCGCCCACTCGCTTGAGTTCTTCCAGGGCCAGGTGCGCACGCTCTTCGGGGGATTCGGCGGCGTTCAGCCCCACATACACCCGGATCGGCGTTGGTAAGGGTTCGCCGTGGAAGTTGCTCAATTCGGCCGCGGTCGGTCCCGACGAAATGAAGTTTCGACCCTGCCGACCCAGATCCTGCCAATCGATGAAGGAGGCCGCACTACCGACCTGAATGGGATCCGATGGGCGTGGAAGATCGTCCTGGATCAGGGCGTCGAGATGCTGATAGGAGTTGTCCGCCGCGCGCAGGGCGAGCGTGAATATGACCCCGTCGATGACCGACCAGAACAGCGCGGCTGCAATGAGAACCCCCACCACGTGGGACACGTGCGGCGCCACATAGGGCTGGAATCGCTTCGACAGAAACAGGAACGTCCGCTTGAACAGACGGGCGACAAACAGCAGCAGCCCAAAGATGAGCAGTGTCATGACGGCAACCGTGACCGGTTGCACCCCGCCGACCTCCTCCATCCCCATCAGGGTCCGCACCGAGTTCTGCCATTCGGTGGCCTGCCACAGGAAGGTGACCGCCACCACGGTGCAGCCCACGGCGGCCAGCAGCTTGATGATCCACTCGACCCGGGAACCCGGGACGGGGAACTCCAGGTAGTGCCACAAACACCGACCGAAGAAGCCCACCGCGTACCCGGCGCTGAACGACAACCCAGCAATCAGCCCCTGGACCAGCGGCGGACGCGGTACGAGGCTGGGCGTGAGGGACAACGCGAAGAACAGCGTACCCACCAGCAAACCCACCACGGAAAACCGGCCGATCAATCCCATGCGCACGTCATCCTCACCCCTCAACGCTCCAGTGCCCAGCATATCCATCACGTGCTCCGAGAGGAACCGACCACCGGACACCGCATTCGCTCATGGCCCACAATAGTGGGACCTTCCTGACCCAAGGGAACCCCCAATGACCCTGCGTGAAGCAACGGCCCGGCATCCGCTCCGGGTGGCGATCGCCTTCCAGGGGGCGCTGATTCCGCTCGCCTTCCTGCTGGCCGCATGGCTGGGCATCCCGCTACTCGCTCAGTTCCAGTGGACTGCGGGCGCGGTGCTCGCCGGGGTTGCCGCCACCCTGCCCATGCTTGGCCTCCTCGGCCTGCTGGCGCTCAGCGGTCTGCGCGCGTACCGGACTTTGGCGGAACAGGTCAGGGAGTTCCTGAAACGTGTCTTCCAGGGTGCGCCGGTCGGTTCCGTGGCGCTGGTGGCGCTTCTCGCCGGGCTGGGCGAAGAATTGTTGATGCGCGGCGTCCTGCAGGGCTGGCTTGCCGGCCATCTTCCCATCGAGTGGGCGATCCTCCTGACGGCCCTGGTCTTCGGTCTGGCGCATTTCCTCAGCGGGTTCTATTTCCTGTTTGCGACGCTGATCGGGATCTACTTGGGCGTGGTCTACCACCTCACCGGAAATCTGCTGGTCGTGGTGCTTGCCCACGCCCTCTACGACTGGATCGTGATCCGTATCTATCTCCGTAACGTGACCTGACAACGCGCCCGCGCCGATCCACACCGGATCACAAGCTGCTCCGCGGGCATCACCCCGCCGTTCCTTCCGCCCTACAAACCCGCGCAGTCAAGCGTCGACCGCGCATGGACGCATTGCATCCCCCCTCCTGATGATCACGGAAGCTCCGCAGAGGATCCCTTTGCGCGCATCGCGCGCTTACGGGTTCTTGCCCTTGTAGGTGTCTGCCTTGCAGGCGAAGGTTTTGGCCGTTTCCTGCGGCCAACGCGTTTTTTTCTTTCCTGCGGAGGCTTCGTGATCGCCAGATTCATCCTTGAAAACAATCTCCGGTTATGCAAAACATAAATGAAAGATGAACAGAAAGGCCGACCAAGCACAGATGCCATTTTCTCGTTTCCGTTCAGAAACGATTCAGACGACCTGCCCTATCCTGATCTCGACGACGGGAAAACGCGTCATCCCATCGTCAAGAAAGGAGATCGGTGAGACGGCAGAAAACGGGCCGGTCACTCTTGAGTTTTCGCATGATCATCAGATGATTCGTTGCGGAGGCGATCCGATCCCTGGCAGGTTCAAACGATCCAACATCAACGAGGATACATCAATGAAAGAAATGACCCGTAAGACCCTCCCCATCGCTTTCGCCGCCGCTGCCGTACTCGCCATCCTGGGTGGACCGGCCGCCGCCCAGACCAACTTCAACACCACGATCCAGGAAGGACACATCAACACCAACGACAGCTTCCAGCGTGGCACGCTGAACGACAACGCCACCTACCAGGAAGGCAAGGACAATGCCAACCGTACCCGCCAGCGTGGCGATCAAAACTGGAACCAGACGGGACAGTTCGGCCGGTATAACTACAACGAGACCCGGCAACAGGGGTTCTCGAATCGTACCAGCCTGACCCGGGGACGCGGTCGGGACTGACCCACACGGCGACGCCCGTCCACGGGCGTCGCGCCACCCAATCTTCAACCCGAGGTGTTTTGACATGAGAGCTTCGATTCTGGCCTTGACCACTGCCTTGCTGGTCGCTGCGCCTTTCACATATGCAGGTGCCAGCGGTGAACGCACGCACGGCCCCTGTTTCAATGTTCAGATTCAGAACGAGCGAAACAACCATTCCAGTGTCCGCCAACACTGCGACATGAATTTCAGTCGCACGGTACAGGCGGGCCATTACAATCGGGCGGAGACGATCCAGAAAGGGCGCGTCAATGACAACAAGGTGCGTCAGTATCAATACGGATCCTACCGATATCCGGATCGCTGATTCCACGATCGATCCTCTCCGCATGATGGAGAGGATCGATGCCGGACTCATGCTTTATTTACCGAAGGTACTGAAGCAGCAATACAGGCCACGGGAGCAGACGACATGTACAAAAAAATACGAAGTTCCATGCTGTCCATCGCACTGATCGCGCTGGCGGGCCTGGGCGGCCCGGCGCTGGCCCAGGAAAACCACAACAGCACGGTGCAGGTCGGAAAGGTCAATATCAACCGAACCGCGCAGTGCGGCGACGTCAATACCAATACGACCTACCAGCAGGGCAAGATCAACATCAATCAGACGGCGCAAGGCTGCGGAAAGACGGACGGCCGAAACGGGCAGGGACAGGGCCAAGGTCATGCTCAGCGATCGCCACGGGCCGACCAGGGCCGGGGCCGACCGGCGCAAGCCTCGGCAGGTTGGAAATGGTGACCGGGAACCGCAACCGAGCGGGCGGGCTACGGGCGAGGCACACGAGACCGGCAACCGGCGGCCTCGTTCTGGTCGGGTTGATCGCCGTCCTGACCCAGGCTACTTCCGGTTGCGCTGTTGCCGCCGTTCACCCGCAGGCGCAGGCCGATCCGACCGGGATCGGCCCACACGACAGCGGATCGCATTTTGCTGACACGCGAGTCACGCGGTACCGCGACGGGCACGAGGTCGTCACCCGGGATGGAAGCGGCACGGACATCACGATCCAGCGCGCACCCGGGCACTCTTCACTCCCAGACAGCCGGAATCATCCAGACGGCTACAGTGAGCGGTTCGACGGTTCTTGGGCGGAGCAGCGGTTCCGGCCCGGGTATGGTCGTGGTCATGGCGACGGTTGGGCGGACGGACAGCACGCATCGACCACGCGAGATGCCTTCAGGCAACGCATGTTCGACCGCATGGACGCGACTCCACCGCGCTGGTGAACCCGCAGCCCTCGGCGAGGACGCTGGCGCCTGCGCGCGGGAAAGGGCGCCACCCTCGCCGACCTTCCCGCCGGCGTCAGGCCGGTGGACGAGTGTCGTGTTCGCGCTTCTGCTCCCGCCGTACCAAACGGACGAGGTCGCTCATTTCATCGGCAATGAATTTCAGAAGGTCGTCCATGGTGAGCATGCCGCACAGCGTGCCATCCGGGTTGACGACCGGCAGACGCCGCACGCCCATGGCACGCATCCGCATGATGGTCTCCCAGACACCGTCGTTTTCGCGCGCGGTAAGGAGTTCGGGCGCGATGATGTCGCCGGTCGCCAGTGCCTCCTCGGGGACCTCCTTGGCCATGATCTCCACGACCAGATCCCGGTCGGTAACGATACCGATCGGCTTCATCGGCGTAGTCGAGTCCTCGTCCACCACCACCAGGCTGCCCACGTGCTGATTCCGCATCATCCGGGCGGCCTCGTACACCGAGGCCTTGCGGTCGATGACCACGACCTCTCTATTACAGATCTCCCCAACAGACATCTCGTCTTCTCCAGGTAACGTTTGTTATCGCCCGCGCGGCCATCATCAAGCGCGGCCTCCACAGACCGAAATGAAGCGGCCGCGGGCATCGGACGGTCTGGAATCCCGACCGCCACCCCTGAAGTGTCCTGCCCGGGCCTTGCACCCGTCAACCGGGCGTTGGAGGATGCGAATGGGTGCGCTTCAGCCTGACCGGCGCGATGGCCGCGCTACCACCTCGTTTTACTCTATGCTTGATGCGATGCAGGGAATTGGGGACCGCATGACGAGCCAGACGGATGTCCGGGTGATGGCGCAGGTCCGTGCCGAGCAGGTGCGGATGATCTTCGAGGCTTCCGCGTTTTCGCAGTTTTCTGCCCTGGTCGTCAGTACGCTGGTCGCCGTTTTTCTGTGGCCGGTCATCAGCCACACGGTCATCCTGACCTGGATCGTGCTGGTCTACCTGATCATCGTATTTCGTCTCGTGCTCACGGTACGCTTCCATCGCGCGGATCCCCTGCCGGAGGAGATCGAACCATGGGCCAGGGCGGCACAGATCGGGGCGCTCCTCGCCGCACTCAGCTGGGGGGGTGCAAGCTATTTCCTGTTCGCAGTGGACAGCCTCCCTCACCAAGGGTTTCTGGCCTTCGTGATCGCGGGAGTCACAGCCGCCGGGGTGACGTCACTCGCGGCACTGCGCTGGTCGGCGATCGGCTTTGCGATCCTGGTCACGGTCCCGTTGATGTTCCGCTTCGCGGATCCAGCGCATCCCCTCGCACCCACGATGTCGGTGATGGTGCTGCTATTCGCCCTGTTCATGGTCGCGGTCGCGAATCGCATCAACCGAAACCTCACGGAAATGATCGTGCAGCGCTTCGAGCGGCAGTTGGCCCAACAGAGGGAACATGTCCGCAATCAGGTCCTGGAGCTGCTGGCCAGGGCAGCCCCGCTCAACCGTATTCTCGAAGCCATCGTCCTGGGGCTGGAACAGGAAGACCCCGAGATCCGGGGCAGCATCCTGCTCCTCGACGAAAGCGGGAAGCAGCTCTTCACGGCAGCCGCTCCCAGCCTGCCGAAAGCCTACAACGACGCGGTCGAGGGGGTGGAGGTGGCCCCGGGTGTCGGCTCCTGCGGCGCGGCGGCCTTCACCCGCAAGCGGGTCATCATCGAAGACATCGCCCGGCATCCCTTCTGGGAGCGGTTCCGGAAAGTTGCCGCCGAAGCGAATCTGGGATCGGCCTGGTCGGAGCCAGTGTTTGCCGCCTCCGGTAAATTGCTGGGCACCTTTGCCGTGTACCGACGCACGCCACACCGGCCGAGCAGCCGCGAACTCTCGGCCCTCGCGCAGGCCGCGAATCTCGCCGGAATCGCCATCGAGCGCAGCAAGACCGAGGAGGCATTGCGACTCGCGGCGATGGTCTATGAGAACTCCAGCGAAGCCATGATGGTCACCGATGAGAACGACAGGATCGTCGCCATCAATCCGGCCTTCACCGAGACCACCGGTTACCAGGAGGCCGAGGTGATCGGCAAGACGCCGAGAATCCTGAATTCCGGGCACCACGACGCCGCCTTTTTCCAGTCCATGTGGGAGCAACTGAAGCGCACCGGGCAATGGCAAGGGGAGATCTGGAACCAGCGGAAAAACGGAGAGGAGTTTCCGGAGTGGCTGACCATCAACACGATTCACGACCCCGACGGGCACGTCCATCGCAGGGTCGCGCTGTTTTCCGATGTCACCGAAAAAAAGAAGGCCGACAGCCTCATCTGGAGCCAGGCCAATTACGATCTGCTTACTGAGCTGCCCAACCGCCGTCTGTTCTTCGACCGTCTCGAACACGGAATCAAGCGCGCGGTGCGCGACAGGACCCATCTGGCACTGCTGTACATCGACCTGGACCGTTTCAAGGAGGTGAATGACACGCTCGGTCACCAGATGGGTGACGAGCTGCTGCTCGAGGCTTCACAGCGAATCCGCCGCTGTGTACGCGAGTCCGACACGGTCGCGCGCCTCGGCGGTGACGAATTCGCGGTCATCGTGAACGAACTCAAGGACGTTACCATCCTCGCAAGAATCGCCGAGGGAGTCGTCTCGGCACTGGCAAAACCGTATCGACTCGACGGGGACCAGGCCTTTCTATCGGCCAGCATCGGGATCACAGTCTATCCGGACGACGGTACCCGGGCGGATGTGCTGCTGAAAAATGCGGACCAGGCGATGTTCGCGGCGAAGCAGGACGGCCGCAACCGGTTCCACTATTTCACTGCGGCCATGCAGGAGGCGGCGCATGAGCGCATGCGCATGGTGCGCGACCTGCATCAGGCCCTGGAGGCGGACCAATTCAGCGTGCATTACCAGCCGATCGTCCACCTCGCGACGGGGCGAATCGACAAGGCCGAGGCGCTGGTGCGCTGGCAACATCCATCCCATGGGTTCATCAGCCCGGCGAAATTCATCCCGGTCGCCGAGGAGACCGGGGCGATCCACGAGATTGGCAACCGGGTGTTCAAGGAAGCCACCCGGATGGCGCAGCAATGGCGCGCCCGCTACAACGCCAACTTCCAGGTCAGCGTCAACCGCTCCCCGGTCCAGTTCCTCGTGGGCGGGCCTAACGAGGATGACTGGCTTGCGCACCTGCGGGAGATTGGCATGCCCGGACAGGCTCTGGTGATCGAAATCACGGAGGGCGTACTGCTCAAGGCCGCGGTCAACATCAACGAGAAGTTGCTCCGCTTCCGCGATGCTGGAATTCAGGTGGCCATCGATGACTTCGGCACCGGGTACTCGTCCCTTGCCTATCTGAAGCGCTTCGACATCGACTACCTCAAGATCGATCAGACCTTCGTCAGTAACCTGGAAACGGACCCCAGTGATCGCGCCCTGTCCGAGGCCATCGTCGTGATGTCCCACAAACTCGGGTTCAAGGTGATCGCGGAAGGCGTGGAGACCGAAGGACAAAAGAAAATCCTCGAGGAGATGGGCTGCGACTACGCGCAGGGCTACCTCTTCTCGAGGCCGGTACCGGCCGAGGGTTTCGATGCTTTGCTGCAGACGGCGGCCGCCCGCCCTGCGGATGCCCAACGGCCGGCATCGACCCCCTACTGAATCTCAGGAACCGACTAGACTCAGGGGTGACGCGCCCGTGTTCGCCCGGAACCGCGCTGTTGCGTCCGGGGCGGCGACGGGCGCGCAAGAAGATCCGGCCTGACTTGCGCCCCGAGCACGTGGCCAGAAGCCTGGAAAATCCGACAGGGGCTCTCCGCCGGCGCGGCACCGAGGACCGGACAGTCACCGAGGATTCGAGATCATGGAGGCAGGGACATGCTGAAGACACGACTTGCGGGATTGCCGGCGCTCGTGCCGGTACTGGTGCTCTTGCTGGCCGGCCCGGTGCCCGCCCAGACCGGGATCGATGCGGTCGCCGACGGGGGCATATCGCCCACTGCAAGCGGGGCCGGGGAGGTTGTCGCCGAGGACGCTGGCCTGCCCGGTGAAACCGGGGCAGAGGCCATCGCGGAGGATGAGGCGGCGTTCCCCACCGGGAACGGGATCGAGGTCGTCGCCGAAATCGACAAGGGGCCGGGTAACATCACCGTAACCCCCGATGGACGGATCCTGGTCAGCCTGCACCAGTTCTTCGGGACGGAGATGCGCGTGGCCGAGGTCATGCCTGACGGGACGCTCGTACCCTTCCCGGACGCATGGTGGGCCGAAGGGTTCCAATCGCGCCTCGCCCTGAACAGCGTTCTGGGTATCCAGTCGGATGCCCGGGGGGTGGTCTGGATGCTGGACAACGGCATGCGCGACGGAGTGATCCCCAAGCTGGTCGGCTGGGACACGCGGTCGAGCCGTTTGGAACGGCTGATCACGCTGCCCAGGCCGGTGACCGTGGAGAATTCCTTCGTCAACGATCTCGCCGTCGACCGGGATCACGACGCCATCTACATCGCGGACCCCGCGGGGGGCGAAAATGCGGCGCTGATCGTCGTGGACCTGAAGACCGGGACATCGCGCCGGGTCCTCGAAGGGCACCAGAGCGTCGTTCCCGAGGACATGGACCTCGTCATCGACGACCGTGCCGTCGAGGTCCGCCAACCGGACGGGTCGACCGTCCGACCGCGCGTGGGGGTCAATCCCATCGTTCTCGATCACAGCAACGAGTGGCTCTACTTCGGGCCGATGCACGGCACCAGCCTCTATCGCATCCGGACCGCACACCTGCTCGATCCCATCCTGGACCGGGAAGACCGCCTCGCCGGCGTCGTGGAACGCCATGGGGACAAGGTGATCTCGGATGGCAGCAGCATGGACAGGGACGGCAACGTCTACATCAGCGATCTGGCGGGCAGCGCCGTGGGCGTCACGAACCCGGACGGTGGCTACCAGCAACTCGTGAGCGACCCCCGCCTCGCCTGGCCCGATGCATTCAGTTTCGGACCCGACGGCATGCTCTATGGGGTCGCGAATCAGCTGCACCGCAGCGCCACGCTCAACGCCGGGACGGACGAGACGCAACCGCCGTTCCTGATCTTCAGGATCACTCCGCTCGCCGACGGCGTGGTGGGACGGTAGACCCGGCGACGTTCTGCCAGAACGAGATCACCGCCCTCCGTAGGAGCGGCCAGAATCCGCAGGATCCCCTCTCGCGCGAGAGGGGATCCCCTGCGCAGCCTCCGTGATCATCCGATCCGCTGTTGGTGCCTTTACGCACCGAAGCGCTTGCGGGCCAGGGTGAGGCCGTCGCCGATCGGCACCAGGGACAGGTCGATCCGTTCGTCCCGATGCAAGCTTTGGTTGAAGTCGCGGATCGCCTGGGTATCGGCATCCTGCGCCGAGGGATCTGCGACTTGGCCAGACCAGAGCGTATTGTCGATCAGGACGATTCCGCCGGGGCGCAGCAGCGCCAGGCAGTGTTCGAAACAGGCGGAATAGGCGGTCTTGTCCGCATCGATGAAGGCCAGGTCAAAGCTCCCCTCAGCGCCCTGGGCCCGCAGTTGGGTCAGCGTTTCCAGTGCGGGGCGCAGTTCCAGGCGAACGCGTCCGGCCACCCCCGCCTGTTCCCAGTAGTCGCGCGCGATGTCGGTCCATTCACGGCTCACGTCACAGGTGACCACCTCACCGTCAGCGGGAAGCGCCAGGGCCATCACCAGCGAACTGTAGCCCGTGAAGGTACCGATTTCGAGGAACCGCCGGGCCCCGATCGCACGCGCCAGCCAGGCCATGAACTGCCCCTGCTCCGGCGCGATCTGGAAGCGGACCTCGGGAAGACGGGCCGTGTGGTCGCGCAGCGCTTCGAGGACCGGGTGCTCCCGCAACGACACCTGCAGCAGGTACCGGTAAAGAGGGTCGTCCAGACCGATCGAACGATTCGACATCAGCCACTCCCATGACGTGATCCTGGCGACAAGCGTAGCAACGGTCCCCCGGAAGGAGAAAAAACCGGAGCGACGGGGGCAGCGGGATGACGATCCCGATGTCCTCTAGTGGGCCATCAAGGCGTCAATACCGCGCGGGCGACTGGTGCTCGCTACGATGGCCAAACATCTCCGCCGCCAGCCCCGCCACATCGGCGGCCGCTGCCGGCACGAACACGTAGAAGCGCCAGAGGCCGGAATAGCGGGCTTCGATGGCCTGAATCTCGGCGAAAGCGACGCTCTGCGGGTCGTTCAGACGGCGCAGTCCGGTCGCGGTCTCCACCCAGGCACCCGCCTCCTTCATCACACTCAGGGCTGGACAATAGACAATGACCTCCTCGGGCGAAAGGCCCAGCCCCACGGCGAGCTCGGCCTCCGCGCGGGCGCGCTCCACGCGCGACTCGTGATAGCGGCGAACGAGCGCTGCACGGTCCTCGGGCCCGACGCTGCCCGCGGAAACCACGTAGCCCCGCTTGAGCAGATCCCGCCGGCGCAGGCGCTCGGCCAGTCGCGCGGCAGCGGCGGGCGCGGCGTGCTCCAGGCGATCGAGCAAGGTCCAGTCGTTGAGGGAGAGGAGGTCCTGCTCGGCCAAGGCGCCGGCGTCGAGTGCAATCTCCACCGCCTTCGAGATCATCGCGCCGGCCACAACCTTGGTGTGGTGGTAGTAGACGCGCTCGGTCAGGAAGTAACGCATGCGCAGGAGCTGGATGACCTCCGAGCGGGCATCGGGCCGATCCATGCCGTGCTTCACCATGCGGACCGCCAGATGGTCGTCCGCAACCGAGAAATACCGAAACACCCGGTCATCGTAAGCCTGCGCCAATCCGGTGAAATAACTGTCCCGGCGCAGATAGTCGAGCAGGTCGGCATCCAGGGTGCTCGCAATCACCTCCGGCGCCCAGGCTGGCAGGTTGTTGGCTGCAGCTCCCAGCAGCCCGGCGACCGGGCTGCCGATTCCTAGCCGGTCCAGTGCCTCGCCGAGTTCACCGTCGAGCATGCGGACCAGCCGCATTCCCTTGTCGTGACGCGGGAACAGGCGGCGCTCGTCTTCGAGGGTGTGACCGAAGGGCACGTGGGTCACGTCGTGCAGCAAGGCCCCCACGCCAATCCATTCCTCCAGTTCGGCCGACACTGGCGTGCCGCCCCTGCGCAGTCCTTCGATCATCCGGTGCGCCAGCGTGCAGGCCCCGAGGGAATGATCGAAGCGGGTATGCAGCGCACCCGGATAGACGTAATTCGCGGTGCCCAATTGCTTGATCCCACGCAACCGCTGGACGGCGGGCAGATCGAGCACCGCCGCCTCCAGTCGTCCCAGTTCGATATCACCGTGGACCGGGTCGCGGATCACCATGGGCGATCGTCCGCACCGCTCCAGAACCCGGGACCCTTCCCGACGAACGCGTGTCCAGCACACCTCTTCATCGGTGCATATTGACCTGCCGCCGCCGCGGAAGGAAGGGCGTTCTGATGCGCGCCGGGCGGCCCGTGTCTGCGCGCAGCACTCGAATGGCCCCACCGCAAGGTAACCGGATTCTGGACGTCAACCGCCTGCCCTGGCCGACCCACCCGCTGGACCGCGACGGATGGGTGTTCGAAGGCATGCCCGCCAGGATTCGCTCGATCAAACGCATACGACACAACTCGGACATACTTCTGAAACATTAGCCGTGTCTAATACACGGTACTGAAAACATTTACCGGGAGACCCTCGGAAGGAGCAACCATCATGATGAACAGGAACACATTCAAAGCCCTCGCTTTCGTTGCCGCCCTGGCTGCGGCTGGAAGCCTGCAGGCCGTGGAAGTCACCAATCCGGCCAAAACGGGCCTGGATCCCTGTCTGAACGGCGATGTGTCGGCCTCTGGCCGCTTCCCCACTCAGGCGATGGAAGACGAGTTCAACCGTTATCTGGACTGGGTTGCGGAGAACAACTTGGACGTGACGCACGCGATCAATCCGCGCATCGAGACGACCTCCGCACTGGAGCCCGGCGGCAATGGCAATATCTCCGCGAGCGGGCGATTCCCGACGCAGGCGATGGAAGACCAGTACAACGCCTACGTCGCCTGGATCCAGGACACGGGCCTGAACAAGGCTGAAGCCTTCGACGGCCTCATCAGCAACTGATCGGAAGCGGTCCGCTAGATTGGCCCCAGGGAGCGCAACGCGAGAGGCGCACCCTGGGGTTTTGCGAAGGAAGCGCATATTGCCCCGGCTAACCCCGGGGCTTTTTTGGTTTCCGCGGGCGGAAACACGAATAGTCCTCTCCCGGCCTGCATAAGAAACGGGAACCCGATTGCAATCAAGTTCCCGTTTTCATGACCATTTTGGTGGGCGGTACTGGGATCGAACCAGTGGCCCCTGCCGTGTGAAGGCAGTGCTCTACCGCTGAGCTAACCGCCCAGATGGGGGCAGAGATTAAGCCGGGACGCGGTTACGGTCAAGCAGATCCCTCGTGGCATGCCGGCAATCCGGACTGGCCCGCCAGGCCCCATTGGTGCTCAAATGACGGGGAACCGTTTCGCTGTCCGGTTTCTCCAACCAGTATTCGTCCGATCCAGGCCCGCCAACCCAAGGGAGCCAACATGAGCAACGCCGCCGCAGCCTCTGCCGGAAGCCGCACCCCGCCTCGCTATGCACTGGTTCAACGCCTGCTGCACTGGCTGATCGTTGTACTCGTCGTCCTCGCCCTGATCGCGGGCGGGACCATCGGTTATTTCGGATTCAGCGGACTGCGCGATATGTTCGGGCCGGCCGGAACGGATTTCGTCTACACGACGCACAAGACCCTCGGCGTGCTGGTCCTGGGCTTTATGTTGCTGCGGGTGCTGACCCGGCTCGGCTTCGGAAAGCCCGCCTACGCTCAGCCCCTACCGGCACCGCAGCGGATCGCCAGCCAGATCGTGCATGCGCTCTTCTACGTCCTACTGCTGGCGATGCCCGTGCTGGGCTGGCTGGCCACCGCCTCCGGTGGTTTTCCGGTAAACCTGTTCCACATCGAACTACCGGGGCTGATCGGCCGCGACAAGGAACTCTCAGAGGCGCTGTTCCTGTGGCATCGGTATGTCGGATATGCCCTGATGGGGCTGATCGTGATCCATGTCGCCGGCGCGCTCTATCACTGGCGCGTGCGCCGCGACGAGGTCATGCAGCGCATCAGCCTCTTCCGTTAGCGCTCATGGCCTCGGGGCGCGCCACCCCGAATGATGAAAGCGCAAACGCCAGTGGAGTGCGGCGGCTTGCCGCCGCTGTGAGGGACTGGGAATTCCCGACACCGCACAGCGGGAGCCCACTCCCGCACTCCACCACTGGGAGCGTGGGGCGGAGGAGGTCGCGCAGATCGTCACCCGCGCCGCTGTGCTGGAACGCGGGGTGAGACGAGGATGCGGGCGATCAGTTGCCGCCGGCGGCCTTGCGGATGGCGGCGCCATCCCAATCGGGCTGCGGACGCGGCCAGCACTGGCGGAGCCACGTCACCCGGCGTTCCGGAAGACGGGCTTCGAGCCCCTGATGAGCCCCGAGGCTGGAAGGCGACTCGAGCCCGTGTAGCATTTGTAGCACGAGTCCCGGAGCAACCTCCGACGGCGCCAGCAGCAGCCCCCTGCGTCGCATCCACGCACCGGCGCGCTGGCTGCTGCTCCAGCGTACCAAGGCCGGGGCGAGCAGCAGGCTGGCCAATACCGGCATCAACCACCACAAGAATCCGGGCGCGAACCAGGCCAAGAGCAGGCCCCAGAAGCCGGCGCCCAGAACGAAGCCCCCGGTACGGTGCCAGGCTTCGCCCCAGGCGACCACCCTGCCCTCGCGCGGCTGCGCGGCCCAGATCACGTTGCGCCCCAACGCCACGGCCACCACGAACAGGCTGTGAAAGGCCATCATCAGGGGGGCGATCAATACCGAAAACAGCGTCTCGAGCACGCCGCTCGCGACGAGCCGGGACGCGCCGCCAAAAGCCTGCGGACGGCTGACCGTAGCAAGACCGATACCCAGCATCTTCGGCATCAACAGCAGGACCAGCGTCACCCCCAGCAGACCATGGGCCATCGGCGTACGCAGGGACTCGGGAATGACCAGCGCCTGGCCGCCGGCCTCCAGCCCGCCGGACGCGTCGATGGCGGCACCCGACCCCGCCGCCAGCATCAGCAGCCAGAGCAACGATGCCAGGTAGGCCACCGCGCCAAACAGCAGGTGCAGGCGGCTCACCCCGTGCAGTCCGGGCGTCCGAAGCAGGCGCAGGTGCTGCAGGTTGCCCTGGGCCCAGCGGCGGTCACGCTTGGCGAAGTCGATCAGGTTCCCGGGCAGTTCCTCGTAGCTTCCCCCCAGTTGCGGCAGCAGCCAGACGTCCCAGCCGCCCCGGCGGAGCAGGGCCGCTTCGACGAAATCATGGCTCAGAATCTCGCCCCCGAGCGGCGGCTTCCCAGGCAGGATCGGCAGGTCGCAGTGCTGCATGAACGGCTGGATCCGGATGATCGCGTTGTGTCCCCAGTAGTTGCCGGCGTTGCCCTGCCAGAAACTCAGCCCGGCCGCCAGCATCGGCCCATGCACGGCGTTGGCAAACTGCTGAAAGCGCCCGAACAGCGATTCCTGGCGCACCGGCAGTGGCATGGTCTGGATCAGTCCCGCGTTCGGATTTCGATCCATCAGCCGCACGAGTTCGACCAGCGTCGCCCCTTCCATCACGCTGTCCGCGTCCAGGACGACCATGTGTTCGTAGCGGGATCCCCAACGCCGGCAGAAATCGGCGATGTTTCCGGCCTTGCGCCCGGTGTTGGTCAGCCGCCGCCGGTAATGGGTACGGACCGGCGCGGGCATGCGAGCCTGCAGTGCCCGGACCGCTTTTTCCTCGACCGGGATCAACGCGGGATCATTGCTATCGCTCAACAGGAAGAGATCGAAGGCGGCACCCTGACCCGTCGCCAGCAGGGAGTGGCAGGTGGCCTCGATGCCAT
This sequence comes from Thioalkalivibrio sp., assembly GCA_007116035.1. Classification (GTDB taxonomy): domain Bacteria; phylum Pseudomonadota; class Gammaproteobacteria; order Ectothiorhodospirales; family Ectothiorhodospiraceae; genus Thioalkalivibrio. Next base: position 19,735 of record SKJG01000091.1, read on the forward strand.
TCACGACCCGGACTGGATCCTCGTTATAGATCGGCACGACGATCGCGGTGCTGCGCGCGCGCAGCAGCGCCGACGCCGGCTCCGCATCGCGCCGAGGCAGTCGCCGCAGTGACAGCGGATCGAGACGCAGGGCATGCAGCAGAAAACCTGCGACTGCGGTCCAGAAAGACACGGCGATCCAGGTAAACGTGACCAGAAACAGCAGCAGGATGGCCCATTGGAACGGACCCATCCCCGCGGCCTGCAGCACCAGCGCCATCATGACTGCACCAGGAATCACGGTTCCCGTGACGAGTCCGAAGAAGAGGCTCCGGCGCATCCCCACCGCGGGCGCCTGCAGCACGCCCTCCCGCGCCGGCACGGGACCGGAGACTTCCTGTTCAGCAAGGGGCTCAGAGTTCATCGGGATACCAGACGTGGTTCCAGGTTTCGGTCATGGGCCGCCCGTCCAGGGTCAGCATCAGCCGCAGATCAACGACCTGCCCGTCCGCCGGATCGAGGAGAAAGGTCGCCCGCCAACCTGCGTCGTCCGGCAGTCGCCGCACGTGCAGATCCTCGATCCTCCCGGACCCAGCCTCCAGGGTCGGCTCAAGCACGGCTTCCGGACCCAGCGCATCGAGTTCACCCCCGGCGAAGTCGACGATGTACCTTCGCAGGCTCCGCGGGGGCGGATCCGCGGCCCCGGGAACGGCGCCCCAGCCGGAGCGGGTACGGATCACGCGCGCGGGCGCGTCCCCCGGCGGCGCATCGTCGAATAGCGTCAGGCGGTAACGGTATTGGCGCCGGTCACCGGCAAGGAACGGCGTGTCGCTCACCCAGTAGGCCACGATATTGTCGTTGGTCTCGTCGCTGGTGGGAATCTCCACCAGTTCCACGCCACCGACACCCCAGTCGCCGTCGATCGGGGTCACCCACTGGCTGGGACGACGATGGTATTCCGCCTCCAGATCGAGGTATTCGGAAAAATCCCTGCTGCGCTGCACCAGGCCAAAGCCACGGGGGCTTTCGTCGCGCAGGGAACTGCCGCGCAGTCGAAGCGGGTTGGTCAGGGGCCGCCAGATCCACTCACCGGCCGCCGTCTGCATCATCAGGCCTTCGGAATCGTGGACCCGTGGCCGAAAGTCGTCGTAGCTGCGCACACCGGCCTCACCGAACAGGAACATGCTGGTCAGCGGCGCGATGCCGAGCTTGGTCACGTCGTCCCTGGCGAACAGCCGCTTTTCTACCGCCACCGTGACCTCGGCCCCCACTTGCACATCGAAACGATAGCCGCCGGTGACCGAGGGGCTATCGAGCAGGGCCAGGATGGTGATGCTGTCGGCGTCGGGTTCGGGACGGAACAGCCAGAATTTTCGGAAGGCCGGAAATTCCTCGCCGGTGGGAAGCGCGGTATCGACCGCCAGCCCGCGCGAGGACAGCCCGTAGACCTGACCGGGACCGACCAGCCGGAAATACGAAGCCCCGAGAAAGACGACGACCTCGTCGAGATACTCCGGGGTGTTCAGCGGATAGTGCAGACGAAAGCCCGCGAAGCCGAGGTCACTTCGGCCCGCATCGGCCAATTCCTCGGCCTCTGCGTCATAGCGGAACGTTTCCGGGTCGAAGGCGAGCTCCTCGGACTGACCTTTCTGCACGGTGTATACCGTGACCGGATGCGGAAACAGGAAGCCGGGGTGAAAAAATTGCGCCTCGAAGCCGGCCTTTCCGCGCCAAAGTGCGAATTCGGGCCGGAAGCGGATCGACCGGTACTGATCGTAGGTCATCCCCCGCAACGCATCCGGGAGCACGTCGGCCGGCGGCTCATACGGGGTTTCGGCCCGAGTCCCGGCAAGCTCCGTGACGTGCAGGAACAGCGACTCCGGCGTTGCAGCGGACGGACCCCCCGCGTTTGCCGGTGCGGACGCAACCGCAGCACCCATGGCCCCCAACAGCGCCAGCGTAAGCACACACGCCTGGACGAGCCGCTTCCGGATCCCATCTTCTCTCCGCGACCGGCGAACGCGGGCCCGCGCATGCCGCGGCAACCAGGACTCCGGTGCGGGCAAGGGCGAGCCGGACCCGGGAACGCCGGGGAGTGCTGAACGGTCCATCCGAAAACACACGTCGAGAGCCCCCTGCTTGACGCTATCATGGTGACGATAACGAGAGACAACTTTCGCCGACAGAAGTTGTGGCAACGCCCGTAGTGCCCGAGCGAGATTCACGTTCATGATGAAGGGGGGACCGGGCTGACTGCAATCTGCCGCCATGCCGCCGGGACCTGCCGCGCCGTGAAACCGGTGTTCCTGACCTGAAACGACCCCGCTCCGGGTCCACCAAAGGGGGAGACGATGTCCGCCAGATTCCTGCACCTTACCAGTCTGCTCATTGCCCTCATGTGCCTGCCGTCGGCGGCATCCGGATACGAGGGTCCGCTGTTCGACGCCCATCTGCACTACAACCCCGCGCACAAGAACGCGGTGGCGCCAGAAGACGTCGGACCGACGCTGGCGGGTGCCGGCATCAGCCGCGCGGTGATCCTGACCCGTGACGACGCGCTGATCGAGGCGGCCATGCGCGCGGCTCCGGGGGTCATCCTGCCCTTCCTGGATGTCTACCGGCCGCCGGCAGACAAGGACATCTGGATGCACGATCCGGATCTGCCCGAACGGATGCGCGCGCGCCTCGACGCCGGTCTGGAGACCGGCGCCTGGCGCGGCATCGGCGAATTGCATCTCTTCGCGGATGACCGCCATTCGGCGGTGTTCGAGGCGCTGGTGGTCATGGCGCAGGAGCGGGGGCTTCCGGTGATGATCCACGGCGATCCGGCGGTGATCGACCGGGCCTATGAAATCGATCCGGAGGCGCTCATTCTCTGGGCGCACGCCGGAACCTTCCCCTACCCCGCCCTGATTCGGGATTACCTGAACCGGTACCCCAACCTTTACGCCGACCTGTCGATGCGCAGCCAGCGGCTGATCGGGGACGGCTTCATGCCGCTGGAATGGCAGGATCTACTGATCGAACACGCCGACCGGTTCATGGTCGGCGCGGACACTTTCAGTTCCACCCGATGGCGAGAGATCGAGAAGCATGCCGCCGAGATCCGGGAGTGGCTGGGACAGTTGCCGCCGGATGTCGCCGAGCGCATTGCCTTTGGCAATGGCGAGCGGTTGTTTGGCGCGGGGGAATGACTGCGGGGGACAGGCAGGGGGTTGTTCGACAACCGGGCCATGACATGTCGGGTTACGCTGCGCTAACCCGACCTACACGCGGGTGCGGATGGCGCAAACCGTAGGTCGAGTTAGCCCAAAGGGCGTAACCCGACTGCCCCCCAACCATGGCCGGAACCCGACGCCATCCCCGCCGCCCTAGCTGGTGCGGATGGAGTGCAGGGGGGAGAAGGTTCGTTCGACTTCGGTTTCCATTCCCTGGCGCCACGCCTCGATGGCCTGGGCGTAGTGTTCGATCAGCGCCTCCTCGAGTTCCGCGCGCAGCGTGGCGAGGCGCTGTTCCCAGTCGGCGATCAGCGCCTCGCGGTGGCGCCACTCGTCCACGCTCAGCAGCGCCCAGTCAGCGGCCACCCAGGCCGTTCCACCGACCACCACGGCGCAGGCCAATGCCGCCGGTCCTGCGACGGCACAGCCGAGTGCGCTGGCGCCCGCAGTGCCGGCCCTGGCCGCACCCCGCCCGGCGCTCTTGGCCGCCAGGGCGCTGCCTGCGACGGCCGTGGCCGCCGG
>SKJG01000085.1 GCA_007116035.1 Thioalkalivibrio sp.
AGGTTCTGTCCGGCGATGCGAGCCTTCACCAAGGAGCCATCGAGGATGGAAGCAAGACTTCGTTTCGCAGCGTCGGCATGGCTTGGGTCAGCCCTGTTGGCACTCTCGCTGCTGTCGGCCGGGAACCTGCTTGCCGCGGACCCACCGGACGCATTCGACATCGATGACACGCCGCGCCAGATCGGTCTGCACACACCGGAGTGGTTTGAGCTCAGTTTCCTGGACTTCCGGGAAGATCTCGAACGGGCGCTGGAACGGGACAAGATGGGACTTTCCATCTATTTCGGAATGGACCACTGCCCGTACTGCGAGGCCATGATCGAGAACAACCTGGCTGAACCCGACATCCGGCAGTACTTTTCCGAACACTTCGACGTGATTGCCCTGGATGTGCAGGGTAGCCGCGAGGTCGTGACGCTGGACGGCGAGACGATGAGCGAGCGGGCCTTCGCGGTACAGCGGCGCCTCAACTTCACTCCCGCCTTCACGTTCTTCGACGCGGATGGCAACGAGATTCACCGCATACGGGGCTACTATCCGCCGTACCGCTTCCGTGCCGCGCTCGAATACGTGGTCGATCGTCACGATCGGGAGTGGAGCTTCCGCGAATACCTCGAGCGCGCCGATCCGCCGCCGAAGTTCGAGACCGATGACATCAATTACCAGGAGTTCTTCCAGAGCCCGCCGCACATGCTCGATCGCTCGCGGATTCCGGCGCAACGCCCGATGGTGGTGTTCTTCGAGCGGCACGCCTGCCACGCCTGCGACGTGCTGCATTCCGAGCCGCTGACCGACGGACGCGTGCTGGAGATGATCCGGTTCTTCGATGCCGTACAGCTCGACCTCGACGCGGAGACCCCGGTGATCACACCCGATGGCGAGCGGACCACCGCCCGCGCATGGGGTGAACGCCTGGATATCCATTGGGCGCCGACCCTGGTCTTCTTCGACGAAAAGGGCAGCGAGATCATCCGCATCGACTCCGTGGTCGCGTTGAACCGGCTGCGCAACGTGATGGACTTCGTTCTCACCCGCGCCTACGAGGAATATCCGACCTTCGAGCGCTGGCGCGCGGCGCAGGGAACGATCTCTTCCGCGCAGTAGGGGCAGCCCAGGTCCGACCGGCTGCTAGTGCCGGATCTCCCAGCAGCGATGCGGGGGGTGGCGTTGGAAGTCGGGCGGCGTCGTCTTGCGTGTGATCTCGAGAATCCCGCCGGTTGTGATCTCCGGCGCATGGAGTTCGAAGCCCTGGCGGTTGGTGGAGAAGACCAGCAGGCCGTCTGGCGCAAGGCGCAGCAGCGTGCGGTTGATCAGCCACGCGTGATCCCGCTGCACGTCGAAGCTGGTGTCCATGCGCTTGGAGTTGGAGAACGACGGCGGGTCCAACACGATCAGGTCGAAGCTCTCGTCGCGCCTGGGATTGCCTTCCAGCCAGCGCAGCACGTCCGTCGCGAACACCTGGTGTTCCGGCCGGTCCAGGCCGTTCAGCGCCAGGTTGCGCCGCGCCCAGTCCGTGTAGGTGTTGGACAGATCCAGCGTCAGGCTGGAACGGGCGCCGCCGGCGGCGGCATGGACCGTGAAGCTCCCGGTATAGGCGAAGAGATTCAGAAAGCGCGTGTCCTGAGCCTGGGCGCGCACCCTCGCCCGGGTGCTGCGGTGGTCCAGGAACAGGCCGGTGTCCAGGTAGCGCTCCAGGTTCACCTCGAACAGCAGGCCGTGTTCGCGCACCACGAAGGCCTCGCCTTCGGTCTGTCCGCTCTCGGCGTACTGTTCGCCGCCGCGCCCGCGTTCGCGGATCTTCGCGGCCAGCCGCGTGGTGTCTCCGTCGGTCAACGCCGCCGCCACCGCGTCCAGCAGATCCGGTCCGTAGCGGTCGAGCGCCTCCGGGTCGGTCCAGCGGCCCTTGTGCAGCAGCTGCACGTGCGCGCGATCACCGTAGCAGTCGATCTGCAACGGGAACTCGGGCAGGTCACGGTCGTAGATACGGAAGCACTCGGTGTCCTCGCGCCGGGCCCAACGCAGCCAGTGGCGGGCGTTCTTGCGCAGGCGGTTGCCGAACGCGGTGAGGTCGGGAGTCCAGCTCATGATGTCTCGGGTTGGCGCGGCTGTGCCCGCGTTCAGTGACATTTGCCCGCTGGCTTATACTGCGTGGCCAGAGAAGCCGTCAGCGGGGCATTATCGTGTATTTCGAGCGTGAGTTTGTGGTCGAGCATCGGACCGTCTTCGAGGAGGTCATCGCGCGAACACATCGGATCGCGGTGGGGATCTTCGTCGCCACCTTTGCCGGTTATGGCGTCGCCATCTGGGTCTGGTTGGGCGGAAACACCTGGGCCGCGTTGATCATCGCGACCCTGAGCTACCTCTTCTTCCGGCAGTTCCGAACGCTGTCGTTCAGTCTGGCCCGGATGCCTCTGCGCGGACGGGCGAAGTCGCTGCCGGTCCTGAAGCAGATCGACCGCGCGCTGGAAAAGGGCAGGGCCCTGGAGGTCATGGCCGAACTGGAGGCCCATCTGCAGGCCATGGGGCCGGAATCACCCGACCCCTGATGCGCCTTCAAGGGCGGTTATTTACCACGAAAGGACACGAAGACGCGACCGGATGATCACGATGCCTCCGCCGCTGTTCGGATGCGCGTGGTTGCACGGGGCGGGGACGTAGGAGACCAGCCCCTGGCCGATGGGTTTTCAGGCGCCGGATCGGCGAGAGGGCTCGCCTCCTACGGGGGGCGGCCAATACGGAACACATTCAAAAATCCCTTCTTCGTGTCTTCGTGTGCTTCGTGGTGAACGCGCCCTTGACCTCGACGAGCCCCCGCTGTTACCCGGAACTGCGCAAGGCGGCGACCGCCAGCGCGATCCAGCCCAGGATAAACAGCGTCCCACCAATCGGGGCGACGGCCCCCAGGACGCGTGGGGCGCCCAGCGCCAGGGCGTAGAGACTGCCTGAGAAGAGCAGGATCCCGAGCACGAAAGCGATCGCTGCGGTGAGTCCCCAGCCGGGGCTGACGCGTTCCCAAAGTGCCGCGAGCAGCAGCAGCGCCAGGGCGTGGGTGAAATGGTACTGCACGCCGGTGTGCCAGGTCGCCAGCGCCCGTTCCGACAGGCGCGCTTCGAGTCCATGGGCGCCGAACGCGCCGAAGATCACGGCGAGGCCCGAAAAACCGGCTCCGAGTACAATCAGGGTAGGAACTGCCATGAGTCGTTTTCCCGTTAACGGAGGTTGCAATGCCGTCTTTCGATGTGGTGTCCGAGGTGGATCTTCCCGAACTGCGCAATGCCGTCGATCAGGCGCGGCGCGAGATCGAGAACCGCTTCGATTTCAAGGGAACGTCCGCCGCCGTGGAGTTGAGCGACACGACGATCCAGATGAAGGGCGACGCGGAGTTCCAGCTCGAGCAAGTCCTCGATATTGTACGCATGAAGCTCGCCAAGCGCGGCATCGACGTCGCCTGCATGGACCCGCAGGAGGTCACCAAGTCCGGCATGGCGGTGAAACAGGACATCCTGATTAGACAGGGGATCGAGGCGGATCTGGCGAAGCGTATCCAGCGGCTGATCAAGGACGCCAAGATCAAGGTTCAGGCCAGCCTGCAGGAAGACCAGATCCGTGTGACCGGCAAGAAGCGCGACGACCTGCAACAGGTGATCGCCCTGTTGCGTGCCCAGACCTTCGACCGACCCCTGCAGTACCAGAACTTCCGGGATTGATTGCCGTCGGGTCGTTACTTCGGCAGCACGGGTTCCTCGCTTTCGCCCATGTCGCTGTCGACGTCCAGGCCGGGCTCCCAGCCGAGTTCGCGCGCCCGTTCGATCGCCTCGGCGTGGATGCGGCTGTGCCGCTCGGCAAATTCCGTCGGCAGGTTGCGAACGAGCAGCCCGTATTTGTCCCATTCGGCAGCCACCCGGTCGTGCAGCATCTGGATCTGCGCCAGCTGCCAACCCTCGCAGGTCTCGGTCTCCGGGAGCAGTCCGAAGACCCAGGCGTCCTTGATGATTCCGCCCATCGCGGTCATGCCGCCATGGAGGTCGTTATGGATGCCGACGTAACGGCGATCGCGGGTGAAACTTTCTCTTCGGCTCATGGGCGGGATTCTACGCGTTCCTTCCCGCATTCGGCTACGCGCCGGATCTTTCCTTCACGAATCGGGTCAAGCCCACATGGATCGAGACACACCTCTGCGGCTGCGCCTTCGGGTCACGCTGAAGCTGATGGGCCTGTTCGCGCTGGTTTTCTTCGTGGTTCTGCTGATCAGCGGGCTGTTCTCCCGGCCCGGAGGCGACATCCAGCTGCCGCTGGAGGTCGATCTGCAGAGCATCGACGCCGGCGAGGCGCACCGTCTCTCGTGGAACGGTCGCCGTGTTCTCGTATTGCACCGCGACCCGGCAATGTTCGAGGCCCTGGCGGAGGATGAGGCCCTGTACGACCCCGCCTCGCGTTTCGATCGCAGGCCGCGCAGCCTATCGGCATCCCATCGGGGCTGGGTTCCCGAATGGCTGGTGGTCTACGCGGAGAGCACGGACCTCGGCTGTGATCTTGAGATCGTGCCGCCGGACACGGAAGCGGGCTGGGAGGAGGGGGGGTTTCGCGACCGCTGCCGCCAGGGTCGCTATGACTTCGCGGGACGCGTCTACAAGGGGCAACCGGCGATGCGCAACCTGGAGATCCCGCCACACCGGATCGATGGGATGCGGCTGACCCTCGGCGCGGCTCACACGGGAAGATAGATATCGAACCGGGTGCTGCGCCCGCGAAGCGCGTGGGCGGGGATCTGGTCCCCGAGGTGCGGTGCATGCAGTGGTCTCTTGACCACCACGCGCCGCCGGACGTGGCGCCTCAGGGCCGCCAGCGTGGCCGGTGCATCGGGGTCGGGGTTCGCGCCCAACAGGCGATGCAGGATCTGCATCTCCTTCTTCACCGCCGCGTCCTTGCTGCGGGGCGGGAACATCGGGTCGAAGACCGCTGCGTCAAATAGCATGTCATTTTCCGCCAACCATGCCCCGGCATCCGCCTGGCGGAAGTCCAGGCGCGCCAGCACGGATTCCAGCGCCGGATGTACGGCGGCACGCTGCAGGGCATCCGAGAGCAGCGCCGCGAGTATGGGGTGACGTTCCAGCGCGATGACCTGGTAGCCCCGGGCCGCGAGCACGAGGGCGTCGCGTCCCAGCCCGGTGGAGGCATCGAGGACCGTGCTGCCCTTGGGCAGTCGGCCGAGAGCGCGGATCAGATCCTCGCGGGCCTGAGCGGCATGCGCGAGGCGGTACCCCTGTGGACCGCGGACGAAATCGAGGTACAGGGACAGCGGCTGTTCCGCTCGTGGGGCGGTGAGGGTCAGGCCCTCCGGCCCGCAGGTCAGTGCCAGGCCACCGGGATCCTGTTCCTCCGTCGAAGCCAGTCCGCCGGCGATCAACGCCTCGGCGAGTCTTCGGGCGCGCTCGGGGCAGTCCGCGGCAGGCCGGAAGGTCAGCGGCATGGATACGACGCTTCCATCGGCGTCTGCCCCATCGCGGCACTGGTGGCTGGGGAGGGTTCGAATCGGGGGAAGCGCTGCCGGTCAAAGGCGCGTCGTTTCCGCCGGGGTCCGGCCGCCCAAGCCGACGCCGCTCGCGTGGTGCGTGCGGGATCCTTAGTAATGTGGTGGAGGTGGTTCATCGGCCGGGTCGCTGGCCGGCTGGGTGGCCAGTGCCTGCACGCGTTCCGAGAGTTCCAGGAGCTGGCGGGTAAGGCGCGTGTTGGCCTGTTGCAAATGCAGTAATTCTTCGCTCTGGCCCTGCAGCGCGTACTCCTGATGCGCGATGCGGATCTCCAGTTCCTCGATGCGGCGTCCGAGTTCCATCGCCGACTCCCCTTCAGGCAGGTTCATGGTGCCACCACGTTGCGCGGAGCCCCGGCCATGTAGGCCTCGATGTTGGCACGTATCTCTTCGAGCACGTTCTGGCGCGCACTGCGAGCCGCCCAGGCCGTGTGGGGTGTCAGTACCAGGTTGGGGATATCCGTTGCCAGCAGCGGGTGGCCGGCAGGTGGGGGTTCGGGATCCACCACGTCGATGCCGGCGCCGCCAAGATGCCCTGAGCGCAGGGCGTCCGCCAGCGCCCGGGGCTCGACCAGGCCGCCTCGGGCCGTATTGATCAGCAGGCTGCCGGCCGGCATCTTCGCGAGGCGTCGTGCGTCGATCAGGTCTCGGGTCCGTTCGGTGAGCGGGCAGTGCAGGCTGAGCACGTCGAGTGCGGGCAGGAGGTCGTCCAGGGCCGGGCGATCATCGGCGCCCGACGCATCGGGACGCAGGCTTCCCGCGACCGTGACCTGCATACCAAAGGCTTCCGCCATCCTGCCGGCGGCCTGCCCCAGCACTCCGTGGCCGACGATGCCCAGGTGCATGCCGGCCAGCGTGCGGATCGGGTGATCCAGCAGGCAGAACTGGTCCGCTGCACTCCAGCGCCCCGCGCGGATGTCGGCCCGGTAGGCATCCATGCGCGTCACCAGCGTCAACAGGAGCGCGAAGACGTGCTGGACGACGGAGTCGGTCGCGTAATTGCGCGCGTTGCAGACCGGGACGCCGCGCTCCGACGTGGCCGCGAGATCAATGTTGTTGGTGCCGGTCGCCGCCGTGCAGACCAGCTTCAGGCGCGGAGCCGCTGCGATGGCCTCGGCGCCGAGCAAGACCTTGTTGGTGACGACCACCTCCGCATCCCGGATTCGATCCGGAACCTCCTGCGGCGCGGTGCGCTGGAAGAAGTCCCAGTGCGGAAGGACCTGGCGCAGTGGTTGCAGATCGAGGTCCCCGCGGTCCACCGTGTTCAGATCGAGAAAGACGCCCCTCATGTCACCGCCCCGCATGGAAAGGGCCCACGGTATTCCCGGACCCCAAACGAAACAAGCCCCGACGGGCGGGGCCTGTTCCGGATTTCCTGTGGATGTCAGCTGTCGCCGCTGAAGGCATGGAACAGGTTCAGCAGGTGCAGGAACATCACGTAGAGATTGGCGTACAGGGATACCGTCATCACGATGTAATTGGCTTCGCGATCGTGAATCATACGGCTGGTGTCATACAGGATGGCCGCCGACAGCAGCAGCACGACCGCAGCCGAGATCGTCAGCGACAGGGCAGGGATGCCCAGGAAGAGGTTGGCCACGATGGCGACCAGGGCCAGCACCAGGCCGACGATCAGGAAGCCGCCCAGAAAGCTGAAGTCCTTCTTGGTGGTCAATGCATAGCCGGACAGCGCAACAAAGGCCACCGCCGTGGTGCCGAAGGCATTGCCGACGATCTGCGGACCATTGGGCAG
>SKJG01000079.1 GCA_007116035.1 Thioalkalivibrio sp.
ACGGGCAGCGAGGTCGGCATCCGGCTCGAACTCACCCCGTTCTGCGGCCTCGATCACGGCGCGTTCCTCGTCGTCCAGGAAGGGCGCGTCATGGCCCGTGTGCTTGCCTTTCGTCATCATTATTCTCGCCCCGGCAGGTATTTCTTCTGGTACACGCGGCTCCGGTAGATCGTCTTCAGGAACCGTTGGTTCCCAGTCCGAACGCAGCTAACTGGCTGTCCCGTGGTTTCCGCCGTCAGTGCTAGGGCACTGGCAAATTCCGCAAGCAAAGTGGCTGTCCTGTAGTTCCAACCGGCGTTCAAGCAATGTGGTTGTCCTGCAGCTCGCGCCCCTGACCGCCGCCCTTCCGGACTCGCCCATCACAAAACTCCATCAGACGCATTTGATGGGCACAAAGTCGCATATCATGTATGAGCATATCAATCCCCGCCCGGCGAGACAGAAGGAACGGCAGGAGGGTGCCCCAGACTTTGACCACGAATCCTGCCGGATCAGATCCGATCAATCGATAAGAAACGCCTCACAGGCCGAATGGGCGAGATCGACGCCGAACTCTGGCACGATGTGTTGATGCAGATGCTGGCCTGAGGGCAGAAGAAAAGCGGTGTCCTCGAGGGCCATAGATTGGCTTTCGTCATGCAGAAGGCCTACGCTCGGGAACATCAAGGTGAAGACATCATGGTCGACCACGATTCAAGAAAATCCGGGCCCAAGGACATGCAGGCCATCCTGGATGAGATGAAGCAGATGCTCGGCCAAGGCGCCTTCGACAGCAAAGAGGCCGTGCAGCAGGCGGTGCACGCGCACATGAACGCCGTGAACCAGCGGCCGCTGGACGACTTCCATGGCCTCTCCAGCGCACAGTTGCACCATGTCCTCTACAACCCTTTCGACGCCCCGGAGTTGCTGACCCTGTGCGAGGGCATCAGCGAACGCCCGGTCGCGATGGTCACCGCGCTGTTCGAAGTCATTGCCGAGGAGGCCAAAGGCGCCGGCATCAAGCTGACCCCCAAGGGCAATCTGCCCCGCAGCGTGGTAGCCATGGCCGGGGCGGCGATCCAAGAGCAGGGCCTGAAGCCGGAATCGTACATCGGCCGGGTGCGCAACGAGGAAGACTTCGAGGCGCTCCATGTCACGCGCCTGATTGCCGAACTCGGGCACCTCGCGCGCAAGAACCGTGGCAGGCTGCTGCTGGTCCAGGCCACTCAACGGCGACTGGACCGCGGCGACTGGAGCGGGATCTACCGGGACCTGCTGCAGACCTATTGCCACGGCTTCAACTGGGGGTACCGGGACGGCTACCCGGCGGTACCCATCATCCAGCAGGGCTGCTTCTTCTCCCTCTACCTGCTGGCTCGGCATGGGGCGACGTGGCGGCCAGCCTCGTTCTATGCCGATGCCTTCCTGCGCGCCTTTCCAATGGCGCTGGCCGAGATTCCGCTGGATCGCAGCACGCGCGTGGAGCCCGAGGAGGATTTTCGAAGAGTCTGGGAACTGCGCTCGGTCCACCGCTTCGCTGAATTCTTCGGCCTCGTCGAACTGCGCCCCGACCCGGAGCCGCCGACCACGGTGTCGCCCTATCTGGAATCCTGGCAGGTGCGCAAGGCCGCAGTGCTGGGTCAGGTGGTGCAGTGGAAGGTCTTGCCACCGGACGATTAATCCCTCGTCACCGGCTGGGCGCGCTGCACCCGCTCTGCACCGAACCGCAGCGCCGGAACCTGCTCCCGCCTTCCCCCAGCCGGGGCAAGCCGCCGCATTCCAAATGACCGTTGGCGCGAGCGATTGCTCGCCACCCCGAAGCCCGACAAATTGACTAAGTCTTTAAACTAAGTCCCCCAAAGAAGCCATGACCACGACCGTCAACGTTCACGAGGCAAAGACCCATCTTTCGCGGCTGCTGGAGCGGGCTCACGCCGGCGAGGAAATCATGCTGGCCAAGGCCGGCAAGCCTTACGCGCGGCTGATGCCGCTCGCCGCGGACGCAAGCGGCCGGCAACCGGGGCGCATCAAGGGCAAGGTGGAGGCCGCCTTCTTCGAGCCGCTGCCAGAGGCGGAACTCGACGCGTGGGATAGCAGATGAGGCTCCTGATCGACACGCATGCACTGCTCTGGTGGCTCACGGACGATCCACATCTCTCGCACACGGCCCGAAGCGCAAATTGCCGACCCGGCCAGCGAAGTGCTGGTCAGCGCCGCCAGCGCCTGGGAGATCGCAACCAAGCATCGGCTGGGCAAGCTCGCGATTGGAGACGAAGTCCTGGGCCGATTCCATGAACTGATCGTAGCCGACGGTTTCAGCCACCTCCCGATGCATCATGGCCACGCCATCCGCGCGAACAGCTACCCGGTGCCGCACCGCGACGCCTTCGACCGCATGCTGGCGGCACAGGCGGACCTGGAGGCCGTGGCGCTGCTCACGGCCGACCCGGCGTTCGAGCACTTTACGATCCAGGTGCTGTGGTAAGCCCCCTCGATCCCTGCGTCCCAGAAATAGATCCGCCCCCCCCTTTACCCGGATGCAGATGCTGGCCTGAGGGCAGAAAAAAGGTGGGGTGTCCTGGAGCACTGCGTCCCGTTTTTCTGCAACCCCCGGAGATCCCGGGAAGACAGGCGGATGTTGATCCGCGCATCCTTGCGGAACATCGCTTCCGCGTAATCCTGGTGCCGCTTCTGCAAATCCGCACGATCGGGCGAGCGCTCCAGCTTTCCGGCCTCGAATGCCTCGAGAATCTCCTGCTCTTCTTTGCCCAGTCTGCTCATTCGGCACCTCCCAAATAGGCCTTGGTCGCCTTTCGACTCGGACTAATCGTCTTCAGAAACCCTGCATCAGGAAATCGAGCGCTGCCGTGATCTCATCGTGATGCGACCGCAGGCTGGTGACCGGATCCCGAAGGATCGCGCCCGGCACGGCGGCCATGAACTGGGTGGCCATCACCACCGTCTCGCCGCTAACATCGAAACAGGGGTTGAGCGTCTGCGCTGGCGCCGGCGCGTTGGACTGCGGAAGCAAGGGAACGACCACCCGCGTGTTCAAGTGACTGAGCAAGTCTGCCTGCACGTCCGCGAGCCAACCCGGCCCGTCGGGGTTCGGATAAACATCGAGACGCGCCATCAGAAACCACGGTACCGCGCCAGAGGCAACCCGTGCGCCTCGACAAAGGCGTTCGAGCTTTCGAGGGCCGCGCGGTTTTCCTCCAGCCACACAACGGCCCGCTGCTCCGCGATCGCATGGGCCAGTCCCCGCTCCGCGGCTCGCGAGATATTGATGCCCAGCCCCCTGGCCTCATCCAGCAGTTCAGGGCTGATGGATACGTTCGTGGCTCGGCGGTGCCTGACCCCCGCCCTTCCGGACTCGCCCATCACAAAACTCCATCGGACACGTTTCATGCGGACACAGTCGCACATCATGTATGCGCATATCAATCCCCGCCCGGCGAGACAGAAGGAACGGCAGGAGGGTGCCCCAGACCTCGACGCGGCGACTGGAGCGGGATCAACCGGGACCTGCTGTAGACCTATTGCCACGGAGTCAACTGGGGTACCGGGACGGGGCAACCCGGCGGTACCCATCATCCAGCAGGGCTGCTTCTTCTCCCTGTATCTTCTGGCTCGGCATGGGGCGACGTGGCTCTGGTGACTCACGGACGATCCGCAGCTCTCGCGCACGGCCCGAAGCGCCATTGCCGACCCGGCGTTCAAAAACTTTCCAATCCGGGTGCTCTGGTGCCCCCTCAATCCCTGCCTCCGAGAAATAAATCCGTCCCCAATACCTGTCCCAAGAGTACTCTGGGACGAGACCTCGGACGCCGCCGGGTAGTAAACTTCGGAACACCGGGTCGGGAACGCGCATGCATCCAGTCGTCCAGAAACATCGAAAGGAGCTCAAGGCCCTGGCCTCGCGTCATGGGTTACGGAGCGTGCACGTGTTCGGGTCTATGGCTCGGGGTGATGCTGACATGAACAGCGATGTCGATCTCTTGGTGGATGCGCCCCCAGGGACGTCCGCGTTCGTGCTCGGGGCCATGCTCATGGATGCCCAGGACTTGCTCGGCAGGCGGGTGGATATCGTTACGAGATCGGCGCTGAACCCTGCCCTGCGTGAACGCGTGCTCTGCGAAGCAGAGCTCTTGTAATCGGCTGGGGCGGTCGCCAGAACAACTTTGATACCGGATCGCGCAACAGACCATGTCTATGTCGAGCACATGCTCGATTGTATTGCCCGGGTGGAGGAATACACGCAGCTCCAACGAGACCGCTTCTTTGGCTCACGGCTGATACAGGACGCGGTCGTTCGGAATCTCCAAGTGATGGCGGAGTCGAGTCAGCGGCTGTCGCAGGAGGCTAAATCTGTGGAAGCGAAAATCCCCTGGAGGGCGATCGCTGGTTTCCGCAATATCGTCTTACACGATTATCTTGGCCTCGATATGGAGACGATCTGGACTGTGGTGGAGGTTGAGTTGCCGCCCCTCCGGGCCGCTCTCGAGCGCCTGCGCGAATGAGGCGCTGAAGGCGCCGGTCAGCCGTCGGCGTGTATCCATTGAACAAAATGGCTGTTACGGCGCATCCCTCCGGGCCTGAAGGGTTGGTCGGGCCGTCCGCCTCTCGAACAGCGCCCTGGCGGCCCCCATCCCGCGCAGATACCGCGCCTGCCGGACCACGCAGAGCTCGGTGATGTGCACCGGCGTGCCAATGGCGCTGCCGAACTGGCGCAGCATCCGGCCTGCGGTCGCGATGAACTGCTCCGGATCGATCGCGAGCCGTTCCAGCAGCCTCGGCGTCTCGCCGGGGATGAAGCCGCGTTTGTCCTCCCGGATCACCCGGCCGGTGGTATCCACCAGTTCCAGATAGTCGTCGAACGCGAACGGAATCGCGGTCGCGATCCGTCCGGTGGCATCGAACGGCATCAGCGACGCGCTGTCTTCGGGGCCGGTGTCGGCTTTACCCTTTTCCCCCTTGAGCCCCGCGATTCGTTTCGCCACCGAAGTGTAGTCGGATGCATCAGGGGTGTCCGCCATCCGGGCGCGGATCGGGTTCAGATCGACATAGGCATGAAGCCAAACCCCTCGTAGAGCGCCTTGCGCCGCCGCACGCGCTCTGGATCGCCGCAATCGAACACATCCAGCATCACGACCGAGATGCCAATCGCATCGGATGCGCGGGCAATCCGCGTCAGGGCATCCACCAACAGGTCGCTGCCGAAGCCCTGATTCCGGTAACGCTGATCGCGGCCGATCATCGCGATGAACGCAGCGGGAATCGAGCCGTGCGCGGGCCGCGTTCGTGCATAGCCGGGAGGGAGGTCCTCGTAGCCGACGGCATGGGCATTGATCGAGTAGAAGCCGATCACCGCGCCATCGGGTCCGCGGCAAATAACCGCGGGTTTCGGTCGGCGCTTACACCTGAAACCGAACCACGGGCGCCGAGGGAAGCCCCGGGCGCTGGTGGCCGCCCTAACACCCATAGATTATTCGCTTGGGGCCATCCTTTGGCTGTTCAACGCGCTACGCACGTGAGTCCGGCTCTCCGCTTCGCTCCGGCCGGGATGACGAAGTGGCGCGGCGGCTGAAGCGCTCAGCTTACGGTACGACTCTCAGCAGCCGCTGCAATGCCCCGAGCACGGCTGCACGGTCGACCTCGGCGAGTTGGCCCAGGGTGCTGCGTATCAGGCGGTGATCAAGCGTAAACAGCTTGAAGCGCACCACGGACGGCGCCGGCAGGCCGGCGGCGTCAAGTTCACTGATTGAGCAATCGAGTGGCCAGGGTGCATGACCCTGCGAGGTAATCATCGCCATCACCGAGTGACCCGAGGTCGCGCTGAAGGCTGCGGCATCCGAGAGCACCAGGGCCGGGCGGTTCTTGACAGCGCTGCGATCGGTGAACGGAAACGGCACGCGCACGACCATGAAGCGGTCATAGATCACGGTACGCTTCCTCGTCGGCCGGGCTCGACCACTCGGCGAGCGTACCTTCGATGGCGCGCAGGTATTCCACGTCCAGAGCCCGCACGCGCCGCACCAACGCGGTCCCGTCGGGACGGATCTCCCATGCGATGAGGTCGCCAGGTGCGACATGCAGCGCTGCGCGCACCTGCTTCGGAATGGTGGTCTGGCCTTTGGAAGTAATTCTGGCGATGTTGGACATGGTCTTCTTCCGGAAAGGATTTCATTACTTTCTTACTTTACTTCCGAAAGTCCGAGGGCACAATTCGTTTGAGTCGTCCGGCGCCTGCCGAACGTCGTTGTGGGAGGTCCGCTGAACTCCGGGACAGCCACATTGTTTGAACGCCGCTCATGCGCGTGCACAAACGGGGCAGATGTATTTTCGGGGCCAATCGGGGTCTATGGATCCTGGCTCTCCGCTGCGCTCCGGCCGGGTTGGCGAGGGAGCGCTTCGGCCTGCTGCAAGGTCCTTTGCAATCAACGACCGCGGGGCGTGGGCGCCTTCGCAGCGGGAAAGTAGCGAACGTCCTCGATTCCTTCGAAATCTGCATCCTGGGTCCAGAGCGTCGCGCCGAACTCCCGAGCGGTTGCGAGAATGATGCTGTCCGCCATTGGCAATGCGAGATCGAAGGAGAGTTTGGCGGCCGCCATCGCGAGGCTGCCGTCGAGAGCGATCGTGCGGCCTTGCTGCATCAATGCCGCGGCCTGAATGGCTGCGGTCTCGTCGCGCTGCTGCAGCACACGCTTGAAAACCTCGAAGATGCTGATCGCCGGAACAATCAGTTCCTCCGGTTGCGCGAGCGGTTCCGCGAAGCCTTCGGCGTTGGGGCCGTCGCCGAAATACTCCAACCAACCGCTGGAATCGACAACGTTCAAATACGATCGTCCTCGCGCTCGACATGAGCGTCTATTCCCCGCAGGAACCCACGGGCCTCAGCCATCGAACGCTGCGGGATCAGCTCCAGCCGGTCACCATACCGGAGCGCCTGGAGCTTCTGGCCCGGGCGGATGCCCAGCGCGATCCGCAGTTCGCGCGGAATGACAACTTGGTACTTTGGGGATACGGAAACTGTCTGCATCTTACGCCTCGTCTATCGATCAGATGATCGTAGCACACCACGAGATCGAGGCCCGTTCTCCGGGGTACCCTTCGCAAAAACCCGCGGGACATCCACTTTGCGGCAACTCCGCCGCCCCCCCGGACACCTGCTTCGCTTGCCGCCGGCATGCGGCGCTCGCTTCCGGTCGTCTATCGGGAGCGCAACGGATTCGGGAACTCCCCCCAGCTCAGCGCGTGGCTGACAGGACGGGTCGCC
>SKJG01000140.1 GCA_007116035.1 Thioalkalivibrio sp.
TGGAATCCATCAGGCGCTCGCCCTGCTCGGTGCGGGCGTCCAGCGTGCCGGACTGGCGCAGGAGCTGGTCGACAAGGGTGGTTTTGCCATGATCGACGTGGGCGATGATGGCGATGTTGCGCAGTTTCGCGGTCATTCGGGACGGGCTCGGCGGAGAAAGGGTCGCGGATTATACCCTTTTGCAGTGTGCGCTGCTGATCGGCCCCTTTGCGGCTTGCGGCACGGCAAGTCCACGCAGCGTGACGTAGGAGCGGCTGCCAGCCGCGATCCAGCGCGGGCAATCGCGACCAGAGGTCGCTCCTACGAGGGCGCGGGTGAGCGTAGGAGCGGCTTCCAGCCGCGATAGGCGGCCCGGGAGGGGTGCGCAAGAGCGGGCTCAGTCCTCGAGGTAGGTGTAGCCGGTCAGTCCGTGTTCCAGTTCGGCGAGGAGCGCGCCCGCATCGGCACCGCGCAGGCCGATCGCGTAGATCTTGTCGCGGTAGGCGCGGCGCAGCGTGTCCGGCTCGAAGTGCACGTAGCGCAGCAGTTCGTCGACGGTATCGCCGCGCTCGGGCTCGACCAGCTTGTAGCCGCCGTCCTCGGTCAGTTCCACGTTGATGGAATCGGTGTCGCCGAACAGGTTGTGCAGGTCGCCGAGGATCTCCTGGTAGGCGCCGACCAGGAAGATGCCCAGGAAGTAATCCTCGCCTTCGCGCCGGGGATGCAGCGCCAGGGTGCTGCTGGTGCTCTCGGCCTCGACGTAGCGGTCGACACGCCCGTCGGAATCGCAGGTCAGGTCCTGCAGCACGGCGCGCCGGGCAGGCGGTTCATCCAGCCGGTGCAGCGGCAGGACCGGAAAGATCTGGTCGATGGCCCAGGCGTCCGGGATCGACTGGAACACCGAGAAATTGCAGAAGACCTTGTCCGCGAGTTTCTCCACCAGTTCCGCGCGAATCTCCATCGGCAGGGTGCTGCCGGACTGCGCCAGCAGACGCTGGCAGATCACGAAGTACAGTTCCTCGGCGCGGGCCCGGTCGGCGAGCGACATCAGCCCGCGGGCGAATCGCGCCTGGGATTCGGTGAAGCCGTAGACCGCGTCGTGGTAAATCTCCGAGGCCGGGCGCGGGTCGCCGTCGAGCAACGCGCGCATGCCGGCGAGCACGGTCGGTTCGCCGGGTTCTGCCGGCGGGGGTTCGGAGGTGCCGGGCGCCGCCTCGCTGTCGATCACGTTGGTGATCAGCACTGCGTGGTGTGCGGTCATCGCCCGACCCGATTCGGTGAAGATCTCCGGCATCATGCGGTGCTGGTCGCGGCAGATCTGCGCCAGCGGGCGCAGGATGTTCATCGCGTACTCCTCGACGGAGTAGTTCATCGAACAGTCGTTGCGCGAGCGCGAGCCCTCGTAGTCCACGCCCAGTCCACCGCCGACGTCGACCACCTGCAGATTCGCGCCGGCGTCGTTCAGCGCCGCGAAGTACTGTGCGGCCTCGCCCATGCCGGCCTGAATGTCCCGGATGTTGGCGATCTGCGAGCCCATGTGGAAGTGCAGCAACTGCAGGTGCTCCAGCCAGTCGACGCCGCGCAACCGCTCGAGCAGGTGCAGCACGTCCGCCGCGGAGAGGCCGAACTTGGCCTTCTCACCGCCGGTGTTCTGCCACTTGCCCTTGCCGATCGACGCCAGCCGTACGCGCAGGCCGAGCAACGGGAGGACGCCCATATCGCGCGACTGGCGGATCACCTCCTCCAGTTCAGACGGCTTTTCCACCACGATGTAGACCCGGTGCCCGAGACGCCGTCCGATCAGGGCGAGACGCACATACTCGCGATCCTTATAGCCGTTGCAGATGATCACCGAACCCGCCGGCGCCAGCGCCAACACCGCCATCAATTCGGGTTTGGAACCTGCCTCGAGACCAACGCGCGCACCGGGTTCGCCGAGGATGCGCTGGATCACCGAGCGCTGCTGGTTGACCTTGATCGGGTAGATCGCGGTGTAGCTGCCCGTGTAGTCGAGTTCCGCCGCGGCCTCGGCAAAGGCCTGCGTCAGCCGCTGCACGCGAGAGCCGAGGACGTCCTGGAACCGCACCAGCACCGGTGGCCCGATGTGCTCCTGCCGCAGCCGCTGCGCGAGTTCGAACAGGTCCACCCCGGGATGGTCGGGCCAGTCGGGCCTGCGCATCACCACATGCCCCGCTTCGTTGATGTGGAAGAAGCCGCCGTTCCAGTGCTCGACGCTGTAGGCGCGACGCGCGTCCTCCAGACTCCATTCGACTGTGCTCATCCCATTACCGCTCTCGGTCCGGACGGCAAACCGGGGGTTTGCCTGTGATCGGTGCGGCTGCACCTGATGATCGCTATCATACCGCCCACTGCACACGGCTTGGAGCCCGATGATCATGACGCTCGACGAGAACTGGTTCAGCGAACCCCACATGGACATGGCCTTTTCCCTGCGCATCAAGGGCAAACTGCACGAGGAGCAGACGCCGTTCCAGAAGATCGAGATCTACGACACCGTGGGTTTCGGCAAGCTGATGGTGATCGACGGCTGCGTGATGCTCACCGACCGCGACAACTTCATCTACCACGAGATGATGTCCCACCCGGTGTTGTTCGCGCACCCGAACCCGCGCAACGTGCTGATCATCGGCGGCGGCGACTGCGGCACGCTGCGCGAGGTGCTGAAGCACGACTGCGTGCAGCACGCCACCCAGGTGGACATCGACGAGCGGGTGACCCGCCTCTCCGAGCAATATTTCCCGCGCTTGTGCGAGTCGAACGGCGACCCGCGCGCGAACCTGCTGTTCGACGACGGCATCGCCCATGTGAAGAACGCGGAACCCGGTTCCATCGACGTGATCATCATCGACTCGACCGACCCGGTAGGTCCGGCCGAGGGCCTGTTCTCCACCGCTTTCTACAAAGATTGTCTGCGGGCGCTGGGCCGCGACGGCCTGCTCGTGCAGCAGAGTGAGTCGCCGCTGCTGCATACCGACAGCATCATCCGGCCGATGCACGACAGCCTGCGCCAGGCAGGCTTCCTCGATGTGCTGACCCTGCACTTCCCGCAGGCGAGTTACCCGTCCGGGTGGTGGACCGCCAGCATTGCCGCCAAGGACGCGACAGTGAATTTCCATCGCGAAGAAGCCGCAGAGGCGCTTCCCTTCGATACCGATTATTACAACGCCGCGATCCAACGTGCGGCGGCGGCGACACCCGAGTTCTTCCGGCGCAAGCTGTTCGCCTGATTGGGGGCTTGGCGCTATCGGATCGCGGCTGGAAGCCGCTCCTACGGGGAGTGGAGCAGTTCTTCCAGGGCGGCCGCGTCGAGAACCGGGATGCCGAGTTTCTCGGCCTTGGCGAGCTTGGAGCCGGGATTCTCACCGGCGATCACCGCGGTGGTGTTGCCAGAAACGCTGCCGGTGACCTTCGCGCCGAGGGCCTGCAGCCGCGCACTGGCTTCCTCGCGGGGCATGCCTTCCAGGCTGCCGGTCAGCACGTAGGTCCGCCCCGCGAGCGGTTGGGGCCGTTCGGCGGCGGGCCGGGTCTCGGGCCAGTGCACGCCGGCGCGGCGCAGGGCGTCGATCACCTCCCGGTTATGCGGCTCGGCAAAGAAATTCGATACATGCCGAGCCACCACCGGACCCACGTCACGAATCGCCTCCAGCTCCTCCACCGAGGCCTGCATCAGCGCCTCCAGGGTACCGAAGTGCCCGGCCAGCGCACGCGCGGTGACCTCCCCCACCTCGCGGATGCCGAGCGCATAGACGAACCGCGCCAGCGTGGTCTCGCGGGCCTGCGCCAGCGCCTCCTCCAGATTCTGCGCCGACTTCGGGCCGACGCGCTCGAAATCCTGCAGACGCTGGGCGTCCAGCGAAAAGAGTTCGGCAGGATTGCTCACGGCCCCCGCGCGCACCAGCTGTTCGATCAGCTTGTCCCCGAAGCCCTCGATGTCCAGCGCCTTGCGCGAGACGAAGTGCCGCAGCGCCTCGCGCCGTTGTGCCGGGCAGACCAGGCCGCCGGTGCACCGGACCGCGGCCTTGCCCTCCTCCTGCTCGATCGCGGATGCACACTCGGGGCAGGCGTCGGGCAGAACGATCTCCCTCGTGTCGGGCTCACGCTCGCCCCCGGCCCGGCCGACGACCTCCGGAATCACGTCGCCGGCACGGCGAACGACCACCCGGTCCCCGATCCGGATGTCCTTGCGCGCGACCTCGTCCATGTTGTGCAGGGTGGCATTGCTGACCATCACCCCGCCCACCAGGACCGGCTCCAGGCGCGCCACCGGGGTCAGCGCGCCGGTGCGGCCGACCTGGAAGTCGACGGACAGGAGCCGGGTGGTGCGCTCCTCGGCGGGAAACTTGTAGGCGATGGCCCAGCGCGGCGCGCGGGCGACGAAGCCCATGCGCTGTTGGTCGGCACGGTCATCGACCTTGAACACCACGCCGTCGATGTCATAGGGGAGCTCGCCGCGCCGCTCGGCCATCTCGCGGTAATACGCCAGCGCGCCCTCGGTCCCGCGGACGCAGCTGCGTTCCGGGCACACCGGGATGCCCATGTCCGCGAACCAGTCGAGTACCGCCGACTGCCTCGTGGGCAGGGAGAAGTCCTCGGGAACCCAGCCGGGTCCATAGGCGAAGAAGCTGAGCGGACGGCCTGCGGTCACGGCGGGGTCGAGCTGGCGGAGACTGCCGGCGGCCGCGTTGCGCGGGTTCATGAAGCCGCGCTGGCCGGCCTCGTGCAGCCCCTCGTTCAGGCGTTCGAAATCGGCGCGGCGCATGAAGACCTCGCCGCGCACCTCGAACGCATCGGGCCAGCCCGCGCCCTTCAGTGACAGCGGAATGGCACGCACCGTGCGCACATTGCCGGTCACGTCCTCGCCGGTCTCGCCGTCGCCGCGGGTCGCTGCCTGGGCCAGTCTGCCGTCCCGATAGAACAGGCTGATCGCCAGGCCGTCGAGCTTGGGCTCGGCCATGTAGGTGATCGCGGCGGCCTCGCGTCCCAGACGCTCGCGGGCACGGCGGTCGAAGGCTCGCAGATCTTCCTCGGCGAAGCCGTTGTTGAGCGACAGCATCGGCAGCCGGTGCCGGACCGGCGCGAAGCTGGCTGCGGGGGCGCCGCCGACCCGCTGGGTGGGCGACTCCGGCACGACGAGTTCCGGGTGTTCCGCCTCGATCCGCTGCAGTTCGGCCAGCAGTTCGTCGTATTCGGCGTCGCTGATCTCCGGGTCGTCCAGCACGTAATAGCGGTGGTCGTGGTAGGCGATCCGTTCACGAAGCTCGGCGGCCCTGCGGGCGGTGTCCGTCGCGCGGCCCCCTGCGGTCACCGGCTGGCCTTTCTGCGCAGCAGCTCCGGGCGGTGGCGCAGAATCCACTGGTTCATGTCCTCGCGCATGTGGGCCAGGGTCTGGTTGGTCGCGGTGGACTGCTGTGCGTCCATGATCCGCCCGCCCAGATCGCGGGCCAGCACATGGCTGGTCTCCAGCAGGACCTCGAAGGCCCGCTGCGGGCGGTCACAGAGGTGCACCTGCAGGAACAGGGTGATGCCCGGGGTCATCATGTCGGACAGGTTCTCGTCGGTGAGCGTACCCGGTGCGACCATGTTCGCCACGCTGAACAAGGGTTCCCGGTCGGCAGCGCCCTCCTCGTGGTAGTGATAGATCGACATCTCGCCAAGCTTCAGGCCGGCCCGCCGCAGCGCCGCGCCCAGCGCGACCCCGGTGAACGGCCGGTTCCTCGGCGCGACCACGTGCAGGACGAGGATCTTGTCCTTGCTCGGGCCGCGGGCCAGGGGATTGCGCCCGACCACCCGTGGCTCCGACACATCCTCGAAACGCTCGGCCGTGGCGGTCTTGGCCGGGGGCGGCTGCCGCTGCTCGGCCGCGCCGCCGCCGGCAACGGGCCCGGCAGGCTCGGGGTCCCTGAGACGGCCGACGCGTTCCCTCAGTCCGGACAGCACCGACGCGGGCTTCCTGAGCACCTGTTGCCAGGAATCCGTCTCCGCCGCTGGTGTCGGCACTGGCTTCGATTGAGCCCGGGGCTGCGGTTCGTGTTCCTGCCTCGATTCGGGCCTGGATTCGAGCTTGGATTCGGGGCTCGCTTCGCGCTTCGGCTCCCGCCCGGGCTTGGTCTTGAATTCCGGTAATTCCGGTTCAGCCTTGCCGCGCGGGACCGACGGGCGCCTGTCCGGCTCTCGGCCGGCCTTCTCGGGGGGCCGGGAGACGCCACGATCGTCGGCCTCGAGCAGCTGATCCAGTTCCGTCGTGATCCCGCCAAGCGCCGGCTCGATTTCGTGATCGTCCCGGTGTGCGCGGATGTGCACACCCACATCGTCGGCCCAGTCGTCCATCTCGCGCATCCTGGCTTCGCGCCGTCCGCGCTCGCGCACCCGGTGCGCGACCCAGATACCGGCCACCAGGAGCACTCCCAGAATCAATAGGCTGATACGCAACCAATCCACAGAAAAAACCTCTCGCGTTCCGTCAGGCTTCCGCCAGTTCCACCGCGGCATCGATGTCCACGCTGACCAGGCGCGACACGCCGGGTTCGTGCATGGTAACGCCGATCAACTGCTCCGCCATGGCCATGGTCGTCTTGTTGTGTGTGATGAAGATGAACTGGATGCGTTCCGACATTTCCTGCAATAGCGCACAGAAGCGGCCGACGTTCGCCTCGTCCAGCGGCGCATCGACCTCGTCGAGCATACAGAAGGGCGCGGGATTCAGTTCGAAGATCGCGAACACCAGCGCCGCCGCCGTCAGCGCCTTTTCGCCACCCGACATCAGGTGGATGGTCGAGAGGCGCTTGCCCGGAGGCCGCGCCATGATGGCGACTCCGGTGTCCAGCAGATCGTCGCCGGTCAGTTCCAGGCGCGCCTCGCCGCCGCCGAACAGGCGCCGGAACTTCTGTCCGAGGCCCTCGTTGACCTTGTCGTAGGTCGCCCGGAACATGGCGCGGGTTTCCCGATCGATCTTGTGCATGGCCTGCTCCAGCGTCTCCAGCGCCGTGATCAGGTCATCGTGCTGTTCCCTGAGGTACTGACTGCGCTCGACCAGGCTGCGCGCCTCCTCGATGGCGGCGAGGTTGATGGGACCCAGGCGTTCGATCTTCCGGTCCAGGGTCGCGATCGCCTCTTCCCAGGACGGGAGATCGGCCGTGTCCGGAAGTTCCGCCGCGAGGGCCTCCGGATCCAGGCCACTCTCCTGCAGCTGCGCGGCAA
>SKJG01000077.1 GCA_007116035.1 Thioalkalivibrio sp.
CTTGCCGCGCAACTGTTTCACCATTTTGCCGGTATCGATTCCCACCGGGCAGGCGAGCGCGCAGAGGCTGTCGACGGCACAGGTGTCCAGCCCCTGATACCGATACGCCTTGCGAATCTGCTTCGCCCGCGCAGGCGCCTCGCCGCTGCCGTCCAGGCGCGCAAGCTCGCGCAGGGCCACGATGCGCTGGCGCGGCGTCAGGGTCACGGCGCGCGACGGACACGTCGGCTCGCAGAAGCCGCATTCGATGCACTTGTCGATCAGCGGATCCACCGCCGGCATCGGCTTCAGGTTCCGGGTATGCACGTCGGGATCGTCGTTCAGCAGCACCCCGGGATTCAGAAGATTTTCGGGGTCGAACAGCCGCTTCAGCTCGCGCATCAGCCCATAGGCCTGCGCGCCCCACTCCAGCTCCACGAATGGTGCCATGTTGCGCCCGGTGCCGTGTTCGGCCTTCAGCGATCCGTCGTGGCGCTTCACGACCATCTCGCTCAATTCGTCCATGAACGCCCGATAGCGCTCGACCGCCTCGGGCTGTCCGAGATCCGGCGTGATCACGAAGTGCAGGTTCCCCTCCAGCGCATGACCGAAGATGATCGAACCCTCGTACCCATGGCGCCGGAACAGGTCCTGCAGATCCATCGTCAGTGCGGCCAGTTTCGGCACCGCGACGGCGACATCCTCGATGATCACCGTCGTTCCCGTCTTGCGCATCGACCCGACGGAAGGGAACAGCCCAGAACGGATCGCCCAGAGACGGTCGCACTCCGGACGGTTCGCGGTGAAGGTCACCGGGCTCAGGGTCTCGACCTCGGACAGCGCGGAGACGATCGTCTGCGCCTGCTCGGCGAGTAATTCGGCATCGTCGGCCCGCGTCTCGACCAGCAGCGCGGCCGCGTCGGGGCCTAGCCCCTTCAGCGCCGCGGGGACGCCCGGCTTGTCTTCCACCGAGTGCAGGGAGGCCCGGTCCATCAACTCCGCGGCCGCGACCGGCAGCGGCTTGATGATCTGGATCGCGCGACAGGCACTGGCGATGTCCGGAAACAGGATCAGCGCCGTCGCCTTGTGCTTGGGGTCCACCACGGTGCGATAGGTGATCTCGGCAATGAAGCCGAGGGTACCCTCGGAACCGATCATCAGGTGCTGCAGGATGTCGATCGGGTCCTCGAAATCGACCAGCGCGTTGAGGCTGTAGCCGCAGGTATTCTTGATCCGGAATTTCTCCCGGATGCGATCCGCGAGGGCGGTTTCCGCGCGCGTGCGCTGACCCAGTTCCGCGAGCGCTTCCACCAACTCGCGGTGACTCCGGGCAAAGGCCGCGCGGCTGTCCGGGTCGCCAGTGTCCAGCAGCGTTCCGTCGGCGAGGATCACCCGCATGCTGTCGAGCGTCTGGTAGCTGTTCTGCGCCGTCCCGCAACACATCCCGCTGGCGTTGTTCGCTGCGATTCCGCCGATGTGGCAGGCATTGAGCGAAGCGGGGTCCGGTCCGATCTTGCGCCCGTGGGGCGCGAGCAGGCGGTTGGCGTGTCCGCCGACGATCGCAGGCTGCAGGCTGATCCGAGATGCATCGCGGGCGATGCGCCACTTGCGCCACTCGTCGCCAACGACCAGCAGCACCGAGTCGGTGATGGCCTGCCCGGAGAGGCTCGTTCCGGCAGCCCGGAACGTGACCGGTATGCGGTGCCTGTTGGCCAGCGGCAGGATTCGCGTCATCTCGGATTCTCCCGACACGCGCACCACCAGACGCGGGATCAGCCGGTAGAGGCTGGCGTCGGTGCCATAAGTCAGGGTACGCAGGGGGTCGGAGATGAGCCGTGATTCCGGAATGAAACCCTTGAGTTCCTTCAGGAAGCTTTCGAAGTCATTGGCATTCGCCATGTGGGGCATGTCCTGGAGCGGGCCCGGCAACGGTATCCGCCGGACCGAAAATGCGTAGCGCCATCGGTCCGGCTCACTTGCGGCGATCTGATCGGGCTGCCGGAGATCGCCCGCTCAAACCTAGAAACGGAGTATAGGACGTCGCTGTCGGGGTCGCCGGTTCCCCTACTCCCGGATGGCGGATGACGCTGCGCGCCTCCGCGCTTCACGTCAATTCGGGGGGATGTTCGCGGCACGCAGGGCCTCGCGAACCTGGGCCGCGCTTTGTGGCGCGCGCAGGGTCGCAAGCCTCCGGCCGTCTCCGGAGAACAGGATCACCGTAGCATCGCGCATGTCGTGGCGGCGCGCAAAAGCCTGCCCGTCCGGATGCCCGAGATGGGCGGCGAGAAAAGCCACGCGATCTTCGTATTCGGGTCGGATGGTGTTGAGCAGATCCATCACCTCGGCACCTGCCACGAAGTTGATGTCGCGGGCCACCACCAGGGCCGGGGTTCCCTGCCCGACCTGCGACAGGTCCGTCGAGAAGGCCCCGCGCGGGAGTTGGGTGAAGATCAGCGCGCCGGCACCGACGATCACCACCACCGTGATCAGCGCCTTGGCCCAGCCGGGAATCCCCGGTGCCTTTCTGGTCTTGCCCTCCATTCCTGCACCTCTCTGCCGATTGTCGTGGGGCTGGTCCAGCCTGGAAACCCGCAGAGTTCTACTGGTCCGCCAGCCGAAATGCAAACCGGCTGCCCTCCGGGTGCCCGTCAGCCGCAAGAATCGTCCGATTTCCTGGGATGGATCACAGCTTCGACCGATAGACCGTCGGATGCTGACGAAAAAATTCCAAAAGCGTCGGCAACCGACTATAAGCAGGTTGGAGAAACACGGGAGAAGTACCCACATCGAGGTACAGCGGTTGCCAGCGGCTCGTGTCTCGGAGAAAAGGAAATTCTCGCGGGATCCCCCTGCAGGTCGGGGTGGCTCTCGCCGGTTTCTTTTTTGCAGCAGGGAAGGCCTTTAGGGAAGGAACGGAAGGTCCTTCACAACCACGCATCGGCGATCAACGCAGTTGTCGCAAACCATTGGCTTAAAAGGGTAAGGAGGGGTTCATGAGAAAGGGCGCGCTTTTGATGGCGGCAAGCCTGATGATGGCTTGGGGCGGAACGTCCCAGGTGCTGGCTGGAGACGCAGCGGCCGGCGAACAGTTGGCGAACACATTCTGCGCAGCGTGCCACGGGCCCGGAGGCGAGGGCATGGGCCCGAATCCACCGATTGCGGGCATGTCCGAGGAGTTGTTCGTAGGCACCATGCATGCCTTTCGCTCGGGCAAGCGCGAAAGCGCGACCATGGGTGCTCTGAGCGGCAGCCTGACCGACGAGCAGTTCAGGGATATGGCAGCCTATTACGGGCAGTTCGAGCCGGTCGCCCACGAGTTCCGGATCGACGGCCCGCTGCACCACGTCTCGGCCAGCGTCTGCCAGACCTGTCACGAGGACATCTACCGCCAGTGGTCCGGCTCGATGCACGCAAAGAGCACGGCGCTGCGCGATCCGATCCACGAACTGCTGTACCGCCAGGAGGTGGGTGATCCGCGCGCTGAGGG
Source organism: Thioalkalivibrio sp. (assembly GCA_007116035.1). GTDB lineage: Bacteria > Pseudomonadota > Gammaproteobacteria > Ectothiorhodospirales > Ectothiorhodospiraceae > Thioalkalivibrio. The sequence goes on from SKJG01000077.1 coordinate 3,467, forward strand.
ACAGGTCCACCAGCGTTCGGGACGGTACCCGGTCTGCCTGAACTGCCATGCACCAAACGCCGCGAAAGACCAGGTGACCAAGCTGGACGCCAAGGACGCCTACGCCGAGGGCGTGAACTGCGTCGCCTGCCACCAGATCTCCGGATTCAAGGGCGTGCGGCGTGCGGAGGGTGGTCTGCGCCTTGGCATCATGGCGTACGAGATCTCCCCCGACACCCTGCAAGGGGCCACCGGGTTCCCGTTCGACAAGACCCTTGCGAATCAGCAGGGTAACCCGCATCTGCCGACCGGTGAACTCGATACCTTCGGAGTGGTAGTTCCGGCTGCGTTGCCGTTGCAGGGCAACCCGCGCATGATGCGCAGTTCCGAACTGTGCCTGGGCTGCCACGACACGCGACCGAACCCCCAGGGAGTGCCACTTTGCGACACGGGCAACGAGATCCGGGATAGCGGCACGCAGGTGACCTGCCAGTCCTGCCACATGCCGATTGCGGAAGGCTTCGCCAATCACAGCATGGGCGGCGGGCACGATCCGGCGATGCTCTCGCGGGCGGTGAAGCTGACGGTCGACGTCGAATCTAACGGCGACGGCATCCTCGCTCACGTGGTGATGGAGAACCAGCTGCCGCACAAAATGCCCACCGGCGCTCCGTTCCGGAACGTCCAGGTCAAGGTGACGGCGCTGGACGCTGAAGGCAACGTCCTCTGGACGAACTTCGAGAAACACGCACAGCAGGAAGACCCGAAATCCTACCTGTTCTACCAGCTGGCGGACGACGAAGGTAAGCCTTCCATGCCGCCGACTGCGACCCAGGTGGGTGTCGACAGTCGCCTTGAGCCGCATGAACGGCGCGTGCTGACCTACGACATCCCGGTGCAACCCGCCGTGGTTCGCGCGGAAATGCTGTACAACCTGGTATTCGAGGGCATGAAGCCCCGGATCCGGCAACTCCGCGAAGATGCAGACCTGGATGCGCGGCGCATGGCCTTCTACGAGGCACGTCTGTAGCGTCTCACTTCCTGCCGCGCTCTTTGGCGGGTAACGATTGGGGGCCGGTAACGGCCCCCTTTTTCCTGCGCGCGGCGTGCGAACGAAGCCCTCCCGACCCGGTCTACTCCCTTGGCATCGTCATGGGTTTCGCATGATCAACCAGCAGATCTACCCCGTAATGGGCATATTCGGCGCGGGTACCGCCTTGGCGCCCAATCGTGCACAATGCCGGCGCTTCCGATATTTGACCCAGGGCCTGGACATAGCGTGACTTTCGAATCTTCCGGCTTGGCCGACAGGAAACTGAGAGCCGTCGACCTTGCAGCGGAGCGCGGGGAACGGCGGCTGTTCGAACACCTGCATTTCTCGCTGTCCCCCGGCCAGCTGCTCCAGGTTTCCGGGCGCAACGGCAGCGGCAAGACCAGCCTGTTACGCATCCTCAGCGGCCTGTCGCGCGCGTCCGAGGGAGACGTCTTCTGGGGCGAGGAACGCATTCAGTCCATCGATGGCGGCACCGGGTCCTGTCTCGGCTACCTGGGGCACCACAACGCCTTGAAGGAGGACCTGACGGCAGAGGAGAATATCCTGATTGCCGTGCGCCTCGGGGGCGGCTCCCCCGACCGGGACGCTGCCCTGTCCATGCTCGAGCGTCTGGGCCTGGCCGGCTACGAGGATCTCCCCACCCGTTTCCTGTCCCAGGGCCAGAAACGCCGGGTGGCACTGGCCCGTCTTCTGCTGCAACGCCGGCCCTTGATGATCCTGGACGAACCTTACGCCGCCCTGGACGTGCAGGTGATCGACGTCCTTCGCAGTTCCATCGAGGGCCACCTCGCGCAGCGGGGCATGATCGTCATCACCACCCACCAGGCCGTCGACATCGACGGCGACTGTCACAGCCTGCACCTGGGATGACCTGATGTTCCGCTCCCTGTTCGCCCTGCTCCGGCGCGATCTGACCCTCGCGCTGCGCCGTCCCCAAGATGCCCTGACCGTGGTCGGCTTCTTCGTCGTGGTGGTCGCACTGTTTCCCCTGGGCATCGGCCCGGACCCCGAATTCCTGCGCAGCCTCGCGCCCGGGGTGCTCTGGGTGGCCGCGCTGCTGGCGGTGATGCTGTCCCTGGAACGCCTGTTTTCGGACGACTACCGCGACGGGACCCTCGAACAGATGCTGTTGGTGCCGGAACCCCTGGGCCTGCTGGTGCTCACCAAGACCTTTGCCCACTGGCTGATCACCGGTCTGCCGCTGGTGCTGATCTCGCCGCTGCTCGCCGTCCAGCTCAACCTGCGCGCCGACGAGATCGTGATGCTGATGCTGGCCCTGCTGCTCGGCACTCCCATTCTCAGTCTGATCGGATCGATCGGCGCCGCGCTCACCCTGGGCCTGCGCGGCGGCGGCGTGTTGATCGCGCTGCTCATCCTGCCGCTGTACGCACCCCCGCTGATCCTCGGCGCCGGGGCGGTGGATGCGGTGATGCACGGCGCCAGCGCCCAGGCGCATCTTTCCTTATTGGGTGCAATGATGGTATTTGCTCTGTTCGCCACGCCGTGGGCCACCGCCGCGGCCGTGCGCATCATGCTCGACTGACGGAGGGGACGACACGTGTCGGAAAGGAGTATTCAGTGGTTTCGCTTCACCGCGCCGGCGAATTTCTACGATCTCGCGGGACGCCTGGTCCCCTGGTTCGCCGCGCTTACCGTTGCCCTGTTCGCGGCGGGCCTCTACCTCGGGCTGGTCGTCGCGCCTCCCGATTATCAGCAGGGCGACAGCTACCGCATCATGTACATTCACGTGCCGACGGCATGGATGGGCATGTTCCTGTACGTGCTGATGGCCATCTACGCAGCGATCGGACTCATCTGGCGGATCAAGATGGCGGAGATCATGGCCAAGGCCATCGCCCCGACCGGAGCGTTGATGACCTTCTTTGCGCTCTGGACCGGCGCGCTCTGGGGCCGCCCCACCTGGGGCGTGTTCTGGGTCTGGGACGCACGCCTCACTTCGATGCTGATCCTGCTGTTCCTCTACCTCGGCTACATGGCGTTGCATGCGGCCATCGACGACCGCCAGCGCGCGTCCAACGCCAGCGCGGTGCTGGCGATGGTCGGCGTGGTGAACGTCCCGATCATCTATTTTTCCGTGCAGTGGTGGAACACTCTGCATCAGGGGGCGTCGATCACAGTGACCGACGCGCCGACGATGGCGACCATCATGTTCGTGACACTGCTCATCATGACCCTCGCCGCCTGGATGTACTCGATTGCAGTCGTGCTTGCACGGGCACGCATCGAGGTGCTGGAACGGGAACGGAAGGCATCCTGGGTCAAGGAGCGTCTGGAGGCTGAGACATGATGGAATTTCTCGCAATGGGCGGCTATGCGCCCTATGTTTGGGGCTCGTATCTGGTAATGGCCGGCCTGCTGGTGGTGGAGATGGTGCAACTTCGCTACCGCCGACGCAGTCTGATGGGCTGGCTGAGGCGCATGGCGCGGTTGACGGATCAGGAGGCGAAGTGATGAAGAAGCGACAGAAGCGGCTCTTGCTGGTGGCGGGGGGCCTGGCCGGTGTGGCCGTAGTGGCGGGGTTGGTCCTGAATGCCTTTCGGGACAATCTGGTGTTTTTCTACACGCCTTCGGACATCGTCGCCGAGATCGTGCCGATGGAGCGGACCTTCCGCATTGGCGGGC
>SKJG01000166.1 GCA_007116035.1 Thioalkalivibrio sp.
TCGTGGCCGTTCCCGTGGTCGTGGCCGTTCCCGTGGTCGTGCCCGTGATCGTGGCCCTGCCCATGGTCGTGGCCGTTCCCGTGGCCATGACCATGGTCGTGCCGGTGCTCCTCCCACACGCCACCTTCCCGCGTGGCAAGAAGGTCGAGACTGAGATCATTCATCAGGCTGATCACCACGCGTCCCTCTCGCGGTTCGGACAGCGGGCGTTCCAGGAAGGTCTCGAGTTCGGGACCGACCCAGACCAGCAGATCGGCGTCCTGCAGCAGCCTGGCTTCCGAGGGGCGCATCGCGTAGCCATGGGGCGAGGCCGAGGCGGGTAGAAGCACATCCGCTGGATGGATGCCGTCCATGAGCCCCGCGACGAGGCTGTGTACCGGTAGAATGGAGCCGACGACCGAGCGGGACTCGGCCAGGACTGGCGTCGTCGCGAACGCGGCCCCAATCAGCAGTGATCCAATTCCGAAGGTCTTTCCGATGCGCATATTGAGGGGTCTCCGATCAACGTGATTCTTTACAATGCGATTCGCCGTTTGCCCGGCGCCTAAACGTTATACTATAGCAACTATGTTTGGCGCTACCCGACCCGCTCGTTCCGCGCACGGCCAAGACGGCCCGGTCCTGATCCAGGCCGAGGCCCTGGGTCTCGCACGCGGCGGGCGCACCATCCTCGATCGCGTATCCCTGTCGGTGAGTGGCGGGCAGGTCGTCGTGGTGATCGGTCCCAACGGCGCAGGCAAGACGAGCCTGTTGCGCATCCTGCTGGGGCTCTGGCAGCCCAGCAGCGGCCGGATCAGCCGCGCGCCCAAGATGCGCATCGGCTACATGCCCCAGCATGTGCAGGTGGATCCGATCCTGCCGTTGTCCGTCCGCCGGTTTCTGACGTTGCGACACCGGGCATCGGAGGCCCGCCTGCGCGAGCAAATGCGCATGGTTGGTGTGCCCCATCTGCTGAATGCCCCGATACAGACCCTGTCTGGCGGTGAGATGCAGCGCGTTCTACTCGCCCGGGCGCTGATCGGTGAACCCGACCTGCTGGTCCTGGACGAACCGGCGCAGGGCGTTGATGTCGTCGGGCAGGGGGAGGTCTTCGGTCTCATCGACCGGTTGCGCAGGGACACCGGTTGCGGGGTGCTGATGGTTTCGCACGAACTGCATCTGGTGATGGCGGCGGCCGATGTCGTGGTGTGCATCAACCAGCATGTGTGCTGCACGGGCCGGCCCGAGGAGGTCAGTCGGCACCCGGAATATCAGCGGCTGTTCCCGGATGCCGGCGCGCACGGAATCGGCATCTACACACATCATCACGACCACGTGCACGACCTCGCAGGCGAGGCGAAACCGGTCAGCGGAGTCTCGGGGAAGGCGGACCATGCTCGATGACTTCGTCACACGGGCGATCGTCGCCGGCCTGATGGTGGCGGTCGTGGCCGGACCGCTGGGTGCCTTCATGGTCTGGCGCCGGATGGCCTACTTCGGGGACACCGTTTCGCATTCGGCGCTGCTGGGGGTTGCACTGGGTTTCCTGCTGGGCATGAACCTGAACCTGCTGGTGACGCTGGTCTGCGTGATGGTGGCGGTGATCCTGGTCTTTCTGCAACGGCGGCAGGAGCTGGCATCGGACACGCTGCTCGGCATTCTGGCGCACAGCGCCCTGTCGTTGGGTCTGGTTGCGGTGGCCTTCGTCGAGGGTCTGCGCGTGGACCTGATGGCCTATCTGTTCGGCGACATCCTGGCGGTCACCCGCGGTGACCTGGTTGCGATTGCGATCGGAGGGGGGGTGGCGCTGCTTCTGCTGATCCTGCTATGGCGACCGCTTTTGGCGATCACGGTGCACGAGGAACTCGCGCGCGTCGAGGGGGTTCCGGTGCTCCCGGTGCGCCTGGGCCTGATGCTGCTGATCGCGCTGGTCATTGCCAGCGCGATGCAGGTGGTCGGAGTGCTGCTGATCACCGCCTTGATGATCATACCGGCGGCAACCGCCCGCCGCTTCGCGCGCACGCCCGAGCAGATGGCGCTGTTCGGGGCCGGCTTCGGCGTGCTCGCAGTGCTCGGCGGGATATGGGGCTCGTTCACCCACGACACGCCCACCGGACCCAGCATCGTCGTCGCGGCAATGCTGGCGTTCGTGGTCCTGAATTTCGTTCCCTGGCCAGGTGCAAGGCGCCGCCCGCGCCCGTAGGAGGCTAGCCCGCTGGCCGATGGTTTTCCTGGCGGTGGTCGATCGGCGAGAGGGCTCGCCTCTTACGGATTGGCGTCCTTCAGGTATCCCCGACCAGCTGCCTGAAGGGGTCGTCGGGCGGGGCGGCATCGCGTAGCCATTCACGGACGGTCGGTCCGAAATCGAGGTCGTCGTGACGAATATGGTCGACGACCCAGGGACCGAGGGAGTCGATGAGTTCCTCGGCCTCGGCAGTGGATGCGGTCTCCATTCGCGTGCGGTACTCGCGAAGCTTGTCGAGGATTGCGCCGTGCGTCTGGCTGTGCTCTTCGAGCCCAGAAAAATCGATCATCTTCAGGACCTTTTCCTCGAAGATGAAGTGTTCGCGCAGGCAGTCGAGCAGCCCGTCCATCGCCCGGAGCAGAGGTTCCGTCTCGCCGGAAGCGACGGCCGCCTGCAACTGGTTGATGTGCTCGACCATCACCCGATGCTGGGCATCGAGTTCCGGGATCCGGGTGTCAAGATCGTCTGACCAAGCCAGGTAAGGCATATCCACCTCCTCGTCGCGATCGTTCGGCCTGGCCAAGACCGATTGGCCACGCCTTCAGAGTAGATCATCCCGTGCGCGGACGTCACCTCGGCTGGCATCGGGGGGAAATCATCGGAAAGTGATTTGCTACATTACTGGGACCACGCGTTCAGCCCGAGCGTTCCAGGCGTTGAAAGGTGAAACCCGATTCATGGTTCGCGTCCTGCCCGTGCTCTTCCTCCCAGACGACCGTCCAGCCGTCGTCGGCGGCCGGAAAGAAGACGTCTCCCGCGAAGCGCCGGTGCACCTTCGTCAGATGGAGGACCGCTGCACGTGGCAGGGTTTCGCGAAACAGTTCGGCTCCGCCGATGACGAATACGGGGCCGTCGCCGGCCACGGCCAGTGCTGACTCCAGATCGGGATGGACTTCGACGCCGGGCGCCTGCCAGTGTGCCTGGCGGGTCAGCACGATGTTGCGCCGGTTCGGCAGCGGACGGCCGATGGACTCGTGCGTTCTGCGGCCCATCACCAGCGTGTGTCCGCTGGTGATTCGCTTGAAGTGCTTCAGATCCTCAGGCAGATGCCAGGGCAGCTGATTATCGCGTCCGATCACCTGGTCAGGATCCATGGCCACGATGATCTCCAGGCGCGGATCCACTGCGGTTTGGTTGGGCCCATCCGTGCTCATATTGCGATCGGGGCCCGGATGGCGGGGTGGCACTGGTAGTTCTCCAGTCGGAAGTCCTCGAACCGGAAGGCGAAGAGGTCCCGCACCTCGGGATTCAGGTGCAGGGTCGGCAGGGGAAGCGGCTCGCGTCCGAGCAGTTCGCGCACCTGGTCGAAGTGGTTCCGGTACAGATGGGCATCGCCCAGCGTATGCACGAAGTCCCCGGGTTGGAGATCGCTGACCTGGGCGAGCATCAGCGTCAGCAGGGCATAGGATGCGATGTTGAAAGGTACGCCGAGGAAGACATCGGCGCTGCGCTGGTACATCTGGCACGAAAGCCTTCCGTCGGCCACGTAGAACTGGAACAGGGTGTGGCAGGGCGCTAGCGCCATCTGCCCGGTGCGGACGTTGTCCTGGGGAGAACGGGTCTCGTCCGGCAGGTCGGCGACGTTCCAGGCGGAGACCAGCAGGCGGCGTGAATAGGGCCGCAGGCGCAGCTGCTCGACGATTTCCGCCAACTGATCCACGACGCCGTTGCTGGTTTTCCAGCGGCGCCACTGCGCGCCGTAAATTGGCCCCAGATGGCCGTCCTCCGTGGCCCATTCGTCCCAGATGGTGACCCCGTGCCGATGCAGGTAATCCAGCCGGGTATCCCCCTGAATGAACCACAGGAGTTCGTGGATCACCGACTTGATGTGGGTCTTCTTCGTGGTGACCAGCGGGAAACCCTCGGCGAGGTTGAACCGCATCTGGTAGCCGAAGACCGAGCGGGTGCCGGTACCCGTGCGGTCCGGACGGTCGCTGCCGTTCTCGCAGATGTGACGGACCAGATCCAGATATTGCTTCATGCCGGTCTCCTCTGTGCGGGCCTGCGCCGTGACCAGGCGAGGAGCGCGAGGCCGGCGGCGATCAACGGAAGGGACAGCGCCTGACCCATGGTGAGCCATCCGAAGGCCAGGTAGCCGATATGCGCGTCCGGCTCCCGGACGAATTCAACCAGGAACCGGAACACCCCGTACAGGAGCAGGAACAGCCCCGAGATCATGCCGGTCGGCCGCGGCGTGCGCGAGAACAACCACAGCACGGTGAACAGCACCGCGCCCTCGAGGAAGGCCTGGTACAGTTGCGAGGGGTGCCTCGGGAGGTAGTCGGCGGCCGGGAAGACCATCGCCCATGGCAGTTCGGTGGGCTTGCCCCAGAGTTCGCCGTTGATCCAATTGCCGATGCGTCCGGCACCCAGCCCGATGGGGACCATCGGGGCCACGAAGTCCCCGATGCGCAGGAAGGGTTCTCCCAGCTTGTGTGCGTACCACCATGCGGCGAGCAACACGCCGATGAGCCCGCCGTGGAAGGACATGCCGCCTTCCCAGAGACGCACCAGCATCAGCGGGTCCTGCAGCATGCTGTCGAAGTTGTAGAAGAGCACATAACCCAGGCGCGCACCGACGATCACGCCGAGCACGCCCCAGAACAGCATGTCGCCCACCTGCTGCGGTGTGACGGGGGTGTCGGGGCGGCGCGCGCGCAGGCTTCCGAGCGACCAGAAGCCGAGGAAGCCAACCAGGTACATCAGGCCGTACCAGTGCAGGTTGAAAGGGCCGACGGAGATCGCGACCGGATCGATAAACGGGTGGACAGGCATGGGCGCTTGCAGTGGCTTCGAGGACTGCGCAGTCTATCAATAAAAGCGACCAGGGCGGGTGCCGGCCCGCCGGTTGATCCAGCCTTTCGATGCAGTCCCGAGGACCTCCGATGAACCGTCTGGCGCGGGCGAGCAGCCCCTATCTGCAACAGCATGCGGACAATCCCGTCGACTGGTACCCCTGGGGTGAAGAGGCGCTCCTGCGCGCCCGCGCGGAGGGCAAGCCCATCCTGCTGTCCATCGGCTACTCGGCCTGCCACTGGTGCCACGTGATGGCGCACGAGTCGTTCGAAAACCCCGAGACGGCGCGGGTGATGAACGAGCGCTATGTGAACATCAAGGTCGACCGCGAGGAGCGGCCCGATCTGGACCGCATCTACCAGAACGCGCACATGTTGCTGACCCGGCGCAATGGCGGCTGGCCGCTGACGGTGATCCTGACCCCGGACCAGGTGCCGTTCTTCGCCGGCACGTATTTTCCGGTGCAGGCCCGGCATGGGTTGCCGGCTTTCATCGATGTGCTCAACCGGGTGGCCGAGTTTCTGGAGGAAAATCCCGAGGATATCGCCGCCCAGAACGCCTCGCTGCAGGAGGCGATGGCGCGCATGTATGCACCCCAGGGCGGGAGCATTCCCGGTCCGGAGGTGCTGGATCGCGCGCGGGGTGATCTGAACCGCAACTTCGACGCCCGGCACGGCGGCTTCGGCGGAGCGCCCAAGTTCCCGCATCCCGCCACCCTCGAGTGGCTGGCTTGGCACGGTGACCGGCACGGCGATGCGCGGGCGGAGGAGATGCTGGGCCAGACCCTGGAGGCGATGGCCCGGGGCGGGATCTTCGATCAGGTTGGCGGCGGCTTCTGCCGTTACTCGACCGACGATCGCTGGATGATCCCGCACTTCGAGAAGATGCTTTACGACAATGGGCCCCTGCTCGGCCTCTATGCGCGCCAGGCGACGCGGGGAGACCGGCGTTCCCGGCGGGTGGTCCGGCAGACGGTCGGCTGGCTGACGCGGGAGATGACCGATGCCTCGGGGGCCTTCTACTCCAGCCTCGACGCCGACTCCGAAGGCGAGGAGGGACGCTTCTACGTCTGGACTCCGGAGCAGGTCCAGGCCGTACTGGAGCCCGCGGAGTGGGAAGTGGCCAGCCGCGTCTGGGGCCTGGATGGTCCCGCCAATTTCGAGGGACGCTGGCATCTGTACGAGGCCCTGGAGCCGGCAGCCCCCGGCGAGTCGCTCGGCCTTGGCGTCGAAGCCGTCGAGGCGCTGCTGCAGTCCGCACGGGGCAAGCTGCTCGCACTGCGCGAGCAGCGGGTGCGCCCGCACCGGGACGAGAAGATCCTGACTTCCTGGAACGCCTTGATGATCTCCGGACTGATCCGTGCCGGAGAGGCCTTGGACCAGCCGGAGTGGCTGGATCGTGCCGAAGCCGCGATGCGCGCGGTGCGACGCTCACTTTGGCGCGACGGCCGCCTCTACGCCAGCTTCCGCGAGGGGGCCGACACCCCGATGCCGCGCGCCTATCTGGATGACCACGCGTCGCTGCTGGCAGCGAGTCTGGATCTGCTGCGGGTGCGCTGGAGCGCGGAGTGGCTGGACTGGGCGCAGACCCTGGCCGAGGTCCTGCTCCGCGATTTCGCGGACGCGGGCGACGGCGGCTTCTTCTACACCGCCGCCGATCACGAGGCCTTGATCCAGAGACCCAAGGTCTACGCCGACGACGCAATGGCGTCGGGCAACGGCGTCGCCGCGCAGGCCCTGTTGCAATTGGGGTATCTGCTGGTCGAACCCAGGTACATCCGGGCCGCCGAGTCCACCCTGGCCAACGGCGGGCCGATGGTGGAGGAGGCGCCGCTGGGTCACATGAGTCTGCTGCAGGCCCTGGACCTGTATCGGGAGCCGCCGCCGATGGTGATCCTGCGCGGTCCCGAGGCGGCCGCACACGCCTGGCAGCGCGCGGTGCGGGAACGCGATGCGCAGGCCTGGGTGTTCGCGCTGCCGTCGGAAGGGAAGGGCCTGCCTCAGGCCCTGGCGGGCAAATGCGGTCATCCGACCCGCTCTGACCGGGTGGTGGCCTACCTGTGCCGCGGCACCACCTGCGCGCCGCCGGAATACACGTTGGAAGCACTGCTGGAGGCACTTTGATGGTGGATGCGGAGCAAAGATCGGAGAGCGATCGGAAGACCCTGGCCGACCTGGTGGCCGAGGCGCGGCGGCAGATCCGGGAGATCTCGCCCGAGGATCTGGCCGATGCCATCGAGGAGGGCGAGCCCTGGCTGATCGTCGATTTGCGCGAGCCCTACGAGTACGAACGGTTGCACGTGCCCGATTCGATTCTCGTCCCGCGCGGCCTGCTCGAGGGCGCGGTGGAATCGAACAGTCCGCATCGCATCGATACCCTGTGCGAGGCACGTGACCGGCCGGTCGCCCTGCTCTGTACCACGGGCGCGCGTTCGGCGCTGGCAGCGGTCGTGCTGCAGCAGATGGGCTTCGCCAGCGTGGCCAATATCGCAGGCGGGATCGAGCTTTGGGAGGGGGAGGATCTACCGACGGCTTCCGGGCCCTACCAAGGACCGTTGCCCTGAGTCGTTCACGCCGAGTATGCCGGTATTTCCGCACCAGACTGTTTCGCCGGACACGCCGGCGCTGCGTTGGGCAAGTTTGAAATAGGTTGGCTATTGCTGCACTTGCCCTCCTTGTTCCAGCGCGTCTGCCTGTTCTCCATGGGTGCCGAGCCTCCTGCATGGTCCACCGGCGCCTCCGCTGGGCTGACGGGGCAGCGGGTGTAAAGCGGGCCGTGGGCCGTTACCATCGTGGCCAGGAGCCGGCCTTTCCGGCAGTGATTGGAGAGCCGAATGCGCGGTTCGCTGCGAGCCAGCTGGAGGTTGCTGCGCCTCTTCTTCTTCGTCTGGTCGGGACTGTGGTTGACCTTTCGCCACGGATCGGGGCTCGGGTCGCGTGAGCGATTGGCGCGAGTCCAACGCGAGTGGTACCAGCGCGCTGTGAAACTGCTTGGCGTGGAAGTTCACTGTCACGGGGAACAGGTCGAGGGACCGGCCCTGGTGGTGGCGAATCACGTATCGTGGCTGGACATCCCGGTACTGGGATCGCGGCTGGACGTGCGCTTCCTGTCCAAGTCCGAGATCGCGCGCTGGCCGGTGATCGGATGGTTGGCACGGGGGCACGGCACCCTCTTCATCCGGCGAGGCGCGCACCAGGTCGAGGCGATCGTCGGGGATATCGCAGCGGCGCTGAACGCTGGCGAGAAGGTGGCCATCTTTCCGGAGGCGACCACGAGTCGCGGCGACGACGTCCGGAATTTCCACGCGCGCCTGTTTGCCGCGGCGGTCGCGACCGCCGCGCCGATCCAGCCGGTCGCGATTGATTACGGGCGGGAGCCTGACGGCAGCCCGGCCCATGCCTCCTATACCGGTGATGATCGCTTGTTGTTCCATTTCTGGCGGCTCCTTCGTCGTGAGCGGACCGACGTCGAGGTGTACATCCTTCCGCTCATTCCAGTCGAGCCGGATGCCTTGCGCCGGGATCTTGCCCAAAGCGCGCGGCGCATGATCGTCGCCGCGCTGTCGCTGCCGCAGAAGCCCGGTAGCCGCGACGAAGCGTAGGCGAGCCCGCTCGCCGGTCCGGTGCCGGTCAAAACCCATCGCCCCGAAGGCTGGCCTGCCACATCGGCCTTTGGCCGCGATAGGGATAGCCCCGAGATCCAGGCAGCCGCGGATGGCGACCGGAGGTCGCTCCTATCGGGGTGACGTTCGGCGACCCGCCATGGGGCAAACACAACCGCCCGGGACTGGCACGGGTGGTCACGCGAGGTTCTACTTCGCCTGCGCTTCCGACAGCCTCAGTATCGCCAGTTCGTGGTAGAGCCCCTTGGCCAGGCTTACGCACATGGCCAGGAGGATGATCAGGAATGGCAGTCCGGTACTGACCGCCCCCGCCTGCAGCGCCTGCAGCGCCGCTGCGCCCCCGACCGCCAGCAGGACGCCGGCGACAATGCCCTCGAAGGTCGCCCAGAACAGGCGCTGGGACTGCGGGGCATCGGTCTTGCCGCCCGAGGTGATGCTATCGATCACCAGGGAGCCCGAGTCCGACGAGGTGATGAAGAAGATCAGGACCAGCACGACCGCCAAGAGCGACGTGATGGCAGCGAATGGCATGTTCTCCAGCATCTGGAACAAGGCCAGCGTCGAATCACTGATGCCGTCGGCCAGAGCGCCAACGCCCGCCATGGACTGGTTCAGTCCGGCACCGCCGAACGCGCTCATCCACACGACCGTCACCAGGGTGGGGACGAGCAGGACTGCTGTGACGAACTGGCGTACGGTCCGGCCGCGTGAGACCCGCGCGATGAACATGCCGACGAACGGTGACCAGGAGATCCACCAGGCCCAGAAGAAGATCGTCCAGCCATGGTAAAAGGTTTCGTCTTCACGGCCGACCGGATTGCTCAGCGGCAGGATGTACTGTGCATAGGCTGTCAGCGTGGTGCCGGCATTCGCCAGAAACGCGATAAACCCGCCAGCGATCATCACGAACAGCAACAGCACCGCGGCAAACATGAGATTGATGTTGCTCAGGACCCGGACGCCCCCATGGATGCCGCGCATCACCGACAGCAGGGCGATGATGGTGACGCCGATGATGATCGCGACCTGGGTGTTCAGACCGCTGTCGATGCCGAACAGGAATTCCAGCCCGGCGGCTGCCTGCTGGGCGCCAAATCCCAGGGAGGTGGCCAATCCGAACATCGTGGCCAGTACGGCCAGCGTGTCGATCACGTGCCCGAAGGGACCCCACACGCGGTCGCCCAGCAGCGGGTAGAACGATGAGCGGATCGTGAGCGGCAGTCCCTTGTTGTAGGTGAAGAACGCCAGGGACAGGCCGACCACAGCGTAGATCGCCCAGGGGTGCAGGCCCCAGTGGTACATCGTGGCGCCCAGCGCGGCTCTCCTGGCCTCCTCGGTCCCGCCTTCGATGTTCAGCGGTGTGCCGAACCACTCGGTGAAGTAACCCACGGGCTCGGCGACACTCCAGAACATCAGGCCGATGCCCATGCCGGCGGCGAACAGCATCGCGAACCAGGACATCACGGAGAAATCGGGCTTCGCATCCTGTCCACCCAGGCGGATTCTGCCGACAGGCAGAACAATCAGCAGGAGACAGAAAAGAACGAAGATGCTGCCGCCAGAAAGAAACAGCCAGTGGAAGGTCTCCCCGATCCATTCGCGGGTGGCGGTCAGGGCACTGTTCGATACGTCGGGAAAGATGAGGGAGCCGATCACGAACACCAGGATGAGGAACGCGCTGGTGACGAACACCGGGTTGTGCAGATCGAGTCCGAGCGGGTTGATGTTCTGGTCCCCGATCTCGAAGTCGGTCTCGTAGACCTCCTCGAGTTTTTCGATTTTCTCCTGAAGATCTTCGGTTTTCTTGCTCACCTTGGGTTCCCCTTTGTTTTCCGCACGCCGGTGTTTTTTTGTCGAAGCCTTCCCAAACGGCGCGAGGCGGAAGCAGTAGCCAGGCAGTGGCCTTCAGACACGATTCTGCCGATGCGGTGCTGAATACCGCGAAGTGCCCTCTCCCGCCATGTTCGCCAGATCCCCTGGACGGGTTGGCGGTTCAAGATGACCCGGCGATACTCGATCTACTGCAGGATTGATTGTGTGAATGGATGTCGGTCGTAACGACATGACCTGGAGCGACCGGACTGACAAAAATGTCTGTCTGCGGCGGATGGAGGCAGCCGCATCGTCTGCCGAGTACGTGGTTGTTCTGACTCGGGCTCTGTCGTCGGCCGACACACCGTCAGCCAACACGACAGAGTATTCGGCTCACCCGGCTCCTTGTCAAACCCGCCTGCTGTGTCAATGGGCGCGCTCGGGCCTATGGGGAGCCTCAGTCCCCGGCTTCGCCGGTGCCACTCGTGAAGTTCCGTAGGTCGGGTTAGCGTAGCGTATCCCGACGCGCCGGGGTGCCGGGACGACGCTGCTTTGTGGTCATGGGTGGGTGCGAGATCCGTCGGGTTACGCCCTTTGGGCTAACCCGACCTACGATTTGCGGCTACGGTTTGCGACTTTTCATCGTCAGGGGTGGCGCAGGATCGTGGCGGTTAGCCATGAGGTTCAGCCAGGTTGCCGGTCGCTTGATTCACCCGCAGCGTACCGTGAGGCGAAGCCCAAGCGCACCGGGAGGATGCTCGTTCACCAATAGCGCCCGCCAGTGCCGAGGACGATGGTGACGAGACCGATCACCAGGTTGATGCCGATGAAGATGCGGATCTGACCGAGCCGGCGACCGGCTTCGGGCCAGTCCTGTGCCGCGATGGCCAGGCGCATGCGCCGGTAGGGGGCAAAGAAGATGTGCGCGTAGATCGCCATCATGATCAGGCCCAGGAGCAGCATCCAGTGCACATGGCCGCCCACGTTGCCCATTCCGCCGTAGAGACCGAAGATCAACCAGAAGCCGGTTGCGAGCAGCACGATGATGATGCCCCAGACCCAGGGGAAGAAGCGTGCAAAGCTGTCCTGCCACAGCGTGGTGCGTTCCGGCACCGCGAGCAGGGCGGCCGCGGCCGGGCGCACGGCCACATAGGCGAAGAACATTCCACCCACCCAGATCGCGGCGGACAGGGCGTGCAGGGCGACCATCAGGCTGATCAGGGTCGTGGACATCTTTGGGGCTCCGGAATGGCTGGTGGAGGCGCTAAGGTATCATCTGCCCGTGAGCGCGGGGTATATCCGGCGGGCGGAAAAGTTGGGGTTCCTTTGGTTTTGAGGGGACGTTCGGCGACGCGTGCGCGCTGGTCAGACGGCGCGTTGTGCGATGCGGCGCCAGATCCAGCCTTGAGGCCGATCCTCTCCCGTCAGGAGGAAGTCCAGGGCCTGCGGGTTGCGCAGTGCCCGGTTGATGCGTGATGCCGCGCACGGCTGGCCTGCGAACAGGATCCGGTCACCCGGGTGCAGCGGTATCTCGGCGTCGGGAGTGACGAGTTTCTCCCTCCCGCCAGCGCGCTGGAGCAGCAGCGTCACGCAGGGAACCTGCTGCTCCCGTCGGCCTGGATCGACGAGCAGTTGGCCCAGGGAGATGGGCTCGTAGCGCAGCCGCTCCAGCAACGCGGGTGCCGCGTCGGGTGTCAGCGGGGCGCTCCACAGTTCCGGTACCCGTTCGTCGGTGACCGCACCGATCCGGCTGACGAGCTCGTTGGCCCAGTCATCGTCACGTTCGCGAGCGAGCTTGAGGAAGAGGGGCAGCAGCGGCGAGGTCAGATGCGCAAGCACCGCCTCGGCGAGGATCTCGCTGTGCCGCATGACCAGATCGACCTGTCCGGCGGCAAACAGGGCTCCGTTGTCGTCCTTGTTCTGGCGGCCGACCATGAACAGGTCCGGGTTCAGCTCATGCGCTGTCATCAGGATCGACAGGTTGTTGGTGTCGTGGTTGGTTCCCGCGACAATCCCGGCAGCGCCATCGATCCCGGCCTGCTGCAGGGTGTCTGCCTCGGTTCCGCGGCCTTGCACGCAGTCACGGGTGCAGCCCGTCCCCTCCGGATCCTCTTCGATGATCACGGTGGTCACGCCTTCACGCGTGAGTCCCTGGTGCACCGCCTTGCCGAAGCGCCCGTAGCCGCACAGAATCCAGCGGCCGCCCGGCGGGTAGAGCGGCATGGGCAGGTCGCTGCCGGGGACGCTGCTGAGCCACTGGTGCAGCAGATGATGCCCGGGAGAGTGCAGCGCCAGTGCCAGTCGATCGCCAAAGGTCTCGAAGGGATTGATCACGTGCTCGGTGCCGAAGGAGCGCATGTTCCTCTCGGCATCCATGCTTTCCGCGCGGCAGATCACCGGTAGATCGGGGTTGAGCAACTTCACGGTAATCGCGATCTTCAGGTTTACCTCGTCGCTGTCGGTGAGTGCGACCACGCCCTGGCAGAACGGGTTGTGCAGGCCGGCCGACCGGAGCCGGGCGGAACTGCTCGCATCCGCGCAAAGCCCCGGCACGTGGTAGTCCATATCGGACAGGGCGAGATCGGTGATGCGGTCCTGATCGCTGTCGATCACCACGACCCGTTTGCGTCGCCGGAGCAGGGCGCGAACGAGCAGTCCCCCGGTGTCGCCATAGCCGCAGACGATGAAGAACGGCGCACGCAGGCGGCGGATGCTGCGGTCGAAGGCCTGCTGGCTGACCGCCCGCCGGAAGGTCGCGTCCTGCACCAGGCCCAGGATGCGACCGATGGCATAAAGCCATGCGATCACCGACATGTAGATGGTCAGCGACGCCCACATGCGCTGCGCCTCGGTGAAGGTGTAGGGGATCTCGCCGAATCCGATCGTCGGAGCCGTATAGGTGACGAAGTAGAAGGCATGGAAGAAGTCCATGCGCCAGGTCTCGCCCTGGTCGTCCACGCCCGGGATCAGGACCAGGCCGGTGATGGAGATGCTGTACGCCGCCATCAGCAGCAGGAGCGGCGCACGCATGCGCCGCAGGAAGAGAAACAGGACCTTGTCCACGGTTGCCTCAGCGGCGCAGGTTCACGGTGTCGGCGATCAACAGCACCACCGAGATCACGTTCGCGAGCATCGCGCCTCCCGCGAGCGACACGATGCTGGCCATCATCATGCCGTCCATCCCGATCGCGCTGATGTTCACGGCATAGGCCCAGACCGCGGCAGCGGCAAACAACTGCAGGACAGCGACCAGCGAGGTGGCCAGCAGGAGCGCCCCGGTCTGGGTCCGGTCGCCAAACTTGAGGACCGTCGCGATCAGGTTCACGACGATGGCGGCGAACAACTCGTACACGTTGTGATGCTCGGGATTGTCGATCTCGCCGAGAAAGAAACCGAAGTTCAGCGTCAGCGCCAGGATAATGAAGAAACCGAAAACCACCTTCTCGAGATTCATGTGTCCCCCCTTTGCCCTGCATTGTGCCCCGCGCCGACCTTACCCGTCGGGCGCCGTGAGGCAAAGCCGAACCGCGCCTGGGCGGCCGGGTTGCGCCCGGGCACGTCTCGGGCTCCCCTTGGTGCAATGTGCTGCGCTTATTGCACCCTGTGCGAGGTCGGACTTCCCCTGGTGCAGTGCGTTGCGTTCTCTGTACCCAAGGTCAGCTCAGTTTCTCCCGGACCCGTCGGATTCATCGCTGCCCGTCTCCGGCGGCGGTAGCAGGAACTCTCGCGGATGCTCCTGGATACGCCGCCCATAGGCCTTGAGCAGCCGGTCCAGGGCGCCGATACGTGTTCCCCTTGCCTTGAGCGCTACATAGAGGGCCAGGCCGAAGCTGACCCAGAGATTCACCGCGCCGATCAACAGAACGAACATCAGATATAGCAGAAATTCGAAGACCCCCGGCATCTGTACCGACAGGGTATACCCGAGGTTGGCGGAGGCGAACGCGACGTGACGAATGTCCAGAGGCAGGCTCAGCAGGTAGCCGATGTAGCCGGTGACTCCCAGCAGCACGCCAAAGAAGAAATTTCCGGCCAGGGCGCCGTAGTTGTGATCGATGTAGTTCGCCAGGCGGTGGCGCGCACGCTCCGGCAAGATTCGCGTGAGCAGCGGGTGGCCGCGCAGCCGGCCCGGCAGGTCCAGGTAGGCGCAGCGGTTGTCGAAAAAACCCGAAATCAGGCCGGCCACGAACAGCCAGACGCCTGCGATCGCTGCGTGAAAAAGCGCGAGGCCGACGAAGGGTGACATCTGCTGTAACTGGTAGTCGACCCCGGCGGCATCGAGCACGGGAGCGCCCACCGTCAGGTGGTAGATCCAGCCCAGACCCACGGCGACCGGCAGGGCCACGCTGACGTTGCCCACCACGGCCACGAATTGCGACCGGCCCACCTGGATCAGCAGGTCTGCGAGCTTCGCCGGGTCTGCGGTTCCCCTGTCGCTCTCCTCGATCGCGGCCGCGAGGCGGGCCGCGGTCATGGCCGGCTGCTTGGTCGCGACGGTGAAGTGCAGGATGTGGATCAGCACGAAGCCCAGGCCGTAGTTCAGGCTGACCCAGACCGTGGTCGCGCCTGGACCCAGGCCCATGGCCTCGATCTGGATCTTGATCCATGCCATGACCGCAATGATCAACCCTGCGCCGGCCCCGGAGCGCAGCATTCCAAGGTACTGCGCACGGTTGCTGGTGATGTAGTGTTCGCCGGTCTCGCTGGCCTGCTGGGTCACGCTGCGTGAAAGCAGCTTGACGTTTTCCTGCCATAACGACCGGATGCTATGCCGCCGGGCGTTCGCCGTGACCAGTTCCCGGAAGAGTTCGACGGAGGTCCTGCGTTGGGCATCGGGATCCGCCGGATCGAGTACGTTCAGCAGTCGACGAATGCGCGCAAGCGTCTGGTCCAGCCGTTCCAGCAGGTGCGTCAGCGAAATGCTGCTGCCCCTGGTGACGGCGCGTCTGCGCAAGCTGGCGATCTGTTCGCTGCATTGGTCGAGAAGGACGCGTGCGTGGCGATCATCCTGGAATTCCCGGGAAGGATCCTCGGCCCAGGCACGGTAAGCCTGGATGAAGGCAGCCAACTCGCGCTGTTGGGCGACAAAGGCCGAGTCGCGCTCGGCGATACGGGGATCGAGCCGCAGCAGTTCCGGCTCCAGTTCTTCCGCGGCGATCCAGAGCGAGAGCATCTCCAGCGCGTAGAGCATCTCTTCTCTGGCCCGGGTCAACACCGCAGGGTGCTCCCCCGACAGGCATCCGATCGCCTCCAGCAGACGCCACCAGGCATCGTCGGGCAGGGCGGCGACCCATTTCGCATCGTTCGGCCGATCGAAGACGTATGCGAGTACGTCCTTGAGATTCTCGCGCTCCATCGGTTTCGGGTTCAGCCGCTCGTACAGGCGCTGGGTGAACTCGCGCAGGAAGCCGCGGCGGGAAAAGAGGCCGATGCCGGTGTAGAGCGTCAGATGGCGCGCGCCCTCGAGACCCTCTTCCAGGTGTTCGCGCAAGCGCTGGCGCAGATCCGGATTTTCCTCGAGCGCCAGCACCAGTTGCTCGATGCGGGCAATGACCGTTGCGGTGCTGCGTTCGCTGTGCCCCGGTCGCAGCCAGGCGACGATCCGTCGCAGGGTATCCGCGAAGTCCAGCGAGTCGTCCGCGTCCAGGGTCGCAAGCAGTGCATCCAGGCTTTTCTCGTTCATGGCTTCCTTTGGCCAGGATGAGGAACCCGGGCAGGGTTTTTGGTATGCGATGATAGGTGCGGCAAACGGGATGTCGCCCCGGGAATGCCGATGGGTGCGGTGACGTCCACCAACAGTCGGGTATCAATGATCGGCCGCCGCATGACCCCGGATCTCCGGTCGGATCGAATGGAACCATGGCAGCGCTTGAATCGGGAAACCCCCGGGCGCGCAGGTCAACTCAGGAGGAAGACATGTCTACGTTATTCGGAAAAGCTCTTGCCGTTGTCGGTATGGCAGTGTTCATGGCTGCGCCGGCGCTGTCCGAACCGGAGGCGCCGTGGGGCATGGCCAGTCTCGAGGTGGTCGACTATGCGCCGCAGAAGGTGGTGTATGACGTTGCCGAGGGCGACCCGGAGCGGTTTGACCGCATCCTCGACCGGGTCAGCTTCCTGAACAACGTCTATGACGCCGATCCGTTTGACGCTTCCATCGTGCTGGTCCTGCACGGGGACGAGATCGCTTTCTTCGCCATCGAGAACTTCGGGGAACACGGCGAGTTGATGCGGCGTGCGCAGAGCCTGACCCTGGCCGGACCGATCCAGTTCCGGATGTGCGAGGCCGCTGCGCATGCGCGAGGCTTCGCCCCGGAGGACATTCACGGTTTCGTCCACATGGTGCCGATGGCGGACGCCGAGATCATCCGTCTGCAACAGGAGGAAGGGCATGTCTTCATGCAGTAGCGCGGGGGTCTTTCACGATCCGGTGCACCAGGCGCAGTTTCTCGATGACCGGCGGGGCGAGCACGAAGGGGTAGGCGTCTTCGTGCCCCATGCTGCGGTTCAGGCTGTTCATGGCAAACGCGAGCGGTAGCCAGTGATTGAGAATGGCTTGGAAATCGCCCTGGGCATAGGGATCGAATGAGTGCACGGCCCTCAGTTCGGCGCGGTCTCCCACCCGCGCCTGCACCCGAATGCCGAACTGCTGGGCCGTCTCCATCGTGTCGACGATGTGCAGGTAGTGCGCCCAGGTCTCGGCCCAGTCCTCCCACGGATGGCTGCTGGCATAGGCGCTGATGTACTGTTCCGGCCAGCCTGCCAGAGCCCCCTCGGTGTGGTGGCGCTCCAGCGCTTGCCCATAGTCCAGGGTTTCGTCACCGAAGAGCCGGTGGAACTCGTCCATCCACTGACTGCCCCGCACCAGACGGTCCCAGTAGTAGTGCCCCGACTCGTGGCGGAAGTGCCCCAGGATGGTCCGGTAGGGCTCGGCCATATCCTGGCGCATGCGCTCTCGGGTGGCGGGATCGGCCTCGGCAATGTTGATGGTGATCAGGCCGTCGGCATGTCCCGTCAGGACCTTGCCCGTTTCATTGAATGCCGGTTCGCTGTCCGCAAGGAAATCGAAGGCCAGTCCAGCAGGGTTCTCGTGCTTGGGTTGGATCGGAAGCCCCAGGCGGAGCAGGCTATAGACCAACCGGCGTTTCTCGACTTCCAGGCGCTGCCAGAGCGTGACATTTTTGGGCACGCCGAGATCAGGGATGGTGTTATTCAGGCGGCAGGAGGGACACAGGGGATCGGGATCGTGCTCCGGTACCACCCAGTTGCAGATCTCGTAATGGGTCGAATTCGCGCACATCCGGTAGCGATGGCTGTCGTGGCGCGATCCCAATGCCCGCCACAGTCCGTCCCAGCTGGCCTTGAGCGCCGCAACCTCGAGGCGATCCGGAAGAAAGCCCAGCGTGTGCCCGCAGCGCGTGCACGCCACATTCTCGAAATACAGGTGCTGGCCGCAGGACTGGCAGCTGAAAAGTTTCATGGCGCTCCTTCTTTCCAGGAATGTTTGTCGCACGATCGGATCGGTCATGCAGGCGCTCGAGGGCGCTGCGCAGGTTTCAAGAATAGCACCTCAGCCCTTCCTTTCTTTACCAACAAAGGGACGCATGACTGCGCGGCGTCAACGGGTGTGATTACCTAGGTGCGAACCCCACATGGTGATCGGGCAGAGTGTCCTCTATCTTCTGGGGTGGGAGCTGGAATGGCATGGGAAGCCCGGGTGTCGCGTGCGGTCGCCGGACCGTGCGCGGCACGTCTGTTCCGCATGTGATACAGCGAGGATGTTCACCACCAAGGAGGACGATGATGGCAGTCGCAAAGATTTCCGAGATCACCGCCGAGTCCAACGTGAGCTTCGAGGACGCGATCCAGCAGGGCATTGACAGGGCGTCAAAGACGATCCGCGGCATTCGAGGCGCCTGGGTCAAGGAACAGAAGGTCCGGGTCGAGAACGGGAAGGTCACCAGTTATCGAGTGGACATGAAGGTCACCTTCGTGCTCGACTAGGCTGCGCCAAGCCACTTGAGGCTGTTCCCGCCGGCTTGACGATGGATCAGGCCGGTGGTCTCAGGGTTCCTCGAAACCATGGGAGGCGGACCGAATGAGCCAATGGCACACAGTCTTCAGGAGCAGCACTTTCCGGAAAGGGTCGCCAAGCCCATGAGCGCGCCCCACGCCGGTATCGTGCAGGCGGGTCTCTCCCGCTTCTACAAACGCCCCCCGGAACGGCCGTTCGCGCGTGCGGAAAGGGGGCACGTCACCCTGATCTTCGGCAGTCTCTCAACGGCCCACGACCGGCTCCTGAAGGCGACCCTCCAGGGCCTTGGCTACCGCGCCGATCACCTGGCGACGCCCAACCGCCGCGATTTTCAGACCGGCCGGGAGTATTGCACGGCGGGCCAATGCAATCCGGTCTACTTCGTCACCGGGGCATTGATCAATTATCTCTCGCGCCTGCGCGACGAAGAGGGGGTTGCGCCAGAGCGAATCGTCGCCGACTACGTGTTCGTGACGGTCGGCTCCTGTGGACCCTGCCGGTTCGGCATGTACGAGGCGCAGTACCGGTCTGCGCTGCACAAGGCCGGGTTCGATGGATTCCGCGTGATCACCTTCGACAAGAAGGCGGGCGGCGACGGCCACGACCCGGGGGCGGTCGGTGATGGTTTCGAAACCAATCTCAGGCTGTATCGGGCCCTGCTGAATGCCTTGTTCGCCGCCGATGTGCTCAACGCCGTATTCCATCAGATGCGGCCCTATGCCGTGGACTCCGAATCCGTCGATGCAGTCCTCGAGGAATGTCTGGCCCAATGCGAGACGACCCTGCGCGCCAAAAGCTACGAGGCACATTCAGGCTGGATGACCCGTCTGCTGAGGCCGCTGACGCCACTCAGGTCGGCCGAGGACCTAGCCCAGCTTCTGAAACAGTTGCGCGATTCGGATTACGTTCGGATGCTTTCCCGGTGCCGCTCGATCATCGAGCGGAATATCCAGGTCGACCGGTTACGCGCAAAGCCGGTGGTCAAGATCACCGGCGAATTCTGGGCCCAGACGACCGAAGGGGACGGCAACTTCCGGATGTTCGAGTTCCTGGAAAAGGAGGGTGCCGAGGTGCGGGTCGAGCCGATCGCCGCGTGGATCGACTACATGCGCCACACTCTGCATGGGGTCGCCAGGGATCGCCGGGTCGTGGCGGTGGACCGGATCCCTGCGGGACCCCTGCAGCCTTTGCGCCGGCTCGGGCCCTGGACCGGTTTCCTGCTTCAGGATCGCCTCCTGCGGCTGACGGGCTGGCTCATGCACCGGGAATACGATCGGCTGCGGGCGGCAATCGGCGGCACGGTGCCGTCGCTGACCGGCCAATTACAGCTCGAACGCATCGGCAACCCGTACTACCATTCGCGGATCATGGGCGGTGAGGGGTATCTCGAGATCGCCAAGAACATCCACGCGTTCAGCCACCGTCAGGCGCACGTGACCCTGTCGCTGAAGCCGTTCGGGTGCATGCCGTCGACGCAGTCCGACGGTGCCCAGGCCGCGGTACTCTCCCGCTATCCCGAGATGAACTTCCTGCCTATCGAAACCGCCGGTGAAGGCGAACTCAATGCCTACTCCCGGGTGCAGATGTCGCTCAGCGAGGCAAAGACCCAATCCCGCGACGAATTCCGTCAGGCATTGCACGAGTGCAACCTCTCCCTGGAGACCGCCCGGGCCTACGTGGCCCGCCATCCGCATCTCGGCGGTCCGTTCCATCCGATCCCGGAACACCCCGGGGTCATCGGGCGCGGGGCGAATTTCATCCGTCACCTGGCTCGCCTGATGGAACATGATCCGTCCTGGAAGCATCAGCCGCGACGGAAGACAGAGGTCCTCGCGGACAAGGCCTGATGCGTACACTCCCTGACACAGTGCCAGGACCACGCTCCGGCGAGCACCCGATGGGATTGGTCATCGGCCTTGACGTGGGCTCGACCACGGTGAAGGCGGTGGTCGTGGATCCCCGCGACAGGCAACTGCTGTGGCAGGAGTACCGTCGGCACGAGACCCGGCAGGCGGAGACCGTGGCCGGGTTCCTGGCGCGTATCGAGACGGCATTTCCCGGACATCCGGCCACGGACTTCCGGATCTTCGTCACCGGATCCGGCGGCGGCCTTCTGGCCGCGCAACTCGGCGGCCGGTTCGTGCAGGAGGTCCACGCGGTTTCGCTGGCCGTGGAGACGCTGCACCCCGAGGTCGGGAGCGTGGTGGAACTCGGAGGGCAGGACGCCAAGATCATCGTGTTCAAGGATCTCGGTGCGCGTGGGAAGAAGAAGATCCCGTCCATGAACGACAAGTGCGCCGGCGGTACCGGCGCCGTGATCGACAAGATCAGCGGCAAGCTCGGGATCGCGCCGGAGCGTCTCGGATCCATGGGTTACGACGGTTGTACCATCCATCCCGTCGCGGGCAAATGCGGCGTCTTTGCCGAGACGGACATCAATTCGCTGCAGAAGCAGGGCATCGATACCGAAGACCTGATGGCATCGCTGTTCGAATCCATCGTCCAGCAGAATCTCTCCGTGCTGACCCGCGGCCATACCCTGCGCCCGACGGTGCTATTGCTGGGCGGTCCGAATACCTTCATCCGCGGCATGCAGGAGTGTTGGCGGCGCAACCTGCGCGACCTGTGGCAGGAACGTGGGGTGGCCCTGCCGGATCCCGCGCGCGGAGCCGACGCGCATATCGTGGTGCCCAAGCATGCGCAGTACTTCGCGGCTTTGGGCGCCGCGGAATTCGGGCGACGGGAGCTGGAGGAGGATCTGGGAGCCGGCCGTTATCTCGGGCGCGCCGGGCTGGAGGCACATATTGCGCGCAGCCGGGAGGAGGTCCGTGGCGACGGGGTTCCCCGCGGGCTGGTGGGCAGCCCGGCAGAGCTCGAGGCCTTTCTCCAGGAGTTTCGTCAGGAACCTTGGCAGCCGGTCGCCCTGCGGGAGGGCGAGCGCGTTGCCGCCTTCATCGGGATCGACGCCGGGTCCACTTCGACGAAGGGCGTTCTCCTGAGTCGGGAGGGCGCCGTGCTGGCCAAGGCCTACCGCCTGTCGCAGGACAATCCGATCCAGGACTCGGTTGCGATCCTCAACGAACTCGAATGCCACGTGACCGCGCAGGGGGCACAGCTGACGGTGCTCGGATTGGGGACCACCGGTTATGCCAAGGACATCATCCGTGACGTGCTGCACGCGGATACGGCCCTCGTGGAGACGGTGGCCCACGCCCATGCCTGCCAGCACTTCTATCCGGGGACCGACGTCATCGTCGATGTCGGGGGGCAGGATATCAAGCTGCTGTTTCTGAAGGACGGCCGCGTGCGCGACTTCCGGTTGAACACGCAGTGCTCGGCCGGCAACGGATATTTTCTGCAGGCGACCGCGAAGGCCTTCGGCGTGGCCGTGGACGACTACGCCGACGTTGCGTTGAGCGCCCAGGCGATGCCGGAATTCAATCATGGCTGCGCCGTGTTCCTGCAGTCCGATATCGTCGACGTGCAGCGCAAGGGCTGGGAACACAGGGAAATCCTCGCGGGTCTGGCGGCCGTGTTGCCCAAAAATATCTGGCTCTACGTTGCCCAGATCCCGAACCCGGCCGAGCTCGGAAGTCGCTTCGTACTCCAGGGCGGCACGCAGAACAACCTGGCGGCGGTGAAGAGCCAGGTCGACTATCTGCGCGCCCGCTTCCGCAGGACCGGCCAGTCCTGTGACATCCGTGTCCATCGCCACTGCGGCGAGTCCGGGGCCATCGGCTGTGCCCTGGAGGTCCGGCGCCTCTGGCGCGAGGACCAGCCCACCCCATTCATCGGGATCGACCGGGCGCGTCGGATCCGGCATCGAACGATCCGTCGCGAAGAGACGCGCTGTCACTTCTGCAAGAATCTCTGTCTGCGCACCTTCATCGATGTCCACACGGAAGACAGCGATGCGCCCGGGCCCGAAGCGCCGATTCAGGAGTCGTCCGGCGACTCGGCGGCAGGGCCTCCACCAGGGCATCGCAGGGTGATCGTGGCCAACTGCGACAAGGGCAGGGTGGAGGATCTCGGCGAGATGCGCCGCATCAAGGCCGGCCTGGATGACGTGGTGCGGCGTAATCCGAACTTCCTGGAGATCGCCGCCCGGTCGGTATTCAAGCGGCCGGATGTCGATTCCGTCGCCGAGAGTCCGACGCGTCATGGCATTCTGGGCCCTCTGCGCCGCCGCTGGGACGCTCGGCGCTCTGTTGGCATGGAGAAACGTCGCAAGCTGCGAATCGGGTTGCCGCGAGTTCTGAACGTGTATTCCTCTGCACCGTTCTTTGTCGGCTATTTCATGGCGCTCGGTCTGTCGTACCGCCAGTTGGTCTTTTCGGCCTACACCGACCAGGAGCTGTACCATCGCGGGGCGCGGCGCGGCAGCATCGACCCGTGTTTCCCCAGCAAGCTGGGTATCGCGCACGTGCACGATCTGGTCGAGCGCGTACACGCGCGCAAGCCGCTGACCCACATCTTTTTCCCGATGATCGACGGCCTGCCCACAAGCCTCGAAGGGGTGCAGGCGTCGAAGTCCTGCCCCACCGTGGTGGCAACCGCGGAGGCCACGCACGCGGCGTTTGTCACCGAGGGCGACCTGTTCACCAGGCACGGCATCTCTTTCAAGAAGACCTTCGTCA
>SKJG01000050.1 GCA_007116035.1 Thioalkalivibrio sp.
GCCTCCTTCCCGGAGCGTCAGAAACTCGGCGGTTCCGGTGCCCCGGTGACCGAATCCGTGTCCTGTATGGGCATGCGGGTGCCGAGAATGGTCACCCAAAGGGGTCTGGTCGCCAGTTCGGCACCAGGCAAGGTGTCATCCCCGTGAGACGAGCAGTGTGCATCCTGCCCAGCGGCTGTCGATTGCTCTTTTCCTCGGAAGGCGCGGTCAAAAGATTTTGGTGAACGTCGCAGTTAGTCGGTTTTCACGATACTCTCTCGCGTCATCGGTGGAGCCGCGCTCGCGATAAAGGTAGTCAAGGGAGGCGCTGGTTTGGGGTCCAAGATTGCGGCTCACACCCAGTCGAGTGGTAAACAGCGTGTCCTCACGATCCCGCTCGTCGACGAAGGTGCTTTCCTCGAACCTGGCGTTTGCAAAGACCTCCGTCCTCGGAAGCACGCGCCAGGAGATGTCGCCAATCACACCCTGCACTCGCTCGTTTTGATCTATCGTCTGGAATTCGCGCCTTTCATCATAGACACGCACGCCCCAGTTGGTCTTGGGTCGCCGGATCGACACCCCGGCCGAGAACCGCTTGCGTAAAAAAACGCCTGAAAACAGGTCGGGAAGTTCAAAAATCGGGCGGCCAGTCTCTGGGTCAAAGATGAGTTGTCCATCGGCGTCCCGGATTGGCGTCACGTCGATGTCGTTCGTGGTCCGCAGTTCTTCGGTGTAATCCGCGAAGAGGCGCCCATCGCGCAGGTCGCGACGCACGGTGGCGCCATAAGTGGTTCCGAAGAAGCGCTCCCCGACATAGGCCTCCGTGAAGGTGCGTGCCGTGGGCCGAAATGTCGCACCGGCGCGCCAGAAGGTGTCGTCGGGTCGCGCACGGCTTGGGTCCTGCTCGAAGCTGTTTTGCTCGTCCCCCACGGCTCCAAAAATGCTGAGCCGCTCGGTGAAGTTCAAGCGTCCCAGCGCCTCTGCAGACTGAAAGGTCACCGAGGAGCCGTCGTCGAAATCCTCTTCGCTGCGCTCGAACGAGAGCCCCCATCCGACGCGCGAGAACATGGGCCCACTGTCCAGCGTGGCACGCACGCGATTGCGCTCGCTGTCGATATCCCTGGCGTCGGACTCCTCGTAGTACACGCGGTCGTGGCTGTAGCGGAGTTCTGCGGCCGCGACATCCTCAAACCGATGCACATAGACGGGGCTGATGCGAAACCGGAAGACGTCGGTGCGGTCGACGCCGGTGTTCACGAGGTCGCCGGTGCGGCCGCTCCGTGAACGCACGCGCTGATCGTAGTTTGCTGACGCCTCCAGGAACAGGCGCTCTGGAACCAGGTTGGTAACCGAGTCGGCATCCAGCTGGTGGAACACATCGTTGGAGTCGCTGTCGCTCCAATAGGCCAGACCGCGCAGGGAGTAATCGAGCCGCGCACGCGTCCGGCTTCCCTCGCGACGCAGGGCGACACCGAGATCGAGCTCGGTGACGAACTCGTCGTCCTCCTCGCCCCGGGGCGCCAGCCCGATATTGTCGGAATAGATCTGGCTGATGGAGACCCCCGGCGTGACCGCCCAGCCGGCGTATTCTGCCTGTGCCATCACGGCGGCCGAAAGGGGCAGCAGCACGAACCCTGCGGCAACCGCCCAGCCCAACCTGTTCAAACTCATGTCGTCGCTCCGTGCTAGCCGTCTTCGTAGGACCGGTCGCCGCACTTGTCAGGGCCACCGACCATTCGAATCTTGTCAACCTGTTCGGCGCTCGGGACGGACGCCGTGTCAACCGTACCGAGCGCCTGCGTCGGCACCGACTAGAACCAGGTTTCCGGAATGACCAGGATGTCGCCGGGCATCATCTGCACGTTCGCACCGATGTCGCCGCGGTTGATCAGATCGTTGAGCCGAACGCCGTACTGTTGGGTCTCGCCGTTCACCACGCGCACGATGCTGGCGCGGTTGCCCGCGGCGAAGTCGGTCAGCCCGCCGACGGCGATCATCACGTCCAGCGCGGTCATGTTTTCGCGATAGGCGAGCGCCTGTGGGTTGGTGGCCTGGCCGATCACGCGGACCTGCTGGCTGTACGGGCCGACGATGCCGGTGACGATCACCGTGACGACCGGGTCGCGAACGTAGGCCGACAGTTCCTGTTCCATGTCCCGCGCGAGCTGTGTCGGCGTCTTGCCGGCCGCCACCACGTCCTCGGCGAGCGGGGTGTTGATGCGGCCGTCGGGCCGCACGGGCACCGTGACGGAGAGGTCGGGCTGCTGCCAGACGAAGATGTTCACATTGTCGCCCGGGCCGATGATGTAGGCGGGGGCGGCCTGGTCCGCGGCCATTGCGGGCGGCGCGGGGTGACTGGGCCCGGTGGCGCAGGCAGGCAGCAGCAGGATTGCACCGACGAGCAGCACCAGGGTCGCGGAGAGTCGACTGGTCAGAAGCGAGATTATGTTCACTACCGTTCCTCCCTACCGGATTTGAAATGCGTGAAAAGCCACGCCGCAGGTTCGCCGACTCCCGCCGGACTTGCCCTGCAGTTTGCACCATCGTCCTGGAGCATGGAACCCTTTGGCCACGGGAAATCAAATAACAGCGTCGTTTTGCGGCCACGCGACATGATCCCTTGACGAAGGGCATGGACCGCCCTGAGACTGACCTTGAGTTCAGGGCAATGCCGGCTGCCCTGCCAGGCAACGAGAGATCCCGCAGTCATGTATGAAGGCTTTTATGGGCTGAAGGCGGACCCCTTCCGCCTCAGTGCGGACCATCGGTTCTGCTACAGCCACCACAGCTACGCGCGCGCGAAGGCCTACATTCAATATGCCCTGTATCGCGCCGAGGGCTTCGTGATGGTCACCGGCCGGCCCGGCACCGGCAAGACCACGCTGGTGAACGACCTGTTATCCACGCTCCCGAACAAGGAGGTCGTGGCCGGGACCCTGGTGAGCACGCAGCTGGAGGCCGAGGACCTGTTGTTGATGGCCGCCCACGCCTTTGGGCTGGACGTTGAGTCGCCGCAGAAGGCGGTGGTGCTGCAGCATCTGATCGAGTTCTTCAATGAACAGCACCGCAAGGGTATGCGCACGCTGCTGATCATCGACGAGGCCCAGGACCTCGCGCACTCCGCGCTGGAGGAACTGCGGCTGCTGACCAACCTGCAGCACAACGGTGAACCGCTGCTGCAGATCGCGCTATTGGGCCAGGACTCGCTGCGGGAGATCGTCCGCGTGCCGGCGATGGAGCAGGTGCACCAGCGCCTGATCGCGGCGTGGCGGCTGGAACCGCTGACCCCGGAGGAGACGATCGGCTATGTCCGGCACCGGCTGGAATGCGCCGGCTGGAAAGGCGATCCGTCCCTCGAGCCGGGGGTGCTGCCGATCGTGCACGCGTTCAGCCAGGGTGTGCCGCGCCGGATCAACCTGATCTGCAGCCGGCTCTTGCTGCACGGCTACATTGGCAGGCGCCATACCCTGACGGCCGAAGACGCCGAGACCGTGACCGGGGAGCTGCAACACGAGGAACTGGCGCTACCCGATTATGGCGATGCCCCCGGGCAGGAAAGTGCGTCGGGGACGAACGGAGTCAGCGACTCTGCGGCGGCGGAAAAGCACGCCAGCATCTGGGGGGAGATCGACCGAGGGCTGTTTGGGGCCGCGGCAGAGCCGGAGCCCCAGGGCTCGGACCGCGCTGCGAAGGCCTCAGCGTCCTCGTCCGCCCCTCGGGCGCAACGGGCGCAACGGGCGGATGCCGAACCGCGAGCCGCACCACCGCCGTCCGCGCCACCCAAGGCATCCAAGCCGCCCAAACCGCCCAAGCCGCCCGAGATACCAAAGGTCTCCCCCGATCCGCCACCGTTCGCCGTTACGCACGCGGATCGCCGTGTGGAACCGCGCTTTACCGGCGCCCCCGCCGCGGCGCAGGCGACCGGACCCAGTGTGCGTATCGTGCCCGAGAGGGGCGCGCAGCGGCGTAATCTGCGTGCGCCGCCGGCGGACGAAGGTGCCGGCTCGCTTCTTCCGGGCAAGGGGCGATGGCGCTTGCTGCCGTGGATCATCGTGCTCTCGCTCACGTGGATCGCGCTGGCCGCCGTGCTTTGGCTGTCGCGCGGGACGATGGAGGACGCGCCCGCGGCGGGCATGCAGCAGTGGGGGGATGAAGCCGTGGTCAACGACCGGAACGAAACCCGAGCTGTGCCTGCAGAGGAAGATGGTCGCGAGCCATCGGTGGCGCCAGGCTCGGTTGCTGCCGATGATCCGGGCACACGGACGCTGCCGCCCACGGAGCCGAGGCCGCTGCCAAGATTATCCGCACCGGCGACAGCCCCTGCATCCTCGGCGAGCCTGGATCGCACCCCCACCAGCACCCCGTCGGGCGCGGAGAGCGAGTTGCTCTTGCGCGGCCAAGTGTTCTTTCGCGTGAACAGCACTGCCGTCGATTCACAGTTTGATGCGCTACTGGACGAGATCGCGGAGGTGCTGGCGCAATCCGAGGAGGCCTATGCCGAGATCATCGGCTACACCGATCGATACGGCCCCGTGGATTACAACCTGGCGCTGTCGCGTCAACGGGCGCAGTCGGTCGCAAACCGTTTATTCCAGCGGGGCATTGCCGAGGATCGCCTGCGCATCGAGGGCCAGGGACCCATCGATCACAGGGACGATGCGCAGTTGAGCCGGGATGAGGCGCGGGTGGTCGAGATTTCGGTCAGGACGGCCCCTAGAGACTGACCCAGCCCTTTGGACCGCTACCGCCGGGCGCCGCTGTGCCGGTCGGCGTGTGCCATCGTTGGGGCGCCGTCGGTTCATCCGTCGCGCCCCGGTCTCAAGAAGCCATCCTTGCTGCCGCTATCCCTGGCGAGACAGGATTCTTGTTAGCATGTGCGGGACGAACAGCGACCCGCGCGGACGCGGCCAGGTGATATGTACGAAGCCTTCTACAACCTCAGGGAAAAGCCCTTTGCGATCCTTCCGGATCCCGGCTACCTGTATTTCGGGGAGCGTCACACGCTCGCCTACACCGTGCTCGAGTACGGCGTGGTGCACGGTGCTGGCTTCACCGTCATCACCGGGTCCGTCGGCTGTGGCAAGACCACGCTGATCCGTCACCTGCTGAACCGCATGGACCAGGACGTCACCGTCGGCCTGATCTCCAACACCCGGCAGGACATCGGGGAACTGCTGAAGTGGGTGCTGCTGGCCTTCGACCAGCCCTATGATGCGAACGACAAGGTGGCGCTCTTCGATCAGCTGCAGCGCTTCCTGATCCAGGAGTACAGCGAGGGCCGGCGTACGGTGCTGATCATCGACGAGGCCCAGAATCTCGGCGCCTCGACGCTCGAAGAACTGCGCATGCTCTCCAACATCAACGCCGACAAGGACCAGTTGCTGCAGATCGTGCTGGTGGGCCAGCCGCAGCTGAAGGACTTGCTGTCCCGCCCCGAACTCGAGCAGTTCGCGCAGCGTGTTGCCGCCGACTTCCACATCGAGCCCCTGGCCGCCGATGAACTGGCGGACTACATCCGCCATCGCTTGCGCGTGGCCGGACGCGAGGAGCCGTTGTTCGAGGATGCCACCATGCCGCGCATCTGGAAGGCCACCGAGGGCACGCCGCGCCGGATCAACATCCTCTGCGATACCGCGTTGGTCTATGGCTTCTCGCAGGAGGCCGAGACGATCGGCGTCGAGATCATCGACGAGGTGCTGCGCGACAAGGCCCGGTTCGGGGTGATGGGTGGACATGGGAACGCGGCTGGCTCGATGGGTCCGGGAGCGGTGCAGCGAGGGCCGCGCCGATGGGTTCCCGGTGCCTCCGAGGAGGGTTCCGCCGGTATCGACGACGACCAGGCCGCCCGAGCGGTGCTGGCCGCGATGTTCGACCGGAAGAAATAGCTGCCTGCGGAAAGGCCGCTGCTATGGGGCCGGGCGGGAAGTTCGGTGCCGGCACAGCCAGGCGCGCCGGAGCAAGGCGGGCAAGTGCAGGAATGGCCAACCTATTGCAAACTTGCCCTACGCAGCGCCGGCGCGTCTGGCGAAGCGATCTGATACCGGACTTTCCGCATGGCCCACTAGACGTGGCATGGAGCGAATCGTTGCGACGAACCGTCATCGCCGTACTGGCCCTGCTGGGGCTGGTCGGGATCACACTTTGGCTGGGGCACGCGGCCTTCACGGGGATCGAATGGCTCCGTGGGCTCGTGCTCGCCGCGTGGATCGGGCTGCTCGGGGCTGTCGTGTGGTGGCTGTCGCTGCCTGTGCGATCGGGCCGGAGGTGGATGGTTTGGATGGTCTTTGCCGGCCTGTTACTGGCGATGCTGATCCCTCCGGATTGGCTGCGCCCGATTCAGGATTGGGTCGCGGGCTGGTTGGGCCTGGTGTCGGCCGTGACATCGGGGGACTCGGGACCCGCGCTGGTGCACTTTGGCCTGTTCGCGGCCTTCACCATGCTGTTGCTCTGGGCCCGCGCCGATTTCCAGCCCACGCCGTTCCTGCTGCCGCTGGCCGGGTTTGCAGTCGCCACGGAGCTGATGCAGTTTCTGGTCGACGGACGCCAGCCGGACGCGTTTGACGTGGTGCTCAACCTTGCCGGTATCGGCACCGCTTCGCTCGTGGCATGGGGCGTCTCGCGCATGCGGTTCAGTGTGGCGGACGGGTGAAGGGAAACGGGTTTGGCGGGTAGCAGCGCGACGCTTCCGATGGGGAAAGCGCGCCAGGGTCGGGAGGTGGCATGCCCATGCAGGGAAATGAAACCATTGCGGTGATCGGCTTGGGCTACGTGGGGCTGCCGCTCGCGGTCGCATTCGGGCAACACCGGCGGGTGATCGGCTTCGACGTGAATGGTGGGCGCATAGCGGAGTTGCAGGCGGGGCACGACAGCACGCTGGAGGTCGAGCCGGAGGAACTGGCGCGGGTGTCCATGGAGTACACGACCGACCCCGAGCGCCTGCGCCAGGCCACCGTGTACATCGTCACGGTGCCCACGCCCATCGACGGCGCGCGCCGGCCGGATCTCACGCCGCTGCTGCGGGCGAGCGAGACGATCGGCACGGTGCTGAAGCCGGGGGATCTGGTGATCTATGAGTCCACCGTCTATCCCGGGGCGACGGAGGAGGTCTGCGTTCCCGTGCTGGA
>SKJG01000121.1 GCA_007116035.1 Thioalkalivibrio sp.
AACGCGCTGGCGACGATCATTGTCGTGGTTGTGGCCACCGGCGTGATCATCGCCGGATGGCTGCTGCACCGTCAGGCGTCCCGCAACGCCCAATAGTGGGCCATCCTGAGAGCGAGACCCGTCGGGTTACGCCCTTTGGGCTAACCCGATCTACAGTGTGCGGCTCTTCATCGCCAGGGGTGGCGCAGGACCATGAGAGTTGACGCGAGGTTTCTGACCGGATTGGCGACTGCCTCAGTGCAGAGGTACCTCCGCTTCCTCGATCAACCGCAGACAGTCGCTATCCTCCGCCATCCCCGGGTCAATGAACGGGAGGATCGCGGCGAGCGGCCCGACCAGCACACCGAGGCCCAGCGCGAGCCCTCCGCGCACCACGACGCCCGAGGGATCGATCTCCAGGGACAACGAAGTCACGTGGCCTGCTATCTCGACGGGTACGCGAGAGTGGGCGATGCCTGGATCCTTCGGCTGCCCTTCGATCCGGAGTGTCAGCGTCTCCTCGCGAAGATCGACTTCCCCTTCGCCCGCGATCAGCGTGCGCTCGGTGTCGAGGATCATTGTGGAAGTCGCCATGATGCCGTCCTCGATCTCCAATCCCGCCACGAAGCAGCGGATGACCATCGGTTGCGGTTCGCCGTTCTCGCCCCGCACGGCCAGTGCTTCGAGAAACCCGGCGTCAAGCAGCGCCAGGGCTGAATCGTCAACCCTGCCGCGCTCCATGACCACCGCGGCTTCACCCTCCGCAGCGCCCATCGCCGAGCGGATGGTGTCCCCTCGCGTCTCGAAGATGGCCCTACCCTGCAGCACGCCTTCGACGGCTCCCTCCAGTCCAAGATCATCAAAGATGTCCTGCAATTCCAGGGCCGACAATCTGAGATCCAGATCGGAGTGTGCTGGCTCGACGGTCGAATAGATGGACGCGAACAGGTCGAGCGTGCCGCCCACGAATCGGAAACGCAGCGGCGTCAACTTCAGCACGCCGTCTTCGAGATCGAGATCCAATTCGAGTTCCCGAAGGGGTAGTTGGGGCGCAACCACGACTTCGCCCCGGAACGTCACACGCGCGTCGGCCCTCTGGATCTGTTCGCGTTGCAAAGGCGCGTCGGGCAGGAGTCGACCCGGTGGTTCCTCGCCAGATTCAGCGGGAACCCGATCCTCCGGGTATACGCCAATCAGGGGTCCAAGGTCCACGAACTCGAGGCGTTCCGATACAAGCTCCGCCGTGATCAGCGGCCGATCCCGTCCCACGTCCAGCGAGAGCGATCCGGCGATGTCACTGTCGCCTACGACGCCGCTGAAATCATCGAACCGCCACACGTCCGTCTCGCGCACGAGATCGCCGGAAAGTTCGTAGGGACGCGTGCTCGGCAGTGGAAGCTGAAGGACGGGCGCCAGAAGGAAGGCGTTTGGGCCCTCGATGTGCAACGCCATCTTCATGTCGTCTGGCCGAAACGGCCTCTCGACGCTTCCGTTCAGCGTGGCCTCGGTCGCTCCGATCCGGACTTCCACTTCGACGGGGTAGGGTTCGTCGGGCGCGCGCAGGTCAAGGAGCGAGGCTCCGCGGATGACCAGTTCGAACGCCTCGTGTTGCAACCGCCCTATTCCCTCTATGGTAACCGGCCTCGCACCCCATTCGGGGCTGGTTCCTTCGGCCGAGGCGATGGTCGCGTCCAGTTCCACATCGTGCCTGCGATCGTGAAAGGTCAGGCGGCTTTCTTCGACCACCAGGCTCTCGATCAGCGGAATCCACGGCGGTTCGTCGGTTTCCCTGCCCAGGTCCCAGCTTGATCGTCCGTCGGCGTCGATCTCCATGTGGACCGCGGCTCCGCGGATCTGCAGCTCGGAGAACACCAATCGTCCCCGCGCGAGCGACCTCAGATCGAGCTGCATCTGCAGGGATTCGATCTCCACCATGTTCGGCTCCGCCGCCCAGCCGGCGTTGGCAATGCGCACATCCCGGGCTTTGATGCGCGGCTGCAGCCCAAGGCTTCCCTCCAGGTTGCGGTCGACCGCAACTTCTCGCCCGATCTCTTCGGAGAGCCTTTCGGCGATGACATTGCGAAGCATGTTCCAGTCGAAGACGAGGAGGAACACGGTGACAAGTAGCGCGATGAGCGCGACGAGTCCTGCTATCCATTTCAGTGCGATACGCACCAGCGGATCTCCTGATGGTTCTGCCCCAGAAGTATACGTCACAACGCTCCCTTGACCTGCGGACAACCCACGTCACCCCAACTTACAGAGCTGGCACCCGGTGGTGGTCGATGGCCTGCTGCGGTTACCCTTGACCCTCCTTCTGGCCATTCCCTACGGTGACTCTTCGGCAATCCGGGGATGCGGCCATCACCCCGCGTGTGCGAGACCCCGATCGTCATGAAGAAAATGTTCCTTGTCGCAACGCTGGTGGCGGCCCTGGCCCCGATGGAGGGACTTGCGGAATCCGCGTTCGAGGCCTGTATCGGAGACATCAGGGCCAAGGCCGTTCAGGAGGGTGTCGACGCCGATGTGGCGGATCGCGTCCTCGGAAGTGTTCGGCACCTGGACCGCGTCATCGAACTGGACCAGCGCCAGCCCGAGTTCAGCACGCCGTTTGTCGATTACCTCGGTCCTCGCGTAACGACGCAGCGCATCGATCAGGGTCGCGCCCTGCTGCAGACACACCGGGCGCTGCTGGAACGCGTCCAGGCGGCGACCGGCGTTCCTCCCGCCTACCTGGTGGCTTTCTGGGGAATGGAGACGAATTACGGCAGTTACTTCGGCCGTACGTCCGTGCCGAGTGCGCTGGCCACACTGGCCTGCGATCCGCGCCGAGCCGAGTACTTCGCCGAGGAGTTGATTGCGGCGCTGCGCATCATCGAGGAAGGGGCGATCCCATTCGAACGCATGGAGGGCTCCTGGGCCGGTGCCATGGGCCACGTGCAGTTCATGCCCTCCGTGTTCCTCCGCTACGCGGTTGATGGTGACGGCGATGGCAAACGGGACCTTTGGAACAGCATCCCCGACGCGATGATGTCCGCAGGCAACTTTCTCAATGCCCTCGGCTGGGATCCGAAGTATCGCTGGGGACGTGAGGTCGTCCTGCCCCAAGGCTTCGACTACAGCCAGGCCGGCCGGACCGCACGCAGGCCACTGAACGAGTGGCGCCGACTGGGCGTCACCGATGTTCACGGAAACCCCGTAGCCGACATTGACCTCGAGGCTGCCCTGCTGCTCCCGGCTGGACACCTGGGGCCGGCCTTCCTCGTCTATCCCAATTTCAACGTGATCATGGGCTGGAACCGGTCGGAATTCTTCGCTCTTGCGGTCGGACATCTGGCGGACCGCATTTCCGGTGCAGGCAGGCTGTACCGTCCGCCACCGGCAGATGCCGCTCGCCTCTCGCGAGCGCAGGTCGTGCAATTGCAGTCGCAACTGAACGACAAGGGATTCAACAGCGGTGAGGCAGACGGCATCCTGGGGCCCGCGACGCGCAACGCCATCAGCCAGTATCAATTGGCAAACGGCATGATTGCCGACGGCTTCCCCGAAGAGACATTGCTTGCCCGACTGGGGATTGCTCCGAAGGGTCACCAATGACCGCGCCACCCCCACCTCGATCTTGGCGATGCTCATCACCGATTCATGTGCTACCTTCCATGCGTGGGAAGCCCGGTTGGTGCATTGGCGTTCTCCGCCACCCGGGGTGACACCAGCCCGTCTGGTTCAGTGAGGAATCCGGCTCGTTTCGGGCCAAAGAAGATCCCCGCATTCCCGTAGCCACTCACACAAGGAGGATTCCCATCATGCTCACGCTGGACCTGCTGAATCGACAGAATCACGAGATCGCCGAATTGACCAAGGTTCTCGCGCACCTGATCCAGGAACGCGAGATGTGCGACACCGATATTGCCAGCAACCTGCTTGACCAATACGTCGCGCGTGTGCAGGAGCATTTCGAACGCAACAACAAATTTGTTTACCGGGATCTGCTCACCCACGGGGACATCGGAATCAACAATACCGCACGTCGTTTCATCGAGGGAGAGAAGGAAATCAAGAAGTTGTTCAACGATTTCGTCGGTCGCTGGTGTCGGCGGGGCCTGCTGATCGATGACCACGCGCGTTTCGTCACCGAAGCGGAGGACATTTTCCGGCTGGTATCCAAGAGGATCCAGGCTGAATGTGAAGAGCTCTACCCCTTGGCGAGGCGGCTCCCGCGCGAGCCAGAGGGCATTGCCTCACGCGTCTGAGGAAAACATGCGGGCAACTCCCGCTGAGTCGGAACGGAACGGCTGCTATTCCACGTTTCCGGCGCGCCAGCGACGATAGGTCGGGAATTCCTTATAGGCTCGGGTCAGCACGTACTCCATGGTGGTATGGAGCCGATGCAGTCCCACCACGGCTTCGATGCGGATGACCTCTTGGCCGTGTTCGTCGAAGAACACCATGGTGGGTGCCCAATGAATGCCCAGACGCTCGCCCCATGCCCGGGCGGTCGTTCGCTCTCCATCGGGGGTGATGACCGGAGTGTCCGCATCCAGGTCGAGTTGCACGGCCTGAAACTGGCGTACGCGTTCAATCACCTCAGGGTTGCTCAGTGGTTCCGAATGCAGAACATCGCAGGCATGACAGCCGCGGCGTTCAAAAAAGACGACGAGGAGCCGTTGAGCCGGCACCCGGGACCGGTCCAGCATGTGCGGGGGTTGATCAAAAAAGTCCCTTTCATTGATGTCTTCGAGGTCAAATTTCGGCGGGGGATCGGCACGCTCCAGGTATTCACGGAACGTTCCGTCCCGGTAGTGACGATCGATCACATACTCGAGCGCCGCGCGAAAACGATACGGTGGGTAATAGCCGCGGATGCGGAAAATCTCGTCACCTCCCGCATCAATGAAGGAAAATCCAGGGGTGAAGTTGAGGCGTCGATTTGCAGCGAACAACCGTTCTGTCAATCGGTCGCCTTCCAGGGTCACCACATCACGAGCACCCTCCACATCCAGAGGGACCACGTCGAAGTGCTCTGAAAGATAATGGCGGATATCGGGTTCGGCGAGGTTCTGGTGAAGCATCACTTCACAATAGGGGCAGTGGTCAAGACCGAAATACAGCGCCAGCCCCATCTTGCCCCCGGCCACGGCTTCGTCGAGATCCTCACGCAGGTCGAGAAAACTGAGCTTGAACCAGTCCGGCACCACCAGGCCAATCTCGCGAGGTGTGTCGTCGATCCTCGGAAACACTGGCTGCTGTTCCACGTTCACAGCGAAGCCCGGATTGCGTTCGGGATCGGCTGCCCCCGCCAGCACCGGCAAACTCAAAATCGCGAGATGGGTCACGCTGCTCGACAGCAACCACACAGCGGCGCCGAATCGGATTCTTGCCGCGGTTTTCCAGAGAGTGTTCTTCATCTCGCCGGTCCCGCATTTAAGCCGACCTCGAGTATAGCCTCGCTCCGTCCGATTGCATCCGGTCGCCAGCGTAGCGAGGAAAACCCTGCGTCACACACTGCCGACAGGGCCAGAGAAATTCGATGGCGCTCAGGCACCACGTCAATCACCGCCAGTAGCAAGCTCCGCCCTGGATGGCGTCGGATCAAGCAGTTGCTGCAAACGCTCCATCCCGACCGGCTCCTCGCGTAATGCCGGCACTACCGCATGGCGTTGCGCATACTGATCCGCCACCTCTGCAATCCGCGGCTGCTCGGCACGCGCCCGGCGGCGCAGCAAGGGCGAATGCGTTTCGGTCACCGCAATGCTCTGGTTGACCACCCAGGCCCAGGGCTCGATGCCCGCCCTGCGCAGATCAGCCTGCAGGTTCGCCGCTTCCAGCACCGGGGTTGTTTCCGGCAGGGTCACGATCAACACCTTGGTCTGTGCCGGGTCCTGAAGCTGCATCATCGGCGTGGTGTAGCCGATACCGGAACCGTCCATCTGCCGGCTCACCTCGCGGTGGTAGGCGCCCGTGGCATCGAGCAGCAGCAGGGTGTGCCCGGTCGGGGCGGTATCCATCACCACGAACTTGTGGCCGGCCTCGCGAATGATCCGCGAGAAGGCCTGGAACACGGCGATCTCCTCGGTGCAGGGCGAGCGCAGGTCTTCCTCAAGCAGTGCGCGACCCTCGGCGTCGAGCTTGCTACCCTTGGTCTCGAGCACGTGCTGCCGGTAATGCTCGGTCTCCACCCGCGGGTCGATCCGGCTGACGCTCAGCCCGTCGAGATCCTCGGCCAGGGTGTCCGAGATGTGCGCGGCCGGGTCCGAGGTGGTCAGGTGCACCGGCAGACCCCGTTCGGCCAGCGCCACGGCAATCGCCGCAGCCACCGTGGTCTTGCCGACGCCTCCCTTCCCCATCAACAGCACGAGGCCGTGCTGATCGGCGGCGATCGCCTCGACCAGCTCTACCAGGGGCCGGGCATCCAGCGCAACCCGTACCGGTTCATCCCGATCGACGGCGTCTGCATCCGTGGCATCGTCATCCTCGAACAAACGCCCCAGGGCCTCGATCCCCACCAGGTTGAAGGCCTTCAACGGCAGCAGATCGAGCGGCAAGTCGCGCAGGGACACCGGCAGATCCGACATCGCCCGCGCCTCGCGTTCGTACATGGCACCCGCCAGCGAATCCGTTGCCGCCTCGGCGGCAGGGAGTACGCCGTTGATCACCAGGTGCTGGCGCCGCAATCCGATCGTCGCGAGCTCCGCATGGGTGCGTGCGACCTCGCGTAGGCTGCCCTGCTGCGGGCGGGCGACCAGAATCAGGCGGGTCCGCTCGGGATCGGCCAGCGCGGACACCGCGGCGCCGTAGCGCTCGCGCTGCTTTTCCAGCCCGGCCAACGGACCCAGGCAGGAGGCGTCGCCCTTGCCGGTCTCGAGGAAGCCACTCCAGGCACCCGGCAACTGCAACAGGCGGATGGTGTGACCCGTCGGCGCGGTGTCGAACACGATGTGTCCGTAGCCATCGAGCAATTCCGAATCGGTCAGCAGCGCCGTGAACTCGTCGA
>SKJG01000095.1 GCA_007116035.1 Thioalkalivibrio sp.
GAGGTCGCCGACCCGCCGGCGGGACGCCATGAATCCATCCCTGTAGGCTTGACGGCGGCATCCCTGCTGCCGACACCCGCCGACGGGTCGGCCCCTCGCAGGCCTCGATCCCGTTGCACCAGCCCTGACTATCCTCGCTTCACTGCGCCTCAGCCAGTACCCGGCGCAGTCGCGCAACCGCCTCCTCGAGGCGCTCGCGCGGCTGTGTGTAGGCGATGCGGATGTGATCGCGCCCGGAGCCGGGACTGAAATCGGTGCCCGGCGTCAGGGCCACCCGCGCCTCGCGCAGGATGCGCGCGCAGAGAGCCTCGGAATCGGGGCCATGCGCGCGGCTGTCGGCATACATGTAGAAGGCGCCCTCGGGACGGGCTCGCACCGCCAGCCCCAACTCGGGCAGAACCGAGAGCAGGAAATCACGGCGACTCTCCAGTTCCCGCACCCGCGCCTGCAGCAGATCTTCCGTCCCCGCCTCGAACGCCGCGAGCGCCGCCGCCTGAGCCATCGTGGAGGGTGCGACAAAGAGGTTCTGCGCCAGCCGGCGCACCGGTTCAATCCAGGGCTCGGGCACGACCATCCAGCCCAGGCGCCAGCCGGTCATCGCGCAGTACTTGGAGAAGCTGTTGACGACCACCGCATCCTGCACCCGCCGCAGTGCCGTGTCCGGACTCCGGCCAAAGACCAGGCGCCCGTAGATCTCGTCCATGATCAGTACGCCGCCATGCGCGCGAACCACGTCCGCGATGGCGACCAGTTCGTCCACCGGCAACAGGGTCCCGGTGGGGTTGGCCGGCGAGGCCAGCATCACCGCACGCGTCCCCGGCTCCCAGGCCGCGGCGATCTGCGCGGCCGTCGGCTGGAAACCGCTCGCAGCCTGGACCGGGACCAGCACCGGACGGCCACCAAGGGCAGTGACGAACTGCCGGTTGCAGGCGTAGCCGGGGTCCGGCAGCAGAACGGCATCACCGGCATCCGTGGCCGCCGCCAGCGCCAGCAGAATGGCGGCGGAGGCGCCGGCCGTGACGACCACGCGCTCGGGATCGACATCGAGACCATGGAGTCTGCGGTAGTCGGCGGCGATCGCCTGTCGCATCGCGGCGGTGCCATGGGCCGGGGTGTAGCGCGTGACCCCGTGGGCCAGGGCCCGCTGCCCGGCCGCAACGATCGCTTCCGGGGTCGGGAAGTCCGGTTCCCCCACCTCGAGGTGGATCACATCGGCCCCGCCCGCTTCCAGGTCCTGCGCCGCGGCCAGTACCTGCATGACCCGGAACGGTTCCATCGCTCCGGCGCGTGCGGACACGGTCGGCATCGCGGGACTCAGCGCCGCTTCACATGCTGCAGCAGGCGTTTGCGCTTGCGTTGCTGCCGCTCGGTGAGTGTGTTCTTGCGACCTGCGAAGGGATTCTTGCCCGTCTTGAATTCCATCCGCAACGGCGTGCCGACCAGCTGCAGATGCCGGCGAAAGAAATTCTCAAGGAAGCGCTTGTAGCTTCCCGGCAGGGCGTCGGTCTGGTTGCCGTGAACCACGATCACCGGCGGGTTCTGGCCACCCTGGTGAGCATAGCGCAGCTTGATCCGGCGGTTGCCGACGAGTGGCGGCTGGTGCTCCGCGACCGCCGATTCCAGCAGCCGTGTCAGTTTGGGCGTCGACAGCTCGGCAAATGCGCTGGCATGAGCCTCGCGCACGTCCTCCAGCAGGTGTCCGACATTGGTGCCGTGCAGGGCGGAGACCAGGCGCATCCGGGCGAAGCGCAGAAAACCCAGCTTGCGTTCCAGATCCTGGCGCACCGACTCGCGAACCTCCGGATCCAGACCGTCCCACTTGTTCACCGCCAGTACCAGCGCCCGGCCCGCTTCCAGCACCATGCCGAGCAGATGCGCATCCTGATCGGCGATCCCCGCGCGGGCATCCAGCACCATGATCACCACATGGGCCGCTTCGATGGCCTTCAGCGTCTTGATCACGCTGAACTTCTCGACCACCTCGTGGACCCGCCCACGACGCCGTATGCCGGCCGTATCGATCAGGGTGTACTCCTGACCGTCGCGCGAGAACGGAATGAAGATGCTGTCCCGCGTGGTGCCTGCGATCGGGGTCGCGACGACGCGCTCCTCCCCCAGCAGCCGGTTGATCAGCGTGGACTTGCCGACATTCGGGCGGCCCACCAGCGCGACCCGAATACCCGGCCAGCGGTCCAGGGCCTCGGTATCGTCCAGGAGCGGCATGTCCCCGTCGCCGGCGGTCTCCGCGGCACGGGCTTCGATTTCATCCCGCACCCGCTGCATCAGCACCGCGATGCCGCGCCCGTGCGCGGCGGCAATCGGAACCATGGCGCCCATGCCCAGCGAGTGGAACTCGACGGTCGCGGAATCGATGTCCAGACCGTCGGTCTTGTTGGCCACCAGCAGCGCCCGCACGCCCTGCGCGCGAAGGTCCCGGGCAATGACCTCGTCCTGTGCGCTGAGTCCCGACCGCGCATCCACCATCAACAGGACCACATCCGCCTCGGTAATGGCCTGGCGTGTCTGCTGGGCCATGGCGGTGTCCATGGTCTCGTCTTCGCCGGAGAGGCCACCGGTATCGACCACCATGTAGGAAAAGCCGCCGACCCGGCCAATCCCGTACTGGCGGTCGCGGGTCAATCCAGGCAGGTCCGCGACCAGCGCATCGCGGGAGCGCGTCAACTGGTTGAACAGGGTGGACTTCCCGACGTTCGGGCGCCCTACCAGGGCGAGCACCGGTATCATCCCGGCGCCCCTGCGCGGGGGCCGCGCTCAGTCATGGCCTACACGCGCCCGGATCGCACTGACCTGGCCATTGCCGGAGACCACGTAGAGCACATCGTCACGCAGCACCGGACGGGTCACGATGGCTCCGGATCCGGCCCGGGTCCGGGCCAGGATGCGGCCGTCATCGACGCTCAGCCAATGCAGATAGCCCTGGAAGTCGCCGACGACCGCCTGGTCCCCGATGACCACCGGCCCGGTCAGGTCCCGCAGGCGCAGGCCGCGCTGCTGCCAAAGGTCGCCGCCGTTGCGTGGATCAAGGCCCCAGACATGGCTGTCCGCCGCGGTCATCACCAGGATTTCGGAGTCGCCGTGGATATCGCCGCCCTGATACGAAGAGAAGTCCCGGGCCCAGATCAGGTCGCCGCTGTCCAGCGTCACCGCAGCCAGGCGCCCCTGATAGGTCGAGGCGAAGGCAACGCCCCGATAGACGGGAATGTGCCCGTCCGCGTCGATCAGGCGTTCCAGTTCGGAGCGCCCCGAAGGGACCGCGATCGTGGCCTCCCAGAGGACATTGCCGCGAGTCGTACCGAGCATCAGCAGACGGCCCGTATCGAAACTGGCGAGCACCCTCCCCGGCAGCATCTGGGGCACCTGCACGCCACGGAGACTCAGTGCGGGGGTGGTGCGCAGAACCGTCCAGCGCACCGTGCCCGAGGCCGCGTCCAGCGCATGCAGGCGACCGTCATTGGTCCGTGCGACGACGATCCCGCCGGCGACGGTCGACACGGCGAGCACCTCGCTGGAGAGCTGCGTGCGCCAGATCTCGTCGCCATTGTCGAGGTTCAGCGCGATGGCGGAGCCGTCCATGGCTCCCACCACCGCGATGTCCGCTCCCGCGCCAACCCCC
This sequence comes from Thioalkalivibrio sp., assembly GCA_007116035.1. Classification (GTDB taxonomy): domain Bacteria; phylum Pseudomonadota; class Gammaproteobacteria; order Ectothiorhodospirales; family Ectothiorhodospiraceae; genus Thioalkalivibrio. Next base: position 3,635 of record SKJG01000095.1, read on the forward strand.
GAGGAGACACGTACGGCACGCAGACGGTTCTCCCAGCGGGGATTACCCGTGTTGCGATCCAGCGCACTGACGCGGCCCCGGGAATCGGCGACAACGACCAGGTCGTCGGTGACCGCCGGCTTGACCTGCCAGATCGAACGATCCGCCCCGCGGCCGATGGAGCGCGACCAGAGGGTGTCCGGGCTGCCCACCGCAGTGAACTCCGGCAGAGGCGCCGGGGATTCGGTGGTGTCGCGCGTCCACAGGCCGCAGGCCGAGAGCGACAGCAGCAGTGCGGCAACAAGCCAGAAACGCAGTACGACGGGAATCATGATGGCCGACACCCCTCAGGCAGAGAGTTCATCGAGCTTGAGCCGGAGAAATTCCGTGTTGTGCCCCGCAGCCAGGGCCTCTTCGTAGTGCTGGCGCGCCCGCTCGGAATCACCTTGGGCACGGGCAATATCGCCGCGCACTTCCGCACGCAGGCCGGCAAAGGCCTCCGACTCGACTTCGGCCAACAAAGCCTCCGCCTCGTCCAGACGGTCCGCGGAAACCAGGTGACGGGCCAGGCGTAGGGTCACGACCTGCCGGTAGCCGCGGTCCCGCGCGGTCTCGCGCGCCTGTTCCAGGGCATGGATCGCACGCTGGGGATCCTCCTGACGCACGGCCACGTCGGCGACGATGGCCCAACCCATGGCCACGTAAGGCGTGCCGCGACCTCTCTCGGTCAGCTCAGCCGCAACCGCGGCTGCCTGCGTGTACTGGCCAGCGGCGGCATGGGAGAGCACTGTGGTGTAGAGCTCGGAGGCCATCTCGGCGCGGCTGTCCTGCCGATCGGTCCACCAGTTCCAACCGAACAGGCCGGCGATCCCGATCGCCAGTCCGCCGATGATGGCGACGGCATTTTCCGACCACCACTGCTTGATTCGTTCCGCTTTTTCCTCGTCAGTGAGGTAACTCATCAGTTCCATCCTCCGGATTGTCGTCCCAGCCTCGCCTGCATCAGCGCCGCCAGATCCTGCTGGGCCACGGTCAGTTGGCTGCTCTCGGGATCGCGGAGCGCCTTCACCACGACGGTGCCGGCCGCGATCTCGTCGGGGCCAAGGATCACCGCGTAGCGAGCACCCGCCCTGTCCGCCTTTTTCATCTGCGACTTCATGCTGCCGCCGCCGCAGTTCAGCAGCAACTCCAGCCCCGGGAGTTGGTCCCGCAGCCGCTCGGCAAGGGTCAGGGCCTGCGGGCCCGCCGCCGTGTCTCCCGGGACCACCAGGTAGATGTCAGGGCCGGCACGCGCTGTCACCGCTCCCTGATCGACCAGCAGGCTGACCAGCCGTTCCAGGCCCATGGCGAGCCCGATCGCAGGCGTGGAGCGGCCTCCAAGCTGTTCGACCAGGCCATCGTAGCGGCCACCCGCACAGACCGTCCCCTGGGCGCCCAGTTCGTCCGTGATCCACTCGAAAACGGTGTGGGTATAGTAATCCAATCCACGCACCAGCCGGGGGTTGTGTGTGTAGGCAATGTCGAGGGCATCGAGATGGGCACAGAGACCCTCGAAATGGGCGCGCGACTCGGCGTCCAGATCCTCGATCAGCGTCGGTGCGTCGCGCGCGATCGCGGCGGTTTCCGGGTGTTTGCTGTCCAGCAGGCGCAACGGATTTTCCTGCAGACGGCGGACGGCCTCGGCATCCAATCTATCCCGATGCGCCTCGAAATACCCGATCAGCCGGTCTCGGTAGCGGAGCCGACTGGCCGGCGTCCCCAGGGTATTCAGTTCGAGGCGCAGGTTGCGCAATCCCAACGCCTTCCAAAGACGCGCGGTAAAGGCGAGGAGTTCGGCATCGACGTCGGGGCCGGGCACACCGAAGATTTCCATGCCGACCTGATGAAACTGCCGGTAGCGCCCCTTTTGCGGTCGCTCGTGCCGAAACATCGGCCCCTGGTACCAGAGCCGCTGCACCTGGTTGTGCAGCAGACCGTGCTCGATCCCGGCACGGACGCAGCCCGCGGTGCCCTCCGGGCGCAGGCTCAGCCGGTCGCCGTTGCGGTCCTCGAAGGTATACATCTCCTTTTCGACGATGTCGGTAACGTCGCCGATGGAACGTGCGAACAGGTCGGTGAACTCCACCGCCGGCAGACGGATCTCCCGATAGCCGTAGCCATCGAGCAACTCCCGCAGGCGACTCTCGAGGAACTGCCAGGCATGGATGTCATCGGGCAGGATGTCGTGCATCCCGCGAATCGACTGAATGGCCTTCATGCCGGGCACTCCACACCGGCGATACGCACCCCGAACGGCTGCATCAGTCGAGGCCCAGACTGAACCGGGCAGTGCGGTCGCTGCGCGAGTGCGGGATCAGGTCCACCGCCGCGCCATCCCGAGCCAGGCGGACCCCGGGCGCGTTGCCGAGGACCACTCTCGCAGGAAGCTGTACCGATACGCTGCGCTCGTCTCCCGCGTGAAAGATACCCTGCAGCGCCACGCGATCCGACGCCGAACGGATCTCCACCCAGGATGTGGCGTCGAAGAAGAGGGTCAGCGTGCTCCGATCCCCAGCCACCGGGGCGGCCTCCTGCGCGTCGCGAGCAGCCGGAGCCGGGGTTGGCCCTGCCGCGGTGGACGTATCCCGGTCGGTGGTCGCGACCGGTGCCTCGTCGACGACAGGATCCGGCTGCGGCGCCGGCACGGGATCCGGCTCCAGCGCGGAAGACGGCTCGGGCTGGAGCGCATCGTCGACGCCCGCCGGGGTCTCCGGCAACGCCGCCGGGAGATCTTCTTCGGCAGGCGGCGGCGCGGCTTCCGGTTCCGTCGGCGGGGCAGTCTCGGGTTCGGCCAGGGGCTCCAGCGTCAGGGGGTCCTGTGCAGGCTCCAGGGGTGACACCTCCTGCGTCCACTCCAGTTCCGTCATCGGCTGTCCGGGGGCCGAGGGCGCCGTTGTTTCGGGACCTGGCTCGGCCTCGGGTACGGGTTCCGGCGCTGCTCGGGTGAATCGCTGTTGGACTTCACCAAGCCACAGCGCGATACCGGCAAAGGGAGCCTCCCGGTCGCCTTCGGTCCACGCATAGACGCCGAGCCCGACCGCCGAAACCAGGATGGCCGCGACGGTCAGCGACCAGACACCGCCGCTGAGTCCCCAGCGCGCGGACGGATTCCGCTGCACGGTCGGCCGCAGCACCGGCTCAGAGTACCCCAAACCCTCGTAGGCCCGGATCCAGGTCTGGGCGTCGCCCCCCAACTCGCGGGCGACGCCGCGGAGATATCCGCGAACATAGGCCGGCGGCATGGAATCGAAACGGTTTCCCTCGAGGTCTTCGATGATCCGCCGGGACAACCGTGTCCGGGCTGCAAGATCGCTCTTGTCCATACCGAGCTTCTCGCGCGCGAACCGGATGCCCGCTCCCGGTTGTCCCGGTCCGGAACCATCCGGCGCGGGTTCCACAGGGTGGGTGCGCATCGTCAGGCCACTGACCATGGAGATGGCGGGCTCGGGCTCGTTCACCCCGACAGCCGCGTCATCGTTGGAATCCCGACCGGAGAACGCTGCGCCATGGCGATTGCGATCTCCTTCGGAGCGCAGTCCCAGACCGCTCAGCCCAGAAGGCAGGCCGTCCGTTTCCTCGAGATCGTCCAGCTTCCCGAAGACCGGCTCCTTGTCCTTTCTCTCAGCCATGCGTCTGCTCCAGCCGCACGACTTCTGCCGCCTCCCTGCTGTCTGCGAACTCCCGCCGCAGGCGCTCGGCACAGTACCGGGCGTCACTACGGTTGCCGAGTTGCATCTCGGAGCGGTAACAGAGCAGCAGAGACTGCGGCGTGACAACCCCGAGCGCGCTCAGGCGCGACAGAAACGCGCGGGTCTGGAAAGGCCGTCCGTCCGCATAGGTCAGCAGCGCCATCTCGTACAGCGCCTCGTGATACTGAGGATCGACCCGCAAGGCCTCACGCATCCGCTCCTCCGCGCTCGCTACGTTGCCCATCCGCAGATCACAGATGCCCGCGCTCAGCAGCGCGACCTCGCGCGCGGAGTAGGATGAGTTCGCGATCGCCTTGGCCAGCAGTGCCTGGCCTTCCTGGAACTGTTCCTGCCGGCACAGCAGGTCGCCCAGGTTGGTCTGCACGTAGGGGTTGTTAGGCTCCAGCGCGAGTGCCTCGCGATAATGCTTCACGGCACTGTCCGTTGAACCCTGGCGTTCGCGCAGCGAGGCCATGCCCAGATGGGCCATGGCGAGCCGCGGGTCGAATTGCAGGGCCCGGTCCAGCGCGCGCTGCGCCTGGGCGAGGTCGTTCTGGCGCAGGTAGCTGATACCCAGCTCCGCGTTGACTTCCGCCGCGCGCCTCTGGTCCAGGGCGGTCTGGGACTGCAGACCCGCACAACCGCCGAGCAGGCCTGCGACCATCAGGCCGAGCAGCAGCAGGACGGCCCTCCCGCGGTACCCGCCGGGCACCCGAACCCAACCTCTCATGCCGTCGCCCCCACGCGCTGCGGCAACGCCGCATGCAGACGGATCATGCGCGCCCCACGACCGCTGCGGTCGGCCACCTGACCGACCAGTTGGCCGCAGGCCGCGTCGATGTCGTCACCCCGTGTACGCCGGATGATGGTCACGAAGCCGGCATCCCCGAGCTGCCGCTCGAACGCATGCACCGCGTTCATCGACGGACGGACGAATGGGGAACCAGGAAAAGGGTTGAACGGTATCAGGTTGATCTTGCAGGGAACGTCGCGCAACAAGTCGATCAGCTCCCGTGCATGCTCGGGCTGGTCGTTGATGCCGGCGAGCAGGACGTACTCGAAGGTCACCCGATGGTGTCGGGCGCCGTCACGCGTGTAACGATGGCAGGCGTCGAGCAGCTCGCGGATGGGGTACTTCCGGTTGATGGGCACCAGGCGATCGCGCAGCGCATCGTTCGGTGCGTGCAGGCTCACGGCCAGCGCGACATCGGTGATCTCGCCAAGGCGATCCAGCGCCGGCACCAGTCCCGAGGTGCTCAACGTGACCCTGCGCTTGCTCAGCCCATAGGCGTTGTCGTCCAGCATCAGGTCGATTGCGTCCACCACCGCGTCGAAGTTCGCCAGCGGCTCGCCCATGCCCATGAAGACCACGTTCGTCACTGCGCGGGACCGCCCCTCCGGCACCGGCAGACGGCTGTTGGCCAGCCAGATCTGCCCGATGATCTCGTGTGCGGTCAGATTGCGGTTGAAGCCCTGCTGGGCGGTGGAGCAGAAGGTACAGTCCAGCGCACAGCCCACCTGTGACGAAATGCACAGCGTGCCGCGGTCGTCCTCGGGGATGAAGACCGTTTCGATGGCGTTGCCATCGGCGAGACGCAGCACCCACTTCACGGTGCCGTCGTCGGAACTGCGTTCCAGGGCGATCTCCGGCAGCGCGATCTCGGCGAGTTGCCCGAGCCGCTGGCGCAGCGCCTTCGACAGGTCCGTCATTGCGGTGAAGTCGGTCACGCCGCGCTGATGAATCCACTTGACCACCTGCGTGGCGCGAAAGCCGCGTTCACCCCACTGCTCGAACTGCCCCGCCAATCGCTGGCGGGGTACACCCAGCAGATTCAGAGGATTGGCAAAGGACGTTGACATGGCTTCTATTCTGGACCCTAAAGCATTGTAGTGTAATGCACGGAGCGGCTATGCGCATTACCCGCACGAGCCTCCGGCCCCTGCGACATCCCGTCCAGACCTCACCCGACCCGGAGCTTGAGGCCGCGCCGTGAATCCCCATCCGCGGACCGGAATCCCGGGGCAGCCTAAGTCCGGCAGGCTCCTAGCGCGTACGCGGGCAAACGCCGTCGTCGCCGAAGAAATAGGCAATCTCGGTCTGGGCCGTTTCCGGACCATCAGACCCGTGCACCGCATTCTCATCGATGCTGGTCGCAAAATCGGCACGGATCGTACCGGGTGCCGCGTCCTTCGGGTTGGTCGCCCCCATGATCTCGCGGTGCCGGGCAATGGCATTGTCGCCCTCGAGCACCTGGACCATCACCGGACCCGACATCATGAACTCGACGAGATCCTTGAAAAACGGGCGCTCCCTGTGCACCGCGTAAAAACCCTCAGCCTGGTCGCGCGACAGGTGCAGCATGCGTGCCGCCACGATCCGTAGCCCGCCCTTTTCGAAACGGCTGTAGATTTCCCCGATCACGTTCTTGGCAACGGCATCGGGTTTGATGATGGACAGCGTACGTTCCTGGGCCACGGGCAATCTCCTTGAAGAAGGGAAAACAAGCGCCCGCCGGACGGCGGGCGGGAAACCTGAAATCGCGGGGTAGTCTAGCGACAGCCCCCTGCGAGGGCAATCGGGCCAGCCGCTGGGGAGCGGACGGTCAGGCCTCGCTGCTTCCGGCTGCCTGTCCGGGCGCGGCGGCGATCGGTATCGTGCGGCGGGGCGACTGGCATTCCCGCTGCCAGATCGGCGCAGCGGGGGCATTTCCACGCGCATCGAGATGACGCTGCAGGACGTCGGTCAGGGAGCGGCTGCTGAGGAAATCCTGCATCTGCCCGCTCAGTTCCACCCAAAGATCATGCGTCAGGCAGCGGGAATCCTGGTTGCAGTTGACGAGCCCGCCACAGCGGGTCACATCCACCGGCTCGTCAACGGCCATGATCACGTCAGCGACACTGATCTCGGCCGGATCACGGCTCAGGCGATATCCGCCGCCCGGCCCGCGACTGCTGCGGACCAGCCCACCGCGGCGCAGGCGCGCGAACAGTTGTTCCAGGTAGGACAGGGATAGGTGCTGCCGCTCCGCGACCTCGGCAAGCGACACCGGACCACGCGTGGAATGCGTGGCGACGTCCAGCATGGCGGTCACGGCGTAGCGCCCCCGCGTGGTCAATTTCATGGCGTTCCTGGCAGCCTCGGAAGTTCGGTGAGAGTATGCGCAACCTACCAGAGCGATCAAGTATTTCCGGACGTCCCGCGGGGGGGAGTCTCGCAGTCCTCGGGCTCCAGCCCCTCGAGATCGCATTGCGAGATCGGATGCATTTCTTCCGCTGTCCCAATGTCGATCCCAGCCCCCTTGAGGGCCTCGCAGGCACGCTCCATGCGCTCATCGAGTTCATGCAGATGATCGACGATCCGGTGGATGGCATCGGCCACCGGGTCAGGCATGTCCCGGGTCAGGCCGTAGGCGTCGAAACCCATGCGATCCGCCATTGCCTTGAAGCGTGGATCGGGCTCCCGGCGCGGCACCAGGATTCGTGCGGGGATTCCCACCGCGGTGGCATCCGCCGGCACGTCGCGCAGAACCACGGCATTGGAACCGATCCGGGCGCGCGCTCCGATACGCACGGGTCCAAGGAGCTTTGCTCCGGCACCGATCACCACACCCTCCTCCAGGGTAGGATGACGCTTGCCCTTGTCCCAACTGGTTCCCCCGAGGGTAACCTGGTGGTAGATCGTGCAGTCGTCGCCGATCTCTGCCGTCTCGCCGATGACGACACCCATCCCGTGATCAACGAAAAACCGCCGCCCGATGCGCGCACCGGGATGGATCTCGATTCCCGTCAGCAGGCGACTCACGTTGGCCACGATACGGGCAAGCCAACGCAGCCGGATGCGCCAGAGCCCATGCGCCGCGCGGTGCAACCAAATCGCATGCAGCCCCGGATAGGTGGTGACGACCTCGAAACCATTGCGTGCGGCCGGATCCCGCTCAAACACGCATTGGACATCTTCTCGCAGCCGCTGAAACATGCTTTCGATCGCCTGACCGTGGCAATCCCATACGATATCACGGCCGACCTTGGGGACGACCGCCTCCGCGCTCGGTGTGGGTCAGAATGCCACGCAGAATCGCCACCTCGCTACGGGTCAGGCCGGTACGCAGGTACAGGTGCCGCAACCGGCGCATCAGGTGCCTCGGCTTATCCGGGTCGAGAAATTCGATCGCCACCAGTGTCCGCTGGAAATGCTCGAACAGGTCGTCCAGTTGCGCCTGCGTCGCGGGGGGATCCGGGTCATAGTCCGGCACGGGCGCCTCCGCCAGCGACAGAGCCTTGGCACGACAGGTATAGGCCATGACCTGCACCGCCGCCGCCAGATTCAGGGAACTGAAGCCCGGATCCGTGGGGATCTGCACCAGGGAGTTGCAGCGATCGAGTTCGTCGTTGGTCAGCCCGCTGCTTTCGCGGCCGAACACCAGCGCGACCGTTCCCGCTCGCGCGCGTTCTAGAAGGGCTTGTGCGGCTGGCTCGGGCGCGAGTGGTGGTACCGAATGACCGCGCCGGCGGGCACTGGTACCCGTCACCCAGATGCAATCGTCGATTGCTCCGGCCAGGTCCGGTGCAACCCGAGCCCGTGCGAGGAGGTCATCGGCGCCGGCCGCCAGTGCAGTGGCTTCCGCGGCCGGAAACCGCTGCGGATCGACCAGCACCAGATCGGACAGACCCATCGTTTTCATCGCCCGCACGGTCGAACCGATGTTTCCCGGATGGGTGGTACCCACCAAAACGACGCGAATCCGGCGAAGTACGTCTTGCATGCCTGCCTCCAGCCGGAGTCTCAGCCCTGAGGGCGATCAGTCGTCGGCCAGCGGGCGCCGCGGCCCACGAACGGGACGCTCCTGCTCCGTGTCGTCGAGCAGGGTCTCAAGTGCACGAGTAAACCCCTGTGCTGCCTCCGGACCATCGATCGCCACCACCTGGTCCTGGGCCCACTTGCGGTTGGTGGGACCGAGCACGTCGGTGACCCGGTCGCCGAGGCAACACAGCATGGTAAAGCCGGGGCCCTCCTCCGGGCTGTAGCTGCACTCGGCATAGACCCCGGTGCGCTCGTTCAACTTCTCGATGAAACGATCGCGGTGCTCTCCGGGGCCCTGGGCATCGGTGCGGTTCTCATCCACCAGTTCCGCCAGACGCATGGCCATTGCGGTGATGAACCGCGCCCGATCCTCCGGCGAGAAGGTCTCGAAGACCAGCCGATCCGCGACCAGCAGCAGGAAGGCGACGAACTCTTCGATGATATCGATGCGCTGTGCGCGGGAACTCGTCTCGAACCCCTCGTTCTCGAGGTTCAGCACGCCGTTGCAGGCCGCACGCCAGGCGTTGGCGGCGCCAACCGTGGCCAGGTCCTCCAAGCTGCGCTCACGCTCCCCCTGCTTCCACCGGCTGCGCAGACGGAGACTCATGCCGCCTCCGCAAGGTCGGCATGCACGCCGTCCCAGAAGCGGATCCGCGCCTCGATGGCCGCGCGGGCCGCCACGCGGGCCTCCTCCAGCCGCACGGGGTCTCCCGCGCAGAGCAGGTCCAGCATGCGCAGGGACAGGGGCCCGTGAAAATCCTCATCGAGATGGATGTGACGATTGAGGTAGAAGTGGAACTGCGGGGCGACGTCGGCACCGATCCCCATGTTGCGCAGGAAACTGCGGAACATCCGCGGGATCACGTGCTCCCGACCCACGGCCAGGGCGGCCGCAACCACATGCGGCTTGTCGGTGGCGATGAAGTCGAAGGTACTGCGCATGAACCGGGCCGAGGGTTCCGGGGCGATACCCGCCGCCAGCGCCGCCTCGATCCCGTGCGTCGCGGCGATCTCGACGAAGCGCCGCGGACGGTCCGGGTCCGCCCCCAACTCGGCCATTGCACCGCAGTAGAGTTCGAAATGGCTCATATGCACGTCGCTGCCGTCAGGGCCGGGAACCGCGTCGGATTCCTCCTCCAGCACGAGTTCGTTGATGAAACGCCGCACCGCGGCATCGCCCACCGGACTCCAGGGATAACGAACCGGGGCAATATGTTGCTGAAGGTATTTGATCAGGGACATGAAGTCCCAGACCGAATAAACATGGTGTTCCATGAAGCGGCGCAGATCCGACAGATCGCGCAGGCCATAGACGGGGTGATCATTGAGGCGCTGGCTCAGCGGCGAAACGACCTCCGGATCGAAACCGGGGCGATCTGGCATAGGGGTACCCGAGACGGATGGATGCACGCTTGTTCCGGAGTCGCGCGGCCTTGCGCGTGTCCGAAGAAGGGCGGGCGAGCGGGCAAGACCCTGCCCGCCCGCCGGGCGACGCGCGGATTACCGCCGCGAGCCCTTCTCTTCGTGGGCGATATCCACCAGCTGCATCGCGATATCGCGGTAGCGCTTGTGATAGGCGTGCAGGGCATGGCCCTCGGGCGCCAGATAATAATCGACCGGGTCGACGCCGTTCTCGTGCTCGTAGTCCATGAAACGCTTCTGCATCTCGAGCATTTCGTTGATCAATTCCTGTTTCTTGCTCATGGTTCCGTGTCTCCAAGTGATGGGGCGGCGAACGTGGGCCCCGACGACCTGCGCGACTGTAACACCGGCCGCCGGGGCGCTTAACCTCCCTTAGGGGATAGGCAACGATTCAATAGCCGCCCTTCCGGCGGCTTTCTGGCAGCCCGGCGACGCGCCCGCCCTGCTTGCTGGGATCCAGCGGGAACAGGTCGTAGACAGTCTTGGCATCCACCTTGCGATCGTCCCACAACTGCTGCATCGCCTTCACGATCGTGCGGGTGTTCGGCTGGTTCTCATTGTTGTTGAGGTACTCGTCGCGCAGATAATGAATCAGGTCCCAGTGGCGCTGGGTCAGCTCGACACCTTCCTTCGCGGCGATGGTTTCGGCCACCCTCTCGTTCCAGTCCGACAGCTCCAACAGGTAGCCATTGGGGTTGGTCTCAATGGTGACACCGTCAACTTCCAGGCTCATGAAAATCCCTCCCTTGGTTTAGTCTCTCACTGCAAATATTTGGAAATGCTCACATTTCCGCCCCAAAACCCGGCCGGATAGGGCCGCTCAATTGCCCCCTGGCACCGGGGCGATATCCTTGTGCCCGATGAACAGGCCACAGCCCATGGCCCGCTCCGGACCGACACCGCTGCGCTGCAGACGCAGCGATGCCTCCGGTTCCAGCTCGGCCACCATCAGGCTGCGCGTGTGCAGCAGGCCTTCCGGGGCGCGCAGCACGTGGCGGCGGCCGCTCAGCAGCTTGGAGACCGGCACCCCAAGGCGGCTCAGTTCGGCCGCCATTCCGGCGAGGAACGCGGCCTCGTCCTGGTCCGGTTCCGACACGACATAACGTGCAAACACCACCGGCAGCGGCTCCAGCGGAATCACGTTCATCGCGCCGATGCCTACCGCAAATCCTGCGACATCGAGCCGGCTGCCCACCAGCGCGGTGGCGGAATCCACGCGAGCCTCCGGGACGCGCAGGCGCAGGCGGGCGCGGCGCGACAGATGCAGCAGGTCCCGTTCCGGATCCTGGGGCCGCATCCAGCCGTTGCCCGACTCGGCACCGTGGATCAGGTGAACCCCGGCCAACTCGTCCGTCTCCAGCCACGGCAAACGTTCCAGCAACGCGCTCGACAATGCGTGAGCATGGTCCAGCGGCAGACAGGAACAGTCGATCCGGAAGGAGACGTCGACCACGTCCCGCAACCCGGCGAGTTCGTCATACGGAGCGTCGTCATCCCAGAACATCGCGATCCCCGCTCAACCGTTCGGGGAGGTGAACGCGGCCTCGATGCGTTCTTCCCAATCCATGGGTGTATCCGGAAACGGAGGACGCACGTCGGAACTCAGAAAGCGCTCACCCTCACGCGCGCGCTCCTGCACCAGATCGATGAGTTGCTGGAAGGACTCGAGGTCCTGGTTCTGCATGAGCATCTCGCTCAACCAAATCATCTTAATACCTCAGGTTTCGGCCACACGATCGAGGAACCGCGCCCGGTAGACCAGGCGCTGCTGCCCGCTTTCCCGGTCGTCCCGGAATCCCGTGCGGTTGTGTAACACGTTATTACAGAGGATGCCCTCCCCTGGCTGCAACCGGTAGCGGAAGACGGGGCTTTCCGGCGCATCCAGGATGCGGCCGATCAGTGCCACCGCCTCGGCAGTGACCGGGTCGTCCCGCCAGCGAATGTTCCTGCCACGTGCGGTGTAACGCATGTGCAGTGCACCGCGGACCGGATCCACGCTGAACACCGGTCCGCTGCGCTCCGGACGAATCACCTCGCCGTCCTGGGTATTCGCTGGAATGGTGAGGGCCTCGGGATGCATTAGCGCCTCGATGTAGTGTGACCCTGCATCGCGCACCGCAATGTAGAGCATCTCGTGATCCATCAGCGCGTTCTCGCCGCCCTGCGCTGCGGCGGACACGCAATGCAGCAGCATCGCGCGAATCGTTCCTTCGGGGGCATTGTAATAGCCGTCGCAGTGCCAACTCAGGGGGCGATCGGTGTAGGGGATGTACTCGCCGGTGCGACCGCCCTCGCTGACCTGCAACTGGCTGATTCCGTCCTCCTCCGCACAGAGGTGCTCATCGAGCCGCCAGAGGCCGAGTGCCCGGCCAAACCGACGCAATCCGTCGCGATCCACCGCGGCGCCGGCACAACGGTAGATGGTCATGTTGGCACGCCGGATGCGTTCGATGAGCGCCGAACGCTCGGCCGCAGTGACGCCGGCCGGATCCTCCACATCCACCCTGAGATCGTCGATGGACTCCGGAAAGCCGGACAACTTGGCCTCGCGCCAGCGCCCGTACTCCTGGGGATTCGCGGGATCAAAAGGCCCTCCGCCGGAGAGACTGCCCGGAGTCCAGGCACCAGGCCTTGCAATCGAGTGGTTCATCATCGGAGATACGGGATCCTCGGGCTGCCGGCCGCGAACCGCCGGTGGGCGGGCGGCGCGTTTGGCGCATCCGCGCGCAACTCAGGGTTTCGCGAGTGGCACAGTGTAATGGTGTCCCGGGCCGCCACAACTATCCATCCGGGATAGCCGGCGAGCGTCAGCGCCGCCGTGTTGGTAGCGTGCGGAGAGCGCAAGACCCGCGGCGCAGTGCGCGGGTCCGGCCTCGAGGAACGATCACACCCCAGCGGCTCCCTTTTCCCTCCCTATCCCTTGGGAGATATACGCCCCCTGTATCCCCCCCCCATGAGTAGGATGTTTTCAGGGCTTCTTCGAACCTAGAGTAACCCACCGTGTGACGTGGTGATCCGCCTGGGTCATCCCGTTCGACGAATCGACGGACCGGCGATCTGGCCAGAGTGGAGGACCGCGATTCGAAACAAGGTACGTATCGATCCCGGAAGCAACAAGCCGGCCTGCATACAGAATCCGATCAAGGAGACCGCCATGGCGAACCAACATCATCCGACCCCCATGCTCGACGAGTTGGAAAACGGCCCCTGGCCGAGCTTCATCTCGGGAATCAAGCGCCTGCGTGACGATCATCCCGATGACCGCATCAAGAACGTCACCAACGACCTGCTGGGCCAGCTCGAGCATTCCTACGAAACCCGCAAGGGCTACTGGAAGGGCGGTACGGTTTCGGTGTTCGGTTACGGCTCGGGCATCATCCCGCGCTTCTCCGAGGTATCCAAGGCGTTCCCCGAGTCCCGTGAGTTCCATACCGTCCGGGTCCAGCCGCCTGCCGGCAACTTCTACACCACCTCGATGCTGCGCCAGCTGGGCGACAGCTGGGAAAAGTTCGGCTCCGGCCTGATCACCTTCCACGGCCAGACCGGGAACGCCATGTTCATCGGCGTGAACACGACCAACACCCAGGGCTTCTTCGACGAGATCAACGAGTACGGCTGGGACCTCGGTGGCGCCGGCCCCTGCGTGCGTACCGGCATGTCCTGCGTTGGCGCGGCCCGCTGCGAGCAGTCCTGCACCAACGAGCAGCGCGCCCACCGCGTCCTGCTGAACCGCTTCACCGACGACGTGCACCGCCCGTCCCTGCCCTACAAGTTCAAGTTCAAGGTCTCCGGTTGCCCGAACGACTGCGTGAACGCGATCGAGCGGTCCGACTTCGCGGTGATCGGCACCTGGCGCGACGAGATCAAGATCGACCAGGAAGAGGTGAAGAACTTCGTCGCCGAGTACGGCCGCGACAAGGTCCATCTGGACGTCATCAACCGCTGCCCCAGCAAGTGCATGACCCTGAACGAGGACAACACCCTCCACATCGAGGACAGCAACTGCGTCCGCTGCATGCATTGCATCAACGTGATGACCAAGGCGCTGTCTCCCGGTGACGACAAGGGCGTCAGCATCCTGGTCGGCGGCAAGCGCACGCTGAAGATCGGCGACCTGATGGGCACGGTGATCGTGCCGTTCATGAAACTGGAAACGGAAGAGGACTACCAGGGCCTGGTCGAACTCGCCGAGAACATCATCGACTTCTGGGCCGAGAACGGCCTCGAGCACGAGCGCTGCGGCGAGATGATCGAGCGCATCGGCCTGGTCAACTTCCTGAAGGGCATGGGTATCGAGGCCGATCCCAACATGGTCAACCACCCGCGCCAGAGCTCCTACATCCGGATGGACGATTACGACGAGGCCGCGGAAAACTACCTTCGCCAGAAGATGGAAAAGCGGCAGGCCGCCGCGGGTTGATCCCGCGGTTCCGCCCCTGATCGAACCCAACGAATTCAAAAGATAGCGGGAGTCACCGATGTCACAAACAGCCATGCGTCCGCCGATCGAATCCGGTTGTCCGGACGGTTTTCAATACATGCACCCGGTCATGCGCCGCAATTTCGGCGCGTGGAAATACCACGAGCATCCCCGCCCCGGCGTCCTGCTCCACGTCTCCGAGTTCGGGGAAAAGATCTGGACGGTCAAGGCCGGTACCCAGCGTATCCTCGATGTATTCACCCTGCGCAAGCTCTGCGACATCGGTGACGAGTATGCCGACGGCTATGTCCGCTTCACCATCCGCTCGAACATCGAGTACATGATCGATGCCGAGGAGAAGGTCGAGCCGCTGATCAATGCCCTGGAAGAGGCCGGCTTCGTCGTCGGCGGCACCCGCAACTCGGTGTCGATGATCTCCCACACCCAAGGTTGGCTACACTGCGACATCCCCGGCACCGACGCCTCCGGCGTGGTGAAGGCGATGATGGACGAACTCATCGACGAGTTCCGTACCTGCAACATGCCCAACCGCGTGCACATCACCACCTCCTGCTGCCAGATCAACTGCGGCGGCCAGGGCGACATCGCAATCAACGTGCAGCACACCAAGCCGCCGAAGATCAACCACGACCTCGTCGCCAACGTCTGCGAGCGCCCCTCGGTGGTCGCCCGCTGCCCGGTGGCCGCGATCCGTCCGGCGCTGGTCAACGGCAAGCCGTCGCTGGAAGTGGACGAAAAGAAGTGCATCTGCTGTGGCGCCTGCTACCCGCCCTGCCCCCCGATGCAGATCAACGACGCCGAGCACACCAAGTTCGCGATCTGGGTCGGCGGCAACCACTCGAATGCCCGCGGCAAGCCAACCTTCCAGAAGCTGGTCGCCTCCGGCATCCCCAACAACCCGCCGCGTTGGCCCGAGGCCACGGCCATCGTCAAGCGTATCCTGAAGGTCTACCAGGAAGACGGGCAGGACTGGGAGCGGATCAACGACTGGATCGAGCGCATCGGCTGGCCCGCCTTCTTCGAGAAGACCGGTCTCCCGTTCACCCGGTACCACATCGAGAACTGGAGAGGCGCGCGCAACACCCTGAACGCCTCGACCCACATCCGGTTCTGATCGCGGGTCACCGACCCGGCAGAGGATCAACCGGCGGCCCCTGGGCCGCCGGTTCGTAACCAGGCTCAACAGGAACACAGTTCATGAAATACGGAATTCTGGTCAACGAGGGCCCCTACCAGCACCAGGCCTCGGATACCGCTTACCAGTTCGCCAAGGCCGTGCTCGACAAGGGCCACGAACTCTACCGCGTGTTCTTCTATCACGACGGCGTGAACAACGGCACGCGCTTCGCCGTGCCGCCGCAGGACGACCGCAAGATCGCGGAACTCTGGAGCCAGATGGCGGAAGCACATGGCACCGACCTCGTGATCTGCATCGCCGCTGCCCAGCGCCGCGGCCTGCTGGACGAGGGCGAGGCCAAGCGCCAGGGCAAGGATGGCAACAACATCGCACCTGGCTTCCGGATCTCCGGACTCGGCCAGCTGATCGAGGCCGGCATCCAGTGCGACCGTCTGGTCGTGTTTGGCGACTGACCCCCGATGCGGGCCGGTGCGGTCCGCAGAATCCCTTCCCTGCATCCGGTCCGGATGCCTGGACAGGCAACCATCAACACTGAAGGTAGAAGCAAATGTCAGAACCTTGGGAAGAAGAAGGTCCAGGCACGATCAAGAAGTTCATGTACGTGAACCGCAAGGCCCCCTACGGCACCATCTATGCGCTGGAGTCGCTGGAGGTCGTCCTGATCGCCGCCGCCTTCGAACAGGATGTCAGCATGGCCTTCCTCGATGACGGCGTGTACCAACTCAAGAAGGGCCAGGACACCAAGGGCATCGGCCAGAAGAATTTCTCCCCGACCTACCGCGCCCTCGAGGGCTACGACGTGGAGAAGCTCTACGTGGAAGCGGAATCGCTGGCCGATCGCGGGCTGAGCGAGGATGATCTGCTGGTTCCGGTGGAAGTCATGAGCCGCGAGGCCCTGGCCGAACTGATGAACGAGCAGGACGTGATTCTGAGTTTCTGAGGGGATTTGTCATGAGCATGCTGCATACCGTCAACAAGTCGCCTTTCGAGCGCAATACCCTCGTCTCCTGCCTGGGTCACGCAACGGCCGGCTCGGCCATCCTGCTGATCGAGGACGGCGTGTACGGCGCCCTGGAGGGGACTGCCCATTCGGATCTGCTCCGCGGGGCACTCGCCGATCACAGCGTCTACGTCCTGGGCCCGGATCTGAACGCCCGTGGCATGACCGACGACCAGATCATCGAAGGCGTCTCGGTCGTGGACTACGGCGGCTTTGTCGACCTGACCGAGAAGCACGAGAAAGTCCAGGCGTGGCTCTGACCACCGGACCCTTCCCAATACCAACCCGAACCGCAATCAAGAGGAGCATCCCATGCCCATCGAAGCCAACGGCAAAATGTATGAAACCGACGAAGAAGGCTACCTGGCCGATCTGAACGACTGGAACCCCGAACTGGCAGCCGCCATGGCCAAGGCCGACGGCGCCGATCTCGACGAGAACCACTGGGAGGTCATCAACTTCCTGCGTGAGTACTACGAGGAGTACCAGATCGCCCCGGCCGTCCGCGTGTTGACCAAGGCCATCGGCAAGAAGCTCGGGCCGGACAAGGGCAACAGCAAGTACCTGTACGAACTGTTCCCCTACGGTCCCGCGAAGCAGGCGTGCAAATACGCCGGCCTGCCCAAGCCGACCGGCTGCGTCTGACCCGTCTGCACGACCCCTCCGGGTGAGGCTAGCCCTCACCCGGAATTCTGATCCGGAGGATTGCCCGTGTTCGTCACCGTGCTCTTTGCCCTGCTCTTCTACGTGGCCACCGCCATTCTCCTGGTCGGCCTCGGCGTGCGCATTGCAGGTTATGCACGGGCCCCCGCACCCCTGAAGATTCCGACCACGCCTGCGCCGACGACCCGCGGCGGAGTGGTCCTGCGCATGGGCACCGAGGTGTTCCTGTTCAATAGCCTGTTCAAGGCCAACAAGTGGATCTGGCTCTTCGGCATCGTGTTCCATGTCGCGCTGGCACTGGTCCTGCTGCGTCACCTGCGTTATTTCCTCGATCCGGTTCCGACCTGGGTCGTGATGATCCAGCCCTTCGGCCTGTACGCCGCCTTTGCGATGGTACTGGGCCTGGCCGGGCTGTGGGTGCGCCGCATCTTCGTGGAACGCATCCGCTACATCTCCTCGCCATCGGATCACCTGATGCTGGCGCTGCTGCTCGGGATCGCGCTGACCGGACTGAGCATGACCTACCTGTGGCACACCGACATCACCGCGGTGAAGCTGTTTTTCACCGGGCTGATGCGCTTCGAGTTCAACCCCCTGCCGTTACAGCCCATGCTGCTGCTGCACCTGCTGCTGGTGGCCGGACTGATGATCGTCTTCCCCTTCAGCAAGCTGCTGCATGCCCCGGGGGTCTTCTTCAGCCCCACGCGCAACCAGGTCGACAACCCGCGCGAGAAGCGGCACGTGACCAAGGTGAAGTGGATGATCGCGAGTGAACGCCCCGCCACGAGCGGCGACAAGTAACCGCGGCTAAGCCCGGCAACCAGGAAACTGCGACATGGCCAAATTCGAGACTCCAGAAATCAAGGAAGAAACCGTGGACATCCCCGCCCTGCAGGCAGGGGTGATGTCCCACAGCAAGCCCTACGTCTCACAGGAAAAATTCCAGGCCCCGCTCGGGTTCCCCGGTGAACTGGTCGACAACTGGAAGGACGTCGCGATCAACAAGCTCGGCGAGCTGCTGCAGACCAATCGGGCGCTCCAGGTCTTCATGGATTCCTGCGTGAAGTGCGGTGCCTGCACCGACAAGTGCCATTACTTCCTCGGCACATCGGATCCGCGCAACATGCCGGTCGCGCGGCAGGATCTGCTACGCGGCGTCTATCGCCGGTACTTCACCCTGCCGGGCAAGTATTTTCCCAAGCTGGTCGGCGCAACCGACCTGACCGAGGAAGTCCTCGACGACTGGTACAGCTACTTCCACCAGTGTTCCGAGTGCCGCCGTTGTTCCGTGTACTGCCCCTACGGCATCGACACCGCCGAAATCACCATGGCCACCCGCGAGATCATGAACGCGGTGGGCGTGGGTCAGAAATACAGCAACGAGATCATCGGCAAGGTCTTCAAGATCGGCAACAACCTGGGCCTGCCCCAGCCCGCGCTGGCAGATACCCTGCTGGGTCTGGAAGAGGACGTGAAGGAAGACACCGGCGTCGATGTGCGCTACCCGCTGGACGAAAAGGGCGCCGAGGTACTGCTGGTCACGCCCTCCGCCGATTTCTTCGCCGAACCCCACGTCGACGGCCTGATCGGCTATGGCAAGGTCTTCCACGCGGCCGGGATCTCCTGGACCCTGTCCTCGCATGCGTCCGAGGCCGCCAATTTCGGCCTGTTCATCGGTTCCGCCGAGAACATGAAGCAGATTGCCCTGCGCATCCGCGAGGCGGCGCTGGACCTCGGTGTAAAGCGCATCATCTTCGGTGAATGTGGCCACGCATGGCGGGTCGCGTACAGCTTCCTGAACACGCTGGCGGGCCCCTTCGACTTCCTGGATCCGCGCTATCCGGTGCCGCAGCACATCTGCGAATTCACCTACGACCTGATCCAGCGTCGCGCCCTGACCCTGGACAAGAGCGCCAACGATCACC
>SKJG01000108.1 GCA_007116035.1 Thioalkalivibrio sp.
ACCCGCCGCTACCTGATCGACGTGGAACTGCGCCGCGCCGGCTGGCCGCTGGACCAGGTGCGGGACCGGGAATACGAAGTGATCGGGATGCCCAACGCGACGGGCATCGGCTACGCCGACTACGTGCTGTGGGGCGACGACGGCAAGCCGCTGGGGGTGGTCGAGGCGAAGAAGACCACCTTTGATCCGCAGGCGGGTCAGCAGCAGGCCAAGCTCTATGCGGACGGCCTGGAGCGGATGCACGGCCAGCGGCCGATTATCTTCTACACCAACGGCTACGCGACCTGGATGTGGGACGACACCGCGTACCCGCCGCGGCGGGTGGCCGGGTTCTACAAGAAGGACGAGCTGGCCCGCCTGATCCTGCGCCGGACGCTGCGCCACGCGCTCGACGTGGCGCAGGTGAAGGACGCCATCGCGGGGCGGTATTACCAGAAGCGGGCGATCGGCAGCATCTCCCAGCAGTTCACCGGGGCCCGCCGCAAGGCCTTGCTGGTGATGGCGACCGGCACGGGCAAGACGCGCACGGCGATTGCCATGGTGGACGTGTTGCAGCGGGCCGGCTGGGTGAAGCGTGCGCTGTTCCTGGCCGACCGGGTGTCGCTCGTGAATCAGGCCTGCAACGCCTTCAAGGCGCACCTGCCCGAGTCGAGCCCGGTGAATCTGGTCACCGAGAAGGACACCGAGGGGCGCGTGTACGTCTGCACCTATCCCACGATGATGGGGATGATCGACGAGACGCAGGGCGGCGAGGCGCGCTTCGGCGTGGGGCACTTCGACTTGGTGATCATCGACGAGGCGCACCGTTCGGTGTACCAGAAATACGTCGCGATCTTCCGGTACTTCGATGCGCTGCTGGTCGGACTGACGGCCACGCCCCGCGAGGAGGTGGACAAGAACACCTACGACCTGTTCGACCTGGAACCGGGCGTGCCGACCGACGCCTACGAGCTGGAGCAGGCGGTCGCCGATGGCTTCCTGGTCACGCCCCGCGTGCAGCAGGTGGACCTGAAGTTCCCGCGCGAGGGCATCGACTACGACACGCTCAGCGACGAAGAGAAGGCGCAGTGGGAGAGCCTCGACTGGGGCGACGACGTCGAGCCCGGATCGCTGCCCGACCGGGTGAACGCCGCCGCGATCAACAGCTGGCTGTTCAACCGGGAC
This sequence comes from Thioalkalivibrio sp., assembly GCA_007116035.1. Taxonomy (GTDB): domain Bacteria; phylum Pseudomonadota; class Gammaproteobacteria; order Ectothiorhodospirales; family Ectothiorhodospiraceae; genus Thioalkalivibrio. Next base: position 1,165 of record SKJG01000108.1, read on the forward strand.
ACCGTCGACAAGGTGCTGCAGCACCTGATGGAGCACGGGCACAAGGTCGAGGGCGGCGACCGGCTGGCTAAGGCGATCATCTTCGCCCGCAACCACGAGCACGCGAAGTTCATCGAGGAACGGTTCAATCACCACTACCCGCACCATGCCGGGCAGTTCGCGCGGATCATCGACAACTACGCGAAGTATCCGCAGAGCCTGATCGACGATTTCTCGCAGAAGGACAAGGCGCCGCATCTCGCCATCTCGGTGGACATGCTGGACGCCGGCATCGACGTGCCGGAGGTGGCGAATCTGGTGTTCTTCAAGCCGGTGTACTCGAAGATCAAGTTCTGGCAGATGATCGGGCGCGGCACGCGGCTGTGCCCCGGCCTGTTCGGGCCGGACGACGACAAGCCGGACTTCCGGGTGTTCGACTTCTGCTTCAACTTCGACTTCTTTCGCGAGAACCCCGAGGGCATCAACGCCGGCGACAGCGCGCCATTGGGCACCCGGCTGTTCCGCGCCCGCGTGCAACTGCTGGGCCATGTGCAGACGTACCCCGAACTCGACCCGGCCGCAGCGTTGCGCCACTCGCTCGCCGACGGGCTGCATGGCGAGGTCGCCGCGATGAACCGGGAGAACTTCATCGTGCGGATGCACCTGGAGACGGTCGAGCGTTTTCAGGAGCGGCGCGCCTGGGAGCGGCTGAGCGAGGGCGATGGCGAGACGTTGCAGCGGGAGGTGGCGGGCCTGCCGTCGGAGATCGCCACCGACGACATCGAGTCACGGTTGTTTGATCTGACCGCGCTGCGGATGCAGCTGGCGCTGGTCGAGGCGGACGAGCGCGCGTTCGAGCAGCACCGCAAGCGGGTGGTCGAGATCGCGATGCTGCTGGAGGAGAAAGGCGCGGTTCCGGCGGTTGCGGCCCAGCTGGAATACCTCGCCGGCATACAGGAGAGCGGCTTCTGGGAAGGGATGTCGCTCGCCGGGCTGGAGGAACTCCGGTTGCGGTTGCGGGGGCTGGTGACCTTTCTCGACAAGAAGAAACGAACAATCGTCTACACCGACTTCAAGGACGAGGTGCTGGGCGTGCGGGAAGGGGAGGCGGTCTACATCCCGAAGATGACCGGCGTGCAATACGAGAAGAAGGTGAACGACTACCTGCGCCATCACCTGAACCACGTCGTGATCCACCGCCTGCGGATCAATCAGCCGCTGACCGAACTCGACCTGAAGGGGCTCGAAAACCGCACTGGTCGAGATTGGCGAAGAGGACGGGGAGACGCTGTTATCCGATCTGCTGGCCCGCAGCGAGTCGCCATCGCTCGCCCACTTCGTGCGCAGCCTGGTCGGCCTGGACCGCGTGGCGGCCCAGGCGGCGTTCGCGCAGTTCCTGAACGATCGCAGCCTCGCGCCGCAGCGGATCCGCTTCGTCGAGATGGTGATCGACCAGCTCACGGCGCGGGGTGTGATGGGTGCCTCCGCGCTCTACGAGCCGCCCTTCAGCAACCTGCACGCGGGCGGCCCCGACGAACTGTTCGCGGGCAGGGAGAACGTGATCAACGCCGTGTTCCAGACCCTGGCAGCGCTGGAACCCCGGGTTCGGGGCGCCGCAGGCTAGTTTTTCGGGGACAGTACACTGTTTCCTCTGCGGCCTGTTCTGTTCAGGATTCTTTTTTCTGGGTTTCGCACCGTGAACATCAAGCAATCCGTCCTGCAAAAAGCCTGCTCCCGCGAACTCACCGCAGACAAGGAAGTATCCAATGCATTCGACAACAAGGAGGAAGTCGCATGACCGCTGAAACCCAAGCCCCCATCGTCATTTTCGAGGACGCAGACAAGGCCGTTGAGGTGCGGCTGGATGCAGATCGCGAGACCGTCTGGCTGACCCAGGAGCAGATGACGGTGATCTTCGATGTGCAGAAGGCGGCGGTATCGAAGCATCTGAAGAACATCTATCTGGATGGCGAACTGGAACGCCAGGCAACAGTTTCCATTTTGGAAACAGTTCGAGTCGAGGGAAAGCGCCGGGTCATCAGGCAGATCGAGCACTACAACCTCGACGCCATCATCTCCGTTGGCTACCGGGTGAACTCACGCCGTGCCGTACAGTTCCGCCAGTGGGCCACCCGCGTCCTGCGCGAACACCTCACCCAGGGCTGGACCCTGAACCGCCAGCGCTTCGAGGAAAACGCTCGCGAACTGGAGGCGGCCCTGGCGCTGGTGCGCAAGGCCGCGCAAAACCCGGCACTGGACGCGGGCAGCGGTCGTGGCCTGGTGGATATCGTCAGCCGCTACGCCCAGACCTTTCTGCTGCTGCAACGCTACGACGAGGGCCTGCTGACCGAGCCACGTGCCCAGCCGGGTGGAAGTCTGCCCACACTGGAACAGGCGCGGGCCGCGCTCGACGGTCTGAAATCCGACCTCATGGCACGGGGTGAGGCGACCGACCTGTTTGCCCGAGACCGGGGTGATGGCCTGGATTCGTTGCTGGGCAATCTCGATCAGAGCGTGTTTGGTGAGCCCGCCTACCCCAGCGTCGAGTCCAAGGCCGCGCATCTGCTGTATTTCGTGGTCAAGAACCACCCGTTTTCCGACGGCAACAAGCGCAGCGCCGCCTATCTGTTTGTGGACTTCCTCCACCGCAACGGCCGCCTGCTGAATGCGGCGGGTGAGCCGGTGATCAACGATGTCGGCCTTGCGGCGCTGACCCTGCTGGTGGCCGAGTCCGATGCCGCCAACAAGGAGACCATGATCCGCATGGCCCACTAGTGTTCTGACCAGGGTTCTTTTCTGGGTTTCGCACTGTGGACACGCCCTCTGTTGACCCTACAACCTCGACGTCATCAGCTGGGTGTGCGACAACGGGTTGCTTTCGCAGCATCCGAGGACAGAGATGAAGGACACTTTCCGACTCTACTCAGACCTGGCATGGCTGTGGCCGATGTGGGGCGACGCCACCACGGAGTACGCGCACTACTGCCAGCACGTCGCCGGCCTGATTCGGCAGTACGCCGAACGGCCGGCAGCCACCTTGCTGGACATGGGATGTGGGGGCGGGAAAAACGTCCTGAACCTGAAGCGGCAGTTCGGCGTCACCGGCGTTGATCTGAGTCCGGCCATGCTTGCGCAGGCGAAGGAACTGAATCCCGAGTGCACGTTCGTCGAAGACGACATGCGGACGTGCAGGCTTGGAAGGACGTTCGACGCCGTGCTGATGGACGATGCGATCTCGCATATGAATTGCCTGACGGATTTTGCGGCGGCATTGCGTACCGCGCATGTCCACCTGAAGCCGGGCGGCGTTCTGGTCGCCACTCCGGATGTGACGCCCGAGACGTTCCAACAGAACAGGACCAGCGCCACACCGGCCACGCGGGACGGGTTGGATATCGTCTTCGTGGAAAATGTCTACGATCCCGACCCGACGGATGAGCAGTATGAGACGACAATCCTCTATCTCATTCGCGATCACGGACGCCTGCGAGTCGAGACCGATCACTGGACCCTGGGGATCTTCTCCCTGGACACCTGGAGACGGGTTCTGCGCGAAACGGGCTTCGCCGTGCACGAGGAACGATACGATTCGGGAGAGGACGAGTACACGGTATTCGCGTGCGTCAAGGAAGCATGAACGACCGTTGGAGGGCAAGGACGGGCATTTAATGAACGTACGGCCGATGCGGGAAAGGGTCGCGGACTGGCCGAGCGATCTCTCGGGTGAATCGGTTGAGAGCGACGAGGTGATCGAGCGGCACACCCGTACCGGTAGACCGTTGGGTAGCAAAGCATTTGTGGAGCGTCTGGAGACGGTTACGGGTCAGTCACTGGCACCGAAACGCCCCGAGCGTGTCGCTACGGGCACCCAAGTCCGACAGGCTGCTAGAATTGGCCTCCACTCCGATGCAAGCCCACCCAGGTTATCCGATGAACAGCGCCCGACCGGACCATGACTGTTATTTCTGCCGGGTTGCCGCCGGCTTGACCGACCCGTTCATTTTCGAGAACCGCTCGTTCTTGGGTATCTTCGACACCAACCCGGTCAATCCGGGGCATGCGCTGATCATTCCCCGGCGACACGTGGTCTCACTGTTCGAACTCAACGAAGCGGAGCAGTCGGACTACTTCGACGCCATTCACGGGGTCCGGCAGGTCATCGAAACGACCGACATGAACGACCTTTACCGGAACATGCTGAACCGCGATTACCTGCGAGAGCGACCGAAGGGCCACATTGAAACCGTGCTGGAACTCCCCTTCCTGGGTGACAGGCCCGATGCCTACACCGTTGGCAACAACGACGGCCGGGCGGCGGGAAGGAGCATCGACCACCTGCACATCATCGTCCTCCCGCGCTACCAAGGAGACGTTGAAGACCCAAAGGGCGGCATCCGGAACATCATCCCGGAGCGAGCGAAATACCAATGGTTGGCGCCGGCCAAGTCGGCTCTCTGAGGGCGAAGCCCTTTTTCCGCTACAAGTACACCTTGAAGTGGTCTACTTGTAGCGGACACCTCGTTAAGGCCGAAAAGCCAGGCAGGGGAGGAGACTGAGCGGTACCCGAGGATCCGCAGTGAACGCGAGTGCCTACTCGAGGCGTTTCAAATGGGGAAAAAGCCAAGGAATCATCTCGGAGACCGTTGGATGCGGCAGCACGGTTTCCTGCAATACGCGGTAGGGCAGCTCTGCGTGGATTGCGAGAGCCAGCATGCCGATGACCTCGTCACCGCCCACGCCAAAGACGGTTGCTCCGAGAATTCGATCGGTTTCTTCGTCGACCAGGATCTTGATCAGACCGGTCGTCTCGCTCTTCTCCCGGGCACGATTGACTTTGCTCATGGGCATCGTGGCCATGAGGACGGCCTTGCCACCTTGGCGCGCCTCGGTCTCCGACAGGCCCACCCGAGCCAATGGTGGGTCGATGAACATTGAGTAAATCGGTGTCCGGTCACTGATCTTCCGGCGTCCTCCCGCGAGATGATCGAGAAACACCTGACCGTCATCGACTGAGGTGTGGGTGAAGGCCCCACGGCCGTTGACGTCGCCGAGGGCATAGATGTGAGGAATCGAAGTGCGCCCCACATCGTCCACCGGAATGAAACCCTGCTCGTCCACCGCGATTCCGGCGGCCTCCAGGTTCAAGGCGTCGGTGTTCGGCTCGCGCCCGACCGCGATCAGCACGTGTGACCCTTCGACGGTCCTTTCGACATCAGTTTGCCGGCAGGTCAGGGCCGCGCCGTTTGGGAAATGGTTTCCCGGCGCCAGGCGCGTAACGTCCGCACCCAGGTAGACTTCGATGCCTTCCGCCAGCAATACCTCCAGGACGATCGCGCTGATGTCGGGATCCTCTTGGCTGACAATGCGCTCATCGTTGTCGAACACGCTGACCTGGCTGCCGAGCCGTCGGTATGCCTGCGCGAATTCCAGACCGATGTACGACCCGCCCAGTACCAGGAGGTGCTCGGGAACCTCGGTGAGGTCCAGAATGCCGCGGTTATCCAGCCATGGCACGGTATCGATGCCGGTAATCGGTGGCGTGCGTGAGCGCGTGCCGGTATGGATGACGATGGTCTGGCCATGGATTTTCGTCCCGTCGACCGCCACCGTATTGGCATCGACGAAGCTCGCCGTGCCTGGATAGAAATCGGTCACTTCTTCGAGCCAGGATCGAAATTGCTCGCTGGACGGCACGCGAATGCCGTTGACCCGGTCCATGACCTTGTCGAATCGTATCGAGAAGTCCGCAATCCGTATCCCGAAATCGTCGCCCCGATTCGCCATGTGTGCCGC
>SKJG01000083.1 GCA_007116035.1 Thioalkalivibrio sp.
AGACGCGCTGGAGCAAGGCGGGCAAGTGCAGGAATAGCCACTCTATTTCAAACTTGCCCAACGCAGCGCCGGCGCGTCTGGCGACGCGATCTGGTACCGAACTTTCCGCATGGCCCACTAGTGGGTCATGCCGTCATCAGGGAGGAAGATCAGCTAGGTCAGTTGTTCGAGGTAGTCGCCGTACCCGACGCCGTCGTCGCGCAGCGTGGTGCAGAAACTCCAGACCGTGGAGACGATGGGGGCGGTGCTCATGCGGCCTTCCATCGATTGATGACCGTCAGACCGGTGCGTTGAAAGGGATCGGCATCGCGGGTCGCAACGGCGAAGCCGTGTATCCTGACGATAGCGGCAATCCGGCCATCGGCCTGCCCCATCGGGGTGCCCGCGGCTTCGACCAGAGCGGCGATCTTGTATCGCTCCAAACTCGCTGACCGCTGCTGCCGTCGATGCCGCGTGTCCAGCCAGAACGCGCATTCAACCGCAGCCGCAGATCAATCCTTCCACACAGCCCGGCTCGGTTGTCCAACGTGGCGCTCATCGGCTCACGCAGCCGAGGATGCGGAGCCAGTCGGCCGTGCTGCGCATGGTTCGATACTTTTACTTTTAGCCCTGGCCTTCCGACTCATGAATCAGATTTTCGAGTGGTATCTGCAGCGGGCTATGCAGCCGGCGGATCATTGGTAGTGACAATGAATGCCTCCGATTGAGCACCGCGGACACTCGTCCGCGTGAACCGATCAGCGGCTCTAGATCCTTCCGTGTCAGTTTCCTTTGGTTCATTCGAAACTTGATGGACTCCAAAGGATCGGGCGGTTCAATCGGATCATGCTTGGATTCGTAGCTTTCAACGAGGACCAAGAGGACATCCAAGCGATCCCCTTCCTCGGTGCCTTCAGGGGCACCCCACAGCGGACCGATCGCCTCCAGTGCGGCTTCGTAGTCAGATTCGGTTTTGATTGGGCGAATCTCCATTACACAGTCTCCGCATCTTCAACGCGATGATTTCCAGCGTGCAGAAGCCCGTAGACGAAACATCCCCGAGCTTCAGACCTCGGCGCGCGCGTTCTCGAGGGCCTCCAGGGCCTCCAGGGCCTCCATCCAGGCGGCTTCCGCGTTTTCCAGCTCGGAGCGCAGCCGGCCCTGACGCTGCAGCAGGGCAGCGAGTTGTCCGCCGTCGGTCTGGTCATAAAGCGTCGGGTCGGCCAGGGCCTCTTCCACCGCGTCCAGGTCGGCCTGCAGACGGGTGCAGCGGGTTTCCTCCCGTTCCGCCGCCTTGCGCAGCGGTTTCAGGGTCTCGCGCTGCCGGGCGGCCTGCTGGCGCCGCTCGCGGCCGCCTTCACGCTCACCGGCATCCGCGGACCGGTCCGCGCCCTCCCGGGCGGTGTCACCCCCACGCGCCTGGGTCAGTTCCCGGGCATAGTCGTCGAGGTCGCCGTCGTATTCGTCCACCCGCCCCTCGCGTACCCGCCAGAAGCGGTCGCAGACCCGGGACAGCAGGTCACGGTCGTGCGAAACCAGTACCAGCGCTCCCGAATAGTCCTCCAGGGCCTCGGCCAGGGACTCGCGCATGTCCAGGTCCAGGTGGTTGGTGGGTTCGTCCAGCAGCAGCACCGACGGCCCCTGGCAGACCAGCATCGCCAGCACCAACCGGACCCGCTCGCCCCCGGACAGACCCGCCACCGGCAGGTCCGCCCGGTTGCCCGCGAACCCGAATCCACCGAGCAGGTTGCGCAGTTCCTGGTCGGTCATGCCGGTATCCAGCCGCTGCAGATGCAGCAGCGGGCTGGCGCCGTCATCGAGCTGCTCCCGCTGGTGCTGGGCGAAATAGCCGACCACCAGATCCGGGTCGACCGCACGCTCTCCCTCGGTGAGTGGCAACAGGTCGGCGAGCATGGCCAGCAGGGTCGACTTGCCCGCGCCGTTCGGACCCAGGATCCCGATCCGGTCGTCGGGCCGCAGTCGCAGCGTGGCCGGATGCAGCCGGACGCGGCCGCCCATCGTGACGCCGGCGTGGTCCAGGCGCAGCAGCGGATCCGGCAACCGGGCAGGGGCCGGGATCTTCAGGTGCATCGGCCGCGCCGCGCGCAGCAACGCCACGTCGTCGAGTTTCTCCAGCCGTTTCAGCCGGCTTTGCGCCTGCCGCGCCTTGCTGGCCTTGGCCCGGAAGCGCGCGACGAAGCGTTCGAGATGGGCGCGCTCCTGCGCAACCCGGGCGGCCGCAGCCTCGGTCTGGGCGACGATTTCGGCGCGGCGCCGCTCGGCGGCGCTGTAGTTGCCGGTGAACAACTGCACCTGCCGGTGCTCGATATGGGCGATATGCGTGACCACCGCATCCAGGAAGCGGCGGTCATGCGCGATCACGATCAGGGTGCCCGGATAACGGCGCAGCCAGTCCTCCAGCCAGAGGATGGTCTCGAAATCGAGGTGGTTGGTCGGCTCGTCGAGCAGCAGCAGGTCGGAACGGGTCATCAGCGTCTGGGCCAGGCCCAGGCGCATGCGCCAGCCGCCGGAGAATTCGGCGACGGCGCGGTCCGGGTCCTGCGACGTGAAGCCGAGACCGGCCAGGAGCTGCCGCGCCCTGGCCTCCGCGCTCCAGCCATCGATCGCGTCGATCTCCGCGTAGAGATGACCGTGTTCCTCGCCGTCCTCGCAGCATTCCAGGCGCGCCTGCAGCGTCCGCAGGGCAGTGTCGCCATCCAGCACATAGTCCACCGCCCGCCGGGTGCTGGCGTCCACCTCCTGCGGAAGGTGGGCGCAGACCCAGCCGCGAGGCCAGTCGATCGCGCCGGCGTCGGGCAACAGTTCGCCGCGCAGCGCAGCCAGCAGCGTGCTCTTGCCGCAGCCGTTCGCGCCGGTCAGACCCACGCGCCAGCCCGGATGGATCCGAAAGGATGCATTGCTGATCAGCGCCTGGCCGCCGCGGCGCAGTTCCACGTTCTCGAAACGAATCATGAGCGCAAGTGTAGTGCGTGCAGGCCCCGGGGCCTACCGAACCCCACGGGAAGCCCACCGCGGTCGCGATCCCCACCCACGGGCCCCAACCGATCGCGGCCGGAGGCCGCTCCTACGCCACGACACCCTCGGCGGCTATGGAGTGGGGGCGCTTGCTCCCGCTTTCCCCACGGGAAGCAGGGCAACCTCATCCCAGACATGAATATCGGCATTTTGGAATATAATGGTCTCATTTCCAATGCTGCGCCGATGCTGGCGCGCCCGGACTGAATGCAATGAGGACCGACCCCATGAAAAGCTTGATACCCGCCCGCCTGCTGGCGGCCCTGCTGTTGCTGTTGCTGATCTGGAGCCCCGCCGCCCCGGCGTCGGTCATGGTGCTGGTGCATGGCTATCTCGGGGACGGCCAGAGCTTTCACAAGGCCGGGGTGGTGGACGCACTCACCGCGGCGGGCTGGCACTACGGCGGGGACTGGCGCTACTCGCAGGATGGCAAGGTGCGGCTCGTGCGCGCAGGAGAAACCGGGGAGAACACGATTTACACGGTGAGCCTGCCGGTCTCGGCGCCGCTGGCACTGCAGGCGGACTGGCTGTCCGCGATGATCCGCTCCGCAGCCAACCGCCATCCGGATCAGCCGGTGGTCCTGGTCGGGCATTCCGCCGGGGGGGTGGTCAGTCGCCTGAGCCTGGTGCGCGGCGGCGTGGGACCGGTGGTACACCTGATCACCATCGCCAGCCCGCACCTTGGCACCGCACGCGCGCTGCAGGCCCTGGACGCCACCCACGGCGGTGGCATGTTCGCCCCCGTCCGCCGGATCCTGACCCGGCAGGCCGTGGGTGGCAGCACCTACGACGCCATCCGGAATTCACCGGCGGTTCTGTTCGATCTGACGCCGCCCACCCAGGGCAACCTTCTGGGATGGCTGAACGTGCAGGATCACCCGGACATCACCTACGACGCGGTCGTCCGCAATACCGACTTCCGCATGGGCGGGGACGTCCTGATCCCGGCCTACAGCCAGGACCTGAACCAGGTGCCGGCGCTGCGCGGTCGCGCCACCGTGATCGCCAGCCCGCTGGAACACAGCCTGACGCCGGAGGACGCCCGGCTCATTCTGCAGCGGATCGCTGCCCGGGCTGGATGAAGCGCACGCAGCTGAGCCCGGTGTCGAGTACCGCGCGGCGCAGGGCCTCGATGGCCTGCGGCCGCGGAAAGCTGGCGCGCCAGGCCAGCGCCACGCGTCGGCTGGGCACCGGCTCGGCAAAGCGCCGTACCGCGAGCAGGCGCTGCGCATACCGGTCGGCGCCGGCCGCCGTGCAGGGCAGGATGGTCACGCCCATGCCCGAGGCGACCATGTGGCGCATGGTCTCGAGCGACGAGCCCTGCAGGTTCCTGGAAATGCTGCCGTCGGCCGTGGCGGAGCGCAGGCAGCTCGGGCAGAGCTCCAGGACCTGGTCCCGGAAGCAATGCCCCGCGCCCAACAGCAGCAGGGTCGAATCGCCCATCTGATCCAGCGTCAGTGGCCCTTCCCGGTTCAACGGGTGGGCGGCGGGCAGCACCGCGACAAAGGGTTCGTCATACAACGGCAGCGTCACCACCCCCGGCTCCTCGAAGGGTAGCGAAACCACGATCGCATCCAGCTCGCCCTCCTTCAGCCGGTCGCGCAGGCGCGCGGTGTAGTTCTCCTCGATCACCAGCGGCATCTCCGGCGCCCGTTCGTGCAGCACCGGGATCAGCTCCGGCAGCAGGTAAGGCGCGATGGTATAAATCGCCCCCATCCGCAGCGGACCGGAGAGCTGGTCCTGCTGCTGCATGGCCATTTCGCGGAGCGCGCCGGCCTCGTCCAGCACCCGGCGCGCCTGTCGGAGCAGCGCCTCGCCTGCCGGCGTCAGCGTGACCTCGCCGTGACCCCGCTCGAACAGGGTCACACCCAGCTCCTCCTCGAGCTTGCGTACGGCGACCGACAGCGACGGCTGGCTGATGTGGCAGGCCTCCGCCGCGCGCCCGAAGTGCCGCTCCCGTGCCACTGCCACGGCGTAACGGAGCTCGTTCAGCGTCACCGCGGAAGATCTCCCGAGCCGGGGGCCGAGGCCTCGGCATCCAGGATCCGGCCGCCTTCCGGCAGATCCATGCTCGCGACCTGTACCCGGCGACCCCGCAGCGTGATCTCGCCAACATGACGCGTACTGCCGTCGGTCGCGAACTCGAAGCGATAACGCCGGACCAGCACGAGCCCCGCGCCGCCACGTTCGATGCGGACCCCGGACTGGATGACGCTGCTGTCCAGGAACTGCACCCCCGCACGCGCACAGACATCACGGGCGACCTTGCGCACCCGTTCCAGGCTGCGCCAGGCGTCATTGAAGTAGAGAACCGCCAACACCAGGGCGAGAATCACGAAGAGTCCGGTCATGAACCGGTATCATACGCCCAAGCTCGAGCCACGCTCACATCGGGTACCCCGACGACCCCCGGACCTCCATGAAGACTGCATTCGACGATCTATTGCACGGCGTTCGCACCATCGGACAGGAAGAACTGCTCCCACGCTTCCGCGGGCGGCTCACGGTCGAGGAGAAGCATGACGGCAGCCTGGTCACCAGTGCCGACCACGCCGTGGATGCACGCCTGCGCGGCTTGCTCGGCGAACTCTTCCCGGGACTCGCCGTCCTCAGCGAGGAACAGCCCCGAGAGGCGCAGCAGAAAGTACTGTCCAGCGCAAAACCCTTCTGGCTGCTGGACCCCCTCGACGGCACGACCAACTTTGTCGGCGGGCTGCCCTTTTTCGCCATCTCCCTGGCGCTGGTCGACGCCTATGGCGTCGAGTTCGGCGCCACCTACGATCCGGTCCGGGACGAACTTTTCAGCGTGATGCGCGGCGCGGGACTGCGTCTCAACGGCGCGGCCCCACCCGCGCGGCAATTCAATCCCCGGGAACTGGAGCAATGCACCGCGCTCGTCGACTGCAAGCGCCTGCCACCCCGCCTCGCAACCGCACTGGCGGTGGACCCGCCCTACCGCTCGCAGCGCAACCTCGGGGCCTGCGCGCTGGAGTGGGCGTGGCTGGCCGCAGGCCGCGCGGATCTCTACCTGCACGGCGGACAGGCCCTGTGGGACAGCGCCGCCGGCACCCTGATGCTCGCGGAGGCCGGCGGGCGCATGACCGATCTGGATGGCGGCCCGGTCTTCCGGCGCTCTCTGGACAGGCCATCCGCGGTCGCGGCCCGCACGCCCGAACTGCAGGAACGCTGGCTACGCTGGCTCGACACCCGCCGCTGAGCGACTGACTCAACGGCTGCGGTCGGGCCGCGGCAGGGCGCTCCGCCCGCCACACCCCGCCCCCCGCAGCGGCTCGAGGTCCGGAGCACACCCGCCCGGGGTCACTCGCTCCGACGGCCCATTCCCGCTAGGATGGCGGGCTGTTTGCTGCCTTTCAAGCGAAGATGACCAATACCGTCGAACAACTGCTCGCCGAGGAACCGCACCGCCAGATCCGGATCGGCGAGACCGAGATCACCCTGCTCGGTACCGCACACGTATCCCCGGCCAGCGCACGCACCGTCGCCGACCTGATCGCCAGCGGTGTGTTCGACACCGTAGCCGTCGAACTGTGCATGAGCCGGCAGCGCGCGATCGTCGATCCCGAGGCAATGAGCAAGCTGGACCTGTTCAGCGTGGTCCGCAGTGGCCAGGCGCCGATGGTTGCAGCCAGCCTCGCACTGGGCGCCTATCAGCAGCGGCTGGCCGACCAGTACGGCATCGAGCCGGGCGCGGAGATGCGGGCGGCCATCCACGGTGCGTTGGACAACGGTCTTCCGCTCGCGCTGATCGACCGCGAGATCGGGCTCACGCTGCGCCGCGCCTACCGCGCGGTACCGTGGTGGCAGCGCATGGGCCTGATCGGCGGACTGTTTGCCAGCGTGATGAGCCGGGAGCAGATCGCCGAGGCCGAGATCGAGCGCCTGAAGGAGGGCGACATGCTGGAGTCCACCTTCAGCGAGTTCGCCGAGCAGTCGCGCGAGCTGTACCTCCCCCTGATCGATGAGCGCGACCGCTACATGGCAGCGCACCTGCGCAAGCTGGCCGCGGCGGGCGGACACCGGCGCATCCTGGCCGTGGTCGGCGCGGGCCACCTCAAGGGCATCGAGAACTATGTGGCCCTGGACCGGCAGGAGCCGGAAGACATCCTGATCCAGCTCGAGCAGTCGCCCCCGAAGGCGCGCTGGCCGAAATACATCCCCTGGGTGGTGGTCGGCATCATCCTGACGGGCTTCGTGATCGGTTTCACCCGCAATACCGAACTCGGCCTGCAAATGGTGCTGGATTGGATCATGATCAACGGCGGCCTCGCCGCGATCGGCGCCACCGTTGCTCTCGCCCACCCGGTGACCATCGTCACCGCGGCCCTGGCGGCCCCCCTGACCTCGCTGAACCCGACCATCGGCGTCGGCTTCGTCGCGGCGGCGGTGGAGCTGTACATGCGCAAGCCGCAGGTCGGCGACTTCGCGACGCTGCGCCGCGACACCACCAGCCCGCGCGGCTGGTGGCGCAACCGGGTGTCCCGCGTGCTACTGGTTTTCCTGCTGACCACGCTGGGCTCGGCGATGGGCACCTATATCGGCGGTGCGCGCATCTTCGGTCACCTGTTCGGAAGCGGCTGAACAGGTGACCCGGCGAACGACACCGGTACCAGGTTGAAAATGGAAACGCTGACCTCGCGCCCTGTGGTCAGGTCCATCGCGGCTATCAGTGTCAGAAGAAGTACCGCGATCAGCCAGCGCACCGCCCATGGCAACAAAAAAAACGGCCGATGACCGTCACCAATGGGTGCCTTCGCTTCCGGCTGCGCTACGCGCGATACCGCACATCAACGAGCGGGCTGACGTGCTATACCCATGGTGGACCATGTTGGAGAATTACGGGATGTTCATGAACAGTATCGACCAAGACGCCGCAGCGGGGCTGTGGGATGAATGTGATCCGCCCTGCCTTTCGCTTTTTCAACCGACTCATCGGGCTCACCCAGACAATCAGCAGGATCCGATACGCTTCAAGAATCTGGTGAAAGCGCTGGAGGCATCCCTTCGGCAGAAGTTTGAGAGCGACGAGATCCAGTCCTTGCTTGAACCCATGCTGGCCCTCGCTGAAGATCACGACTTCTGGAACTGCACCCTTGACGGATTGGCCGTTTTGCGGGCGAGGGGTACGTTCCGGATCTACAAGCTCCAGCGCCCTGTCCCCGAGTTGGCGATCGTGGCGGACAGCTTCCATACCAAGCCCTTGCTGCGCATCCTGCAATCAGCGGATCGATACCAGGTGCTCGCCTTGAACCGCCGCGAGATCAAATTATTCGAGGGAAACCGCGACGCCCTGGACGAGATCGCGCCTGCGGATGGCGTGCCTCGGACGATCACCGACGCGCTCGGTGAGGAACTCACTGATCCCCGGCAAACGGTCTCCGCCTACGGCGGCAGCGGTGGCGGGCAGGCGCCCATGCATCATGGCCATGGGGGCAGGAAAGACGAACTGGACCATGACGCAGAGCGATTCTTTCGTGCCGTCGATCGTGCGGTCCTCGAACACCATTCCAAGCCCTCCGGCCTGCCGCTGCTTCTCGCCGCCCTGCCCGAGCACCACAACATGTTCCACAAGCTCAGCCACAACCCCCTCCTGATTTCCGAGAGCCTGGACGTGCATCCGGATGCACTCGCGTCGATCGACGAGTTTCGCGAGCGGGTCTGGAAAACCATCGAACCCCGCTACCTCGCGCGCCTGGCCGGGCTGGTGGATACCTTCGGCAGTAACAAGCCCAAGGGCCTCGCCGACGACGACCTGGCAGAGGTGGCTCGCGCAACGGTCGGCGGACGCGTGGCTACCCTGCTGATTGAAGCTCGCCGGCAAATCCCCGGTCGGGTCGACGCGTCGACCGGCGAGCTTGCATTCAACGACCTCTCCCACCCCGAACTTGACGACGTGCTCGACGACCTGGGGGCCGCAGTGCTCAAGATGGGAGGAGAAGTGGTCGTCGTGCCGACGGAACGGATGCCGACCGAAACGGGAATCGCCGCAATCTACCGCTACTGAGGCACGTGACATGCTCATTCAGATCAATACCGATGACAACGTCGGTCAGTCCGATACGCTGACGAAACGGATCGAAGCCACGGTCGGAGACATTCTGGGCCGCTTTGCCGACCACGTGACGCGCGTGGAAATTCACCTGAGCGACGAAAACAGCGACAAGAAAGCCGGCAACTCGGACATGCGCTGCCTGTTGGAAGCCAGGCTCGCAGGCCGCCAGCCCGTCGCCGTGACCGATGAAGCTGCGACCGTGGAACAGGCAGTCGACGGTGCCGTGCGCAAGATGCGGCGTTCCCTGGACAGCACCCTTGGACGGCTGCAAAAGCGCTGACCCCCCCCTGCAACACAGGCACCGACAGGCACCGCTCAGCAACTGATCCGCATCGTCGGCCAGTGCCGTAGCCAGCAGAAACGAATCATTCGGATCATGGCCTTCGACCTCGCTGGTCAGGCGCTCCAGTGCCACCGCCGGTTGCAGGTTAGTAACCATGGCGTCCATTTTGGCGGACTGCAGGATGGCCTGGAGCTTGGGGTAGCGGCTGGCCCGACGGATTTCATCGAGCCTCAAAAGGGCAACGCTTGCCCCTCGAAGTCGAAGAAACCCCCGGACTGGGCCGGTTCCAGGGCATCAAGGACCTCGAGCAGGCGACGCGCCGACACCTCGGGGCTCAACACGATCGGCGCCCGGTTGCGGTAAGGCGCGGAAAGCCGAGTGGCCACGGTACCCGGCTGCAGAGCCACGACGACGGCCTGCCGATGACTGAAGCGCAGTTCCAGGGCCGTGGTGCGCATGATCTGGTTCAGCGCGGCCTTCGAGGCCCGATAGCTCACCCAGCCGCCGAGGTGATTGTCGGCGATGGATCCGACACGCGCGGACAGCGTGGCGAAGACGCTTCGGCGCGCGCGGGGCAATAGCGGCGTCAGATGCTTGAACAGCAACGCCGGGCCAATGGCGTTGGTCGCAAAGGCCCGGGCCATGATGCCGGGGTCGAGATCGCGCAGGCGTTTCTCCGGCCCATGGCCCTCGAGGGTCAGCACGCCAGTGGCATCGAGGATCAGGTCCCACTCGGGTGACTGCCGCTGGAGCCAGGCCGCCGCCCGCCGGATACTGTCCTCGTCGGTGAGCTCAAGGCCGGGATCCCCCTGCTCGGGATCTCCGGCACGCGCCAGGGCCGCCACCTGCGCGCAGGCCGGATCCGCGCGCAGGTGTTCGACGAAGGCCCGACCCAGGCCACCGCGGGCACCCACCACCACGGCACGATAGGGATTGCGCAAGGATTTCATTGAACGAAGCATGCTATGGCTTCGCCTCGGAATGACATAACCCCGCCCTCCGCAGCGGGATCCAACCGAAGTGGGAAGAAGCCCCTCCCGCAGGCGCATTTCTCGATCTGCACCCGTCGTCGGCCCGTCGCATCCAGGCCGGGAATTTCGAGCGTCCGCTGTGCACCCGAAGGTTCCCCCCTGGCCCAACCCATCAGACGCGCAATACGATCTTTCCCCTGCGTACACCCGATTCCAGCAGCCGGTGCGCCTCAGCGGCCTGGGCCAACGGCAACTCGGCCTCGACATTGACCCGCAGTTCGCCCCGGGCCAAGCGCTCCAGCCCTGCCTGAAGCATGCCTGCCTGAGCCCGAAGCAGGTCCCGGTCTCCATTCAGCATCGGCGTGAGCATCAGTTCCAGCGAGATCCGGGGGTTGCGGGGGCGAGCCGACGCCCAGTCGGTGGTCGCGGGCGGACTCAGCAGCGTGACCACATCGCCGCCGTAGACGATCTGGTGCAAGCTCTCCTCGAAGATCTCCGCGCCCACGGTATCGAGCACGACGTCGAATCCGCGTCCACCGGAGAAGTCCAGCCACTGCTGCCCAAAGTCCCCCGCGCGGCGGTCGAGCACCGTCACCCCGAGCTCGCGCACCAGCTCGGCCGCCTCGTCGCCGCGCACCGCACCAAGCACGCGGGCACCAGACTGCTGCCCGAGTTGCACGGCCATCTGGCCGACGCCGCCATTGGCCGCGTGGACCAGGAGCGTCTGCCCCGGTCGCAGTCGGGCACGGTCGAGCAGCGCCTCCCAGGCCGTGATCCAGACCAGCGGCAGCGCGGCCGCCTCGGCGTCGGAGACGCGCTCCGGGACCGGCACAAGGGCCGCCTCGGGAACGACCGCAGCCGTCGCGTAGGTTCCGGGGTCCGGCCCGACACCGCCGTGACAGAAGGCAACCCGCTGGCCCGGCGCCACCATGCCGACCTCCGCCCCGCAGGCCACGACAATGCCGACGCCGTCGCAACCCGGAATGTTGTGGTCGTAGGCGGGGGTCAGCAGACCGCGGGCCCGAATCTTGGTGTCGATCGGGTTGACGCCCGCGGCCAGCAGACGCACCAATACCTGATCCGGGCGCTCGATCCGGGGATCGGGCCGCTCGACCATCTCGAGGACCTCGGGTCCTCCGGTATAGGGAAAGATCACGGCCTGCATCGGAACACCTCCCTCTCCTGTCGCGGACCCGCAGAAGTGACCTCCCGTCGCGATCCGCCCGGATCCATGCACCATCCCCCACCGCCCCCGTAGGAGCGACCTCCAGTCGCGATCCGCCGCTCGCCCGAATCCCGGCACCATCCCCATCGCGGCCAGAGGCCGCTCCTACAGGCCGATGCCGATGCCGATGCCGAAGGTCACGCCGCCGGAACGCCGCGCGGGTGCGGCAACCTCCGGCCACAGATACAGTTCACTGGCGACCATCACCGGAAACACATAGTCCACTTCGCCGATCCGCCCCGCCTCCGTGCGCTGGATCGGCCCTCTTGCCGTGATGCGCCGTCCAGTCCGGTAGTCCACCGGATCCAGGAAGTCGCGAACCTCCAGCCGGAAGCGGCCGTCGGTCATGCCCGAGGTACGCGGTTCCTGGTTGCGGAGGGGATAACTGACCACCTCGAGCAGTGTGTGGTCGACTCGGTTGTGCAGGCCGACGATCACGCCGCCCCAGAGCTGCTCGGCCGACGGCAGGCCCTCGACCACGGCCGCGCGGGGGCTGACCTGGAGCCCCGCGGGATCCGGCGGCGCCAGCGGTGGCGTGGCACAGGCGCCGAGACCCAGGGCCAGCAGGGGAAGGAACAGCCATCGGATCCAGTGCCGCGGCATCGTCACCATCCTCTACGCCAGGGGTGCCGGTAGGAACCCCATGGGCCCCAGGGATCCCAGAAAGGATCACGGTAGATCACCTGGGGCTCCGGTGGCAGCGGTGGCCAGAGGTGGACCGCGGCGGCCTCGACCTGTGGGAAGGCATAAGGAAACGCGCCGACCACGCCATCGGTGACACCCGTCACTTGGCCGCGCACCGTGACCTCGCGCAGCGGGGCGTAGACCTGCGGATCCAGGAAACCGGGGGAAAAGGCGCGAAACCTGCCGTCGCTGCGGTCGCCGGAAACCGGACGCTTGTCCCGACCCAGGGGCCGGGAGACGATCTCGAGACGGGTACCGTCGGCCAGGTTGGACACGCTTGCGATCACACCGCCCCAGACGACTTCCACACCTTCGAAGACGTCCGGATCCTGCAGGACCTCGGCAAGGCTCGGCTGCCTCTCAGAGACCGGCTGCAGATCCTCCGGGATGGTCGCGCAGGCGGACAGCAGCAGGGCCCCGGCGGAAAGGCCTGCCAACTTCATCACGCGCCAGGTCAGGTCAGGAGATGTCATGCCAGTCAGACTCCGTCACACACCCGGTCGTTCCCGCAGCATGGATATCCAGTCCAGTGCGTCATGCGGGAAGCTCGGCACCCGATGGCAGCCCCCGAGGCGCTGGCGCTGCGTCCGGCAAGTTTGCATTGCCTCCGCCATCCCTGCGCTCACCCGCCCTGCACCGACGCACCCGCCGGTGCTCCTTCGACACCAAACGCCTCGCATGGTCCACCCGGGTCAGTCAGCCAGGAGGTGATCGTTCATGAACCCCGTGGCCCGCATCAGCGCGTCCCGCGTCGCCAGATCGTCGGCAAAGGTGCGCACCGGCGGCGCCCGGAAGTCGAAGCCCCGGCCCACGCCCGGGTAGGTGACGAGCTGTACCGGCAGATCCCGGCCCTGCATGCTCCCGACGGCCATGTCGATGCCGCGCTTGCGCTGGTACTGCTCCTCGGCACCGACGAAGATCAGCGCGGGCAGGGTCAGCGCATCGGCCTCGCCGGCATAACGATAGACCTGCATCGGTTCCGGAGCGTTGGGATCCTGCAGATGGGGGTAGTAGCTGACGAAACAGGCCAGATCGTCCGCCTGACGGTCGAAGGTCACGGCCAGCTTCAATGCCAGGTAGCCCCCGCGCGTATGGGAATAGACGCAGACCCGGTCGCCGGCGTGTGCCCCGGAGGCCAGTACATGATCCAGCACGTCGTTCAGGTCGCCCTCCAGGGCATAGTCGTGTTCGATCGGCATCGTCTCGATGAAACGGCCCACATAGAGATCGGGCGCGTAGACCACGAAGCCGCGCGCCGCCAACCGCCGCACGTGGCCCTGGATCAGCGGATCCACGCCGCGGCGCCCGTGCACGAACAACACACCGGGGAAGTCGCCCTCGGCGTCCGGACGCGCGATGTAGATGGGGATGTCGGCCTCGTCCGTCACCAGGGAGTCGCTGGCGGTGCGGACCGCATGATTCGGAGGCACGGGAAGTTGCCCCTCGGACCACCATGCGGTGTCGAGCCACTCGTGCCGTTCATCGGCGACGACGGCAATGGAGACGGCCAGTGAGAGGCCGATCAGGATCGTCGATATGCGCATGGGGCTGTCCCTTCGAGGCTGTGTTCGACTTAAGCGTAGACTCCGATGGCGGCGTTCGCATTCCGCCCGCCCGTGGCGGAGGCACGTTGCGCCTGCACCGGCGCTTCCGGATACTCTTGCAACCACTGACCACTGACCGAACCAAGGAGAGCCCATGCGCCAGATCCTCGCCCTTCCCGCTCTTGCCCTGCTCTTGATCCTGAACGTCGCACTCGCCGAATCCGGCTCCACGATCCATACCGAGCAGGTGGTCTACGAACACAACGGTGTCGAACTCACCGGCTATCTCGCCTACGACCGCGCGCAGGATGGTCCGCGCCCCGGTGTGATCGTGGTGCACGAGTGGTGGGGACACGATGAGAACGCCCGCAACCGCGCCGAGATGCTTGCCGAGGCCGGCTATGTCGGTTTCGCGCTCGACATGTACGGGACCGGCAAGCTGGCCGAACATCCGAGCACCGCTCGGGAATTCGCGACCGCAGTGCGTACCAACCGCGACGTGATGATGGGCCGGTTCGAGGCCGCCGAGGCGCTGCTGCGTGAGCACGAATTGACCGCCGGCCAGCCGCTGGCCGCGATTGGCTACTGCTTCGGCGGCAGCGTGGTGCTGGAGGCCGCCCGGGCGGGCGCTGACCTGGCGATGGTGGCGAGCTTCCACGGCGCCCTGAACACCGACAACCCCGCGCAGCCGGATACCGTGAAGGCCGACATCCTGGTCTTTAATGGCGCCGAGGACCCGATGGTCCCGGCCGAGCAGATCGCCGCCTTCCGCGAGGAAATGGCCGCCGCCGGCGTGCTGTACACCTTCGTCGACTTCGCCGGTGCGACCCACAGCTTCACGAACCCGGGCGCCGACGCGATCGCCGAGCAGTTCGGCATGCCCGTGGGCTACGACGAGCGCGCCGACCGCGACTCCTGGAACTGGCTGATCGCCTACCTCAACGACCGACTCTGAGACGGGGGATACGCGGGGCGGGGTACCGCGCATCGGGACACGCTCAAGTCGTCCATGAGCGCTCGACGGCGGCCATCCGTGGCCGCCGACGGTCCCGACGCGCGGTACCCCACCCCGCTTCGAGCGCCGCCCACGCCACGACCCTCCCTCAGCTCCCCCCCTTCCACACCACCTCATAGAGGTCACGCCGGCGGTCGCGCATGTTGCGCACGGAGCCGTGGTTGCGCAGTTCCTTCAGGTTATCGAAGTCCAGGTCGACGATCAGCGTCATCTCGGTGTTCGGCGTGGCCTCGGCCGCGACCGCGTCGTGCGGGAAGGCGAAGTCCGAGGGCGTGAAGACGGCCGCCTGGGAATACTGCATGTCCATGTTCTCGACCTTCGGGAGGTTGCCGACGCTGCCCGAGATCACGACGTAGCACTCGTTCTCGATCGCCCGGGCCTGGGCGCAGCGGCGCACCCGCAGGTAGGCCGTCTTGGTGTCGGTCCAGAACGGGACGAACAGGATCTGCAAGCCCTTCTCGGCCATCAGTCGCGGCAGCTCCGGGAACTCGACGTCGTAACAGATCAGGATGCCGACCTTGCCGAAGTCGGTGTCGAAGACGTTGACCTCGTTGCCCCCCTGCAGGCCCCAGAAGCTGATCTCGTCCGGGGTCACGTGGATCTTGTACTGGCGATCCCAGGTCCCGTCACGACGGCACAGGTAGGAGACGTTGCGCAGCACCTCGTCGGTGTATTCGGGCATGGTGCCGGCGATGATGTTGATGTTGTACGCCAGCGCCAGACGCACCATTTCCTCGCGGATCGCCTCGGTAAACTCGGCCAGCCGCCGCACCGCCTCCGCCGGATACTCCTGGTTGAACTGCCCCATCAGCGGACCGTTGAAGAACTCCGGGAACAGCACGGCGTCGGCGCGGTAACCGGACACGGCATCGACGAAATACTCCATCTGCAGGAAGAGCTCGTCCAGCGTCGCCGTCGGGCGCATCTGCCACTGCACCACGCCCACGCGCACGTCGGAGCGGCTGCCGCCGATCAGCTTCTCCTTCTCCTCGTAGTAGATGTTCAGCCACTCGATCAGCGTCGCATAGGCGACGGACTTGTCGTCCGCCGGCAGGTAATCGGTGATGATCTTGCGGACGTGGAAATCGTTCGCGAGCTGGAAGGTCAGGATCGGGTCCGTGATTTCGTGATTTTTCACCTTCTCCACGTACTGCTGCGGGGTCATCTCCCCGGCGACCTTGGCGTAGCCGGGTATGCGACCACCGGCGACGATCGCGCGCAGGTTCAGTTTCTCGCAGAGTTCCTTGCGCGCGTCGTACAGGCGTCGGCCCAGGCGCAGCCCGCGGTAATCCGGGTGCACGAAGATGTCCACCCCGTACAGCGTGTCGCCATCGGGATCGTGTGTGGTCAGGAAGCCGTTGCCGGTGATCTGCCAGTAGCTGTGCTGGTCGCCGAAACGCCGGTATTCGACGATCAGGCTGATCGCGGCGGCCACCACCTTGCCGTTGTCCTCGATGCAGATCTGACCCTCGGGAAAGCGCGTGACCTGGGACGTGAATTGATCCTGACTCCAGGCCCCGTCCAGGTCCGGGTAAACCCGTTCCATGATCTCGAAGATGTCCGGATAGTCCTCCAGACGGGTCTGGCGGAGAGTGAGGTGATGCGGGGTGGCTCCCGTCTCAGGGCTATCGGTCATCGGCAATGGCAACCTGGCTGGTGGAAGGCCCCGAATTGTCGCCCCGGGGTGGCCGCAGCACAACCGTTCGGCGCGCGGAGACGGATGCGCCCGTGCGCGTCAGAATACCCAGGCGATCATCAGCCAGAAGAAGACGAAGAACAGGAAGAAGCCCGGGATCATGAACTGGATCTCGCCGATCAGACCCTCCCCGGCAGCGAGCGCGAACACGATCATCACCGTCACGCTGATGACGGCCGCGGCGATCGCGGCATTCTTCAGGCCGATGCCGCTATCGAAGGTGACGGCCACCCATTCCGAGATGCCCGGCAGCGTCGTCGCCGCCGCCAGCACGATCAGCGCCACCAGGAAGGCGACGAGGGCGGAAAACCCGAGCAGGATGCGCAGCGCGAAGCGGCTGTCGCGCAGATCGGAGGCGCTCACTCGGCATTCGCCCGACGGTTGCGCACGAGGTCACGGACCCGGTGCGGGTTGGGCATCCCCCCGACCACGAACTCGGGCTGGTCGCCGGTGGTGAAGACCTCGATCCGGCCGACGCGGAGGACCCGGTCCAAGAAGCCCTGAAAGACGCGTACCGCGCGGATCTGGCCGACGTGCAGGTCGACATGGTGCTTGCTGATCAGTCCCTCCTCGAGGTGCACCTCGTCGCCGGTGATGCGCAGGCGGGTCGCGCGGGTCTTCAGATACCAGTAGAGCATGATCACGATGCCGAGACCGGTGGCGGCCAGCAGCATCGCGGGGGGGAAATCGCCCATGCCGGCGATCGGTTCGCGAAACAGCAGCAGTGCCACGACGGGCACGATGATCAGCAGCAGGACGATGAGGTACCCGAGCGGATGGTTCCGGAACATGGCCGGATGGGAATCGTAGGCGGTCTGGTGGTCGTTGGACATGCGCATCCCCCTGAGGATCGAAGGGTCTCAGTTTGCCAGAACTCGCGTCGAAAAAGGTACCGCTTCCGAGTCCCGGCAAAGCGGATGACAGCCTACGGCCTCTTCGCCCCACACCAGGGCAAGCAGCAGGGCATAAAGGGGCACCCTTCATTGGACCGCGTGAAAGGGTCCCGAGGTCGAGACGTGCCCCACGGCAAGGGCGGATGACGGCCTGCGGCCTCTTCCGCCCTACGCGCTGACCGCTGCTCCCTTATGCCGACTGGGCCAGGGGCAATTCTGCCGGATCGTAACCGAGGTTGGGTGCGAGCCAGCGTTCCGCCTCGGCCAAGCTCCAGCCCTTGCGCCGGGCGTAATCCTCGACCTGGTCGCGGTTGATCTTGCCCAGGCCGAAGTAGCGGGACTGCGGGTGCGCGAAGTACCAGCCGGAGACCGCCGAGACCGGCAGCATCGCGTAGCTCTCGGTCAGGGTCATCCCGGCATTCTCCACCGGATCGATCAGGTCCCAGAGCAGACCCTTTTCGGTGTGCTCCGGGCAGGCCGGGTAGCCGGGTGCGGGGCGGATGCCGGTGTAGCGCTCGTGGATCAGATCGTCGTTGTCGAGATCCTCATCCGCGGCATAGCCCCAGTACTCGCGGCGCACGCGCTGGTGCAGCGCCTCGGCAAAGGCCTCGGCGAGCCGGTCGGCCAGACTCTTGAGGAGGATCGAATGGTAGTCGTCGTGCGCGGCCTCGAAGGCCTTGGCCCGCGCGTCCACTTCGCCGCCGGCGCTGACCGCGAACGCACCCATCCAGTCGTGCAGGCCGCTTTTCTTCGGGGCAACGAAATCGGCCAGCGAGTGGCTCGGTGCACCCCGGCGCTTCTGGGTTTGCTGGCGCAGGTGGTGCAGGCGCATCAGCACGTCGCCGCGCGACTCGTCGCGATACACCTCGATGTCGTCGGCGTCGACGCTGTGGGCCGGGAACAGGCCGACCACGCCGCGCAGGCGCACCCAGCCCTCGTCGATCATCTGCCTGAGCATCTTCTGACCATCCGCGAAGAGCTTGCGCGCCTCCGTCCCGACCACCTCGTCGTCGAGGATGCGGGGGTACGCGGCATGGAGCTGCCAGGCATGGAAGAAGGGCGTCCAGTCGATGAAGCGCGCGACCTCGCTGGCATCGTAGTCGTCGAAGCGCAGCAGTGCCGAATCCGGGCCGTAGGGCTGCAGGCGAGTGATGCCAGCGGGGGCCACCCAGTCCGGGTCCAGCACCCGCGGGCGGGTCGGGGTGTAGGTCTCCCAGTCCACCTTGGGACGGTTGTTGCGGGCCTGTTCCAGGCCGAGCCAGTTGATGCGCTTCTTGCGCCCCGCGAGGCTCTCGCGCAGTTCCACGTATTCGGCGCGGATCTTCTCCGCGTAGGGACCCTTCAGCTCCGGGCTGATCAGGCTCTGCGCCACGCCGACCGCACGCGAGGCATCCTTCACCCACACCACCGGACCCGCGCTGTAATTCGGTTCGATCTTCACCGCCGTATGCGCGCGCGACGTGGTCGCGCCGCCGATCAGCAGCGGGATGTCGAAACCCTGGCGCTGCATCTCGGCCGCGAGATGCGCCATCTCCTCGAGTGACGGGGTGATCAGACCGGACAGGCCAATCACATCCACCTTGTGTTCCCTCGCGGCATCGAGGATCTTCTGCGGCGGCACCATCACCCCGAGATCGAATACCTCGAAGTTGTTGCACTGGAGCACCACGCCGACGATGTTCTTGCCGATGTCGTGCACGTCGCCCTTGACCGTCGCCATCAGGATTCGGCCGTTGGAGTCCCCGCTGCCGGTCTTCTCGGCCTCGATGTAGGGAATCAGGTGCGCGACGGCCTTCTTCATCACCCGCGCCGACTTGACCACCTGCGGCAGGAACATCTTGCCCTCGCCGAACAGGTCGCCGACCACGTTCATGCCGTCCATCAGCGGGCCCTCGATCACGTGGATCGGCCGATCCGAGGCCAGGCGCGCCTCCTCGGTATCCTCGACCACGTAGGCATCGATGCCCTTGACCAGCGAATGTTCCAGGCGCTTGGCCACCGGCCAGCCGCGCCACTCGAGATCTTCCTTCTTCGCGACCGCGCCGTCGCCGCGGTAGCGGTCGGCAAGGTCCAGCAGGCGCTCGGTGGAATCCGCACGGCGGTTCAGCACGACGTCCTCCACCGCCTCCTTCAGTTCGGTGTCGATGTCGTCGTAAACCGCGAGCTGCCCGGCATTGACGATGCCCATGTCCATGCCGGCGCGGATCGCGTGGTACAGGAATACCGCGTGGATGGCCTCGCGCACCGCATCGTTGCCCCGGAAGGAAAACGACACGTTGGACACGCCGCCGGAGATCAACGCGTGTGGCAGACGTTCCTTGATCGCGCGCGTGGCCTCGATGAAGTCCACGCCGTAGTTGTTGTGCTCCTCGATCCCGGTCGCGATGGCGAAGATGTTCGGGTCGAAGATGATGTCCTCGGCCGGGAAGCCGACCTGCTCGGTCAGGATGCGGTAGGCCCGCTCACAGATCTCGACCTTGCGCTGCTGCGTGTCGGCCTGGCCCTTCTCGTCGAAGGCCATCACGATCACCGCGGCGCCGTAGCGGCGCACCAGCCGCGCCTGCTCGACGAACTGCTCCTCGCCCTCCTTCAGGGAGATCGAGTTCACCACCCCCTTGCCCTGGATGCACTGCAACCCGGCCTCGAGGATCGCCCACTTGGACGAGTCGATCATGATCGGCACGCGGGCGATGTCGGGCTCGCCGGCGATCAGGCTCAGGAACCGCTGCATCGCCGCCTGGGAGTCGAGCATCCCCTCGTCCATGTTGATATCGATGATCTGGGCGCCATTCTCGACCTGGTCTTTCGCCACCTCCAGCGCGGTCTCGTAGTCCTCGTCGCGGATCAGGCGGGCGAAGCGCTTGCTGCCGGTCACGTTGGTGCGCTCACCGACGTTCACGAACAGCGAGTCCTGGGTGATGCTCATCGGCTCCAGTCCGGAGAGCCGGCAGGCCGGGGCGATCTCGGGAATCCTCCGCGGCGGGTGCTTCTCCACCGCCTCGCGGATCGCGCGGATGTGCTCCGGCATGGTGCCGCAGCAACCGCCGACGATGTTCAGGAAGCCCGAGGCCGCCCACTCGCCGATCTCGGCCGCCATCTGCGCCGGGGTCTCGTCGTATTCGCCGAACTCGTTCGGCAATCCCGCGTTGGGATGCGCCGAGACGTGGGTATCGGCGATGCGCGAGAGCTCCTCGACATACTGGCGCAGTTCCTTCGGACCGAGCGCACAGTTCAGGCCGATGGAAAGCGGCCGCGCATGGCGCAGGCTGTTCCAGAAGGCCTCGGTGGTCTGCCCCGACAACGTCCGCCCGGAGGCGTCGGTGATGGTGCCCGAGATCATCACCGGCAGGCGCATGCCGGTCTCCTCGAACAGCGTCTCGACCGCGAACACCGCGGCCTTCGCGTTCAGGGTGTCGAACACGGTCTCGATCAGCAGCAGGTCGGCACCACCCTCGACCAGCGCGGCAGCGGATTCACGGTAGTTCGCGACCAGGGTGTGGAAGTCGACGTTGCGGTAACCGGGGTCGTTCACGTCGGGCGAGATGCTCGCCGTGCGGTTGGTCGGCCCCAGCACTCCGGCGACGAAGCGCGGGCGCTCGGGGGTCTTTTCCGTCCAGGCATCGGCAACCCGGCGCGCGAGCCGCGCGGCCTCGCGGTTCAGTTCCGGCACCAGGTCTTCCATCGCGTAGTCCGCCATCGCGATGCGCGTGCCGTTGAAGGTGTTGGTCTCGATGATGTCGGCGCCGGCCTCGAGGTAATCGTTGTGGATCGCCTCGATCACGTCCGGCCGGCTCAGCACCAGCAGGTCGTTGTTGCCCTTGAGATCGCTCTTCCAGTCGGCGAAGCGCTCGCCCCGGTAATCGGCCTCTTCCAGCCGATACGCCTGGATCAGGGTACCCATGCCGCCATCCAGGATCAGGATGCGCTTGGCGATGGCCTGCTTGATCTGCTCGTTTCTCGCTGTCATTACAACCAAACCCTTGTCGATGATTACGGAAAATATCACAAGGCCCGGGAAGTACCGCCGATGCCCTGCGCCTAAAGGTGCTTCCCGCCGCGAGGCGGGATCCGGTCTCCGGGAATGGCCCGCAGGATCCGTCAGGACGACCTGGCATCACGACCCTTGGTCCCTGCGTCCACTTTTCCACGGCCTGCGGGAACTGTCACGATAGGGCTATGCAGAACCGCCCCATCCGCTGGTACATGACGGCGCCGCAGCATTGCCCCTATCTCGAAGGCCGTGAGATGCAGACGGTACTGGTGGACCCGGCCGTCAGCCTGGAGGACCACCATTACGGCCATCTGCTGGCTCAGGGCTTCCGGCGCAGCGGTCAGTTCGTGTACCGGCACCAGTGCCCGTCCTGCGGCGCCTGCGTCCCCGTCCGCATCCCGGTGGACCTGTTCCGGCCCAACCGCGGGCAGCGCCGCTGCCTGAGGCGCAACGACGACCTCACGGTCAACACCGTCCTGCGCCCGGACCTCGATGAGCACATGGACCTGCTGCTGCGCTATCTCGGCGCCCGCCACCCGGGAGGCGGCATGGAACACACCACGCGCAGCGACTATGTCGGCATGCTGAGCGACCGCAACTGCGGAGTGCTACTGACGGAATTTCGGCTGGGTCCGAGACTGCTGGCCGTGGCGGTCACCGACCATACGCCCCAGGCACTGTCGGCGATGTACACCTTCTTCGACCCTGACCGCCCGGAACGCAGCCTGGGGACCCTCGCCATTCTTCACCAGGTCGAGGAAGCCCGGCGTCAGCGACTGCCCCACCTGTATCTCGGCTACTGGATCCCCCGTTCCGAGAAAATGGCCTACAAGACCCGCTTCCAGCCCGTCGAGGGCCGCGTCAATGGTGCCTGGATGCGGCTGCCTCGGAACTGATGCGTTTCCAGGTCGGCACCGGACCACTGCCCCCAGAGCGGCGGCAAGCCGACGCACTCCAGAGGCGCTGCGCGCCGGGCACCCCATGGAGTGCGGGAGCTTGCTCCCGCTCTTGGCGGGCGGGGAGCAGGGCTCCAGGACGCCCTCAGGCCGAGGCCTTGCGCGGGCTCAGGCCGGCGTCTTCGGCCAGGGCGGCGGCCTTGTCGGTGCGCTCCCAGGTCAGGTCCAGATCCTCGCGCCCGAAGTGCCCGTAAGCCGCCGTGGGACGGTAGATCGGGCGCTCCAGGTCGAGCATCTTCAGGATGCCGTAGGGACGCAG
>SKJG01000039.1 GCA_007116035.1 Thioalkalivibrio sp.
GCCGTCATCCGCCGTCGCGGCCGTTACCCGACGCTGCCGTAGTGGACGGCGGAGCCGAGCCAGCGGCGGATCAGGATCTGGCTGCGCTGAGGGTCGGGGAAAACCTTCTGGGCCAGGCGCGTGGCGGCGTCCATCAGGTCCTGGTCGCGGCCCCAGTCAGCGACGCGGTAGGCTCGGTCGCCGGTCTGGCGGGTGCCCAGCATTTCCCCGGGGCCACGGATCTTCAGGTCCACCTCGGCGATCTCGAAGCCGTTGTCGGTACGGCGCATCGCCTCGAGCCGTTCCTGCGCGATCTCGCCCAGCGGCGGCCGGTACAGCAGCACGCAGGCGCTGGCGCGGTGACCGCGTCCGACGCGCCCGCGCAGCTGGTGCAGTTGCGACAGCCCCATGCGCTCGGCGTTTTCGATGATCATCAGGCTGGCGTTCGGGACGTCGACCCCGACCTCGATCACTGTGGTCGCCACCAGCAGGTCGATCTCGCCGTCGCGGAAGGCTTCCATCACCAGGTCGCGGTCGCTGCCCTTCATGCGCCCGTGCACACGCTCGATGCGCAGGTGCGGCAACGCCGCGCGCAGGCGCTCGGTGGTCTCTTCGGCGGCCTCCGCCTCGAGGACGTCGGAGGCCTCCACCAGGGGGCAGACCCAGTAGGCCTGAATGCCCTCGCCGCAGGCGACGCGGATGCGCTCGATCACCTCGTCGCGGCGCTCGTTGCTGATCAACGCGGTCTTCACCGGGGTGCGGCCCGGCGGGCGCTCGTCCAGCACCGATTGGTCCAGGTCCGCGTACAGCGACATCGCCAGCGTGCGCGGGATCGGCGTTGCGGTCATGATCAGCTGGTGCGGCACCAGTCCGCTGCCCTTGTCGCGCAGCGCCATGCGCTGGTGGACGCCGAAGCGGTGCTGCTCGTCGATGATCGCGAGCCCCAGTCGGGCGAAGGCGACCTGATCCTGGAACAGGGCGTGGGTGCCGACGGCCAGCTCCAGCTCCCCGGCGGCCAGCGCGTTCAGCAGGCCCTCGCGTTCGCTCTTGCGCTGGCGACCGCCGAGCCAGGCCAGGCCGATGCCCAGCGGGTCCAGCCAGGCGGCGAGGTTGCGTGCATGCTGCCGCGCCAGCAGTTCCGTGGGTGCCATGAACGCCACCTGGTAGCCCGCCTCGATGGCGGTGAGCGCGGCCGCGACCGCGACCAGCGTCTTGCCGGAGCCGACATCGCCCTGGAGCAGGCGGTTCATCGGCAGGTCGCGGGCCAGGTCGGCACGGATCTCCGCGATCGCGCGTTCCTGCGCCCGGGTCATGGTGAACGGCAGATCCTCGAGCAGCCGGGGCCACAGGGTCACGGCCGGGCGCAGGTTCGGCGCGCGCCCCTGCGGCCGGGAGCCGGCATTGATCATCAACGCCACCTGGTGTGCGCACAGCTCCTCCAGCACCAGGCGCGTCAGCGCCGGGCTGCGTCCCTGCGCGCTCCCCGGCTCCAGCAGGGCGGCGTTCGCCCAACCGGCCTCGGGCTGGTGCGCCTCGCGCAGCGCCTGGCCCAGCCCCGGCAGGCCCTGCCGCTGCAGTTCGGGCAGAACGTCCGGCAGGCGGTCCGCCTCCGGAAGCACCGTGCCCACGAGGTCGCGCAGCAGGCGCTGCGAGAGGCCCTCGGCGGCCGGGTACACCGGGGTCAGCGCGGGTTCCAGCGGAGGCGCGGGGTCGCGCAGGATCCGGTACTCCGGGTGCACGCACTCCTGTGCCCCCGGCAGGCCCCGGATTTCGCCAAAGGCACGCACCCGGACCCCGGATGCGAAGGCCTTCTGCTGGGTGGCGCCAAAATGGAAGAAACGCAGCAGCAGGCGGGCGCCGCCGTCCTCCAGGTGCACCAGAAGCATGCGCCGGCGCCCGTGCGCGATCTCGGTTCCCGCGACCGTGCCCTCGAACAGGGCGGTGGCGCCGGAACGCAGCTGCTCCAGCGGCGTCAGGCGGGTGCGATCCTCGAACCGCAGCGGCAGGTGCAGCAGCAGGTCGTGCGCGCTGTGCAGCCCGAGGCGCGCGAGGCGCTCGGCCTGTTTCGGGCCCACGCCTTTCAGCGTGGTCAGCGAAGCGTCGAGATCCATTCGGCGCCGGTTTCCGGGGTGGTCCGTTCAGGCCTGGGACAGGTGCAGGATGGCGTCCATCTCGACCTCGGCCCCCTTCGGCAGCCCGGCCACGCCGATCGCGGCACGCGCCGGGTAGGGCTCGTTGAAATATTCGCTCATCACCTGGTTCACCAGCGGGAAGTGGCTGAGGTCGGTCAGGAAGACGTTGAGCTTGGCGACGTCGTCCAGCGACCCGCCGGCCGCCCGCGCCACGGCGGTGAGGTTGTCGAAGACCTGTCGGATCTGCAGCTCCATGTCGCCTTCGATCAGTTCCATCGTCGCCGGCTGCAGCGGGATCTGCCCCGAGAGGTACACGGTGTCACCGAAGCGCACCGCCTGGGAGTAGGTGCCGATGGCGGCCGGGGCGGCGTCGGTCTGAATGATCTGTCGCTTCATGCTGCGCATTCTCCATGGGGCGGTGGCCGAAACCGCCAAGATACCGGCCGCTGCGGCACCGCCGCAACGCGGGTCGACTCAGCCGCGGGCGCGCTGCACGCGGAGGACGTCGTTCAGACGGCGCAGCGAGCGGATGATCTGCGCCAGGTGGTGGCGGTCGCGCACCGTGATGGTGAACGTCATCGCGGTGGAGTGGCCGTCGCGCTCGTTGAAGGTGATGTGCTCGATGTTGGAGCCGTGGTCGGCGATCACCGAGGCCATCTCGGCGAGTGCGCCGCGGCGGTTGGCCGTCTGCGCGCGTACCGACACCGCGAACTCGGCGCCGGGCTCGCTCGACCACTCCAGCGCCACCGTGCGGTCGGCGCGTCCACGCTGCTCGGCGACGTTGCGGCAGTTCTCCCGGTGCACCACCAGACCGCGCCCCGCGCTGAGCAGGCCGATGACCGGGTCACCCGGGATCGGATGGCAGCAACGCCCGTAGTTGACCACCAGTCCCTCGGTGCCCTTCACCGACAGCGGCGAGCCGGTGCCGTCGCAGAGGCGATCCGTTTCTTCCGCGGGATCCTGCCCGACCAGCTGCCGTGCCACCAGCGTGGCCATGCGGTTGCCCAGGCCGATCTCCACCAGCAGGCTGTCGATGTCAGGCAGCTTCATCTCGTCGAGCACCTGGTTCAGACGTACCGGGGAGATTTGCCCGAGGCTTTGGCTAAGCGTGGAAAGGGCCCTTTCCATCAGGCGCCGGCCGAGTACCATGGCCTCGTCGGTCTGCAGTGTCTTGAGGCTGTGGCGGATGCCCGAGCGGGCCCTGCCGGTGATCACGAAGGACAGCCAGGCCGGATTCGGGCGCGCACCCTTGGCCGTGACGATCTCCACCGTCTGCCCGCTCTGCAGGCGCGCGGACAGCGGTGCCAGCTGCCGGTCGACCTTTGCTGCAACGCAGCGGTTGCCGACATCGGAGTGCACCGCGTAGGCGAAGTCGATCGGGGTGGCCCCGCGCGGCAGCACCATGATCTCGCCCATCGGGGTGAAGGTGTAGACCTCGTCCGGGAACAGGTCGATCTTCACGTTCTCCAGGAACTCGATCGAGCTGCCGACGCTGTTCTGGATTTCGAGGACGTCCTTCAGCCAGTCGCGCGCCCGGCTCTGTGCGGTCATCGCGAGATCGGGGCCCGCCTTGTACTGCCAGTGCGCGGCGATGCCGCTCTCGGCGACCCGGTCCATTTCGGCGCTGCGGATCTGCACCTCGATCGGGCTGCCGTGAGGGCCGAACAGCACGGTGTGCAGCGACTGATAGCCGTTCGACTTCGGAATCGCGATGTAGTCCTTGAACCGTCCCGGCACCGGCTTGTAGAGGTTGTGCACGACGCCCAGCGCGCGATAGCAGGTATCGACGTCGGTCACCACGATGCGCACCGCGAACACATCGACCAATTCCTTGAACGAGTGGCGCTTCTCCTGCATCTTGCGGTAGATGCTGTAGAGGCCCTTCTCGCGCCCCATGATGCGTGCCTCGAGGCCGGACGACTCCATCCGGTTGGTGATCGCGGACTCGATCTTCTGCATCGGCTCGCGGCGGTGGCCGCGGGCACGCAGCACGGCCTGCTCCAGCACCGCGAAGCGCAAGGGGTGCTTGGCCGCGAACCCCAGTTGTTCCAGTTCCCGGCGAATCTTGTTCATGCCCAGGCGCTGGGCGATCGGCGCGTAGATCTCCAGCGTCTCGCCGGCGATGCGGCGGCGCTTGTCCGGGCGCATCACCCCGAGCGTGCGCATGTTGTGCAGGCGGTCGGCCAGCTTGATCAGGATCACCCGGATGTCCTGGGTGATCGCGAGCATCATTTTGCGGAAGTTCTCGGCCTGGGCCTCGGCCTTGGTGCGGAACTGCAGGTGGGTCAGCTTGGAGACCCCGTCGACCAGTTCCGCGACCTCCGTCCCGAATTCGGTGCGGATGCGCTCCTTGCTGGTCGCGGTGTCCTCCATCACGTCGTGCAGGATCGCGGCGACGATGGCCTTGTGGTCCATCCGCATCTCGCCCATGGTCCGGGCAACCGCCAGCGGATGGTAGATGTACGGCTCCCCGGTCTGCCGCGTCTGTCCCTCGTGCGCCTCGGCCCCGAACAGGTAGGCCCGGTAGACCTCGTGGATCTGGTCCGGCTCGAGGTAGGACTCGAGCTCAGCGCACAGGTCGCTGATCAGGAATCGCGTGGAGTCGGTGGACGGTGTGGAGACGGCCCCGACGATCGGAAGCGCGGAGCTCATCGGGTGTTGGGGCTAGCGCTCGTCGGCGTCCAGCTGCTCCAGGTGCCGAATGGTGCTGAAGTCCAGCATTTGCGGCTGCGGGCGCTCGTCCGGCTCGTCGAAAACCTCCGGCCCGACCAGACCCTCGGCGATCTCGCGCAGGGCGATCACGGTGGGCTTGTCGTTGTCGTCCGGCACCCGCGGCTCCTTGCCGTGGGCGAGGTGGCGGGCGCGGCGCGCGGCCATCAGCACGAGTTCGAATCGGTTGTCGACGTTTTCGAGGCAGTCCTCGACGGTGATGCGGGCCATTTCAACTCCAGAATGAAAAAGTTATGACCCGTCATCTTACGCCGAGGCGGGCGCCCCCGCCAACAAGGACTTGATCATTGCGCGGTTGCGGATGGCCTGCTCCGCGGTGCGCAGCCGGTTGGCCCGGAAGATACTGGCCAGATCGCGCACGGCCTGATCGAAATCGGTATTCACGACGGTATAGTCGTATTCATCGAAATGGGTGCTGTCCGACTCGGCATCCCGTAACCGGCGCTGGATCACCGCCTCGTCGTCCTGTCCGCGTCCGCGCAGGCGCCGCTCGAGTTCGGCACGCGAAGGCGGCAGGATGAACACCGACTGGCACTCGGGGATCGCGGCCCTGACCTGGCGCGCACCCTGCCAGTCGATCTCCAGGATCACGTCCTTTCCCGCATCCATCTGCCCGGCGACCGCGGCGCGCGAGGTGCCGTAGAAGTTGTCGAAGACCTTCGCGTGCTCGAGCAGATCGCCGGCCTCGATCATGTCGAGGAAGTTCTCCGCGCTGACGAAATGATAGTGCTGCCCGTCGACCTCGCCGGGGCGCGGCTTGCGGGTCGTGTGCGACACCGACAGCACCACGTCGTCGAGTTCCTGCAGCAAGGACGCGACCACGCTGGTCTTGCCGGCCCCCGAGGGCGCGGAGACGATGTAAAGCGTGCCTCGCGGCGTCGCGCTGGATTCGGTCATGGTGGTCTCCATGGCATGGGATCGGGGCCGAGAGTGTACCCACCCGCCCGTGCCGGCCGCCACCGAACGCCGGCGGTTTTGGCGCCGACTGCACCAGTCGGGGGCATTTCTGTTCCTGTTTGACGCCGCCGCGGAATACGATTGGATTTCGCTGCGTAACGCGGCATCGACGACTGGGGCGGTTGATGTGATGTCGCCGCCGCGGAATGCCACTCGACTCCGTCGCGTCAACTGGGGAACAAACGAGTCCCCGGATCGACACCGGCGCGTGTCCCCAGCTCGTGTCTCCGGATCGGCACGGGCTCGGAATGCCGGCGAAGCCACGACCGCAGGCCCGTCCGGCCTGCAAATTGCATGGAGGCGTACAGGCGTAACGCCTGGAGAAGAGAAGCGATGACCAAGCCACCCGTCAGCGAAGAAATGCTCAACGCCTTCATCGATCGGCAACTCGCCCCGGACGACCGCCTGCGGGTCCTGCAGACGATCGCCAGCGACCACGACCACGGCCTTGTCCAGGAGATCTGCGAGCGCCAACGTGTCAAGGAACTCGTCGGCATGGCCTACCCCCAACCCGCACGCCCAGCCCGAACCCCACGCCACTGCGGCCTCCTCCCCTGGCGCTGGTGGCGCAAATAACCCTCCGGGGTCGGACCAAGCCGGCCCTCCGGGGTCGGACCAACGCAAGCCTCTGTTTCGAGAGAAGAATAGGCCCGTATTTCGGGTGTTTTTTGCGCTTAGAGCCCCATTTTTGCCGGTAAAAATGGCCCTCTAACGAGTCCGGGGCGCCTGGAACCGTTCTGGCGCACCGTATCGCATGTCGCCCCGTCCAGTCGTCGCTTACGGCGGCGGTTTTGGGGTCAAAAATGGCGCTCCAAGGCTCGTGAGACGGGGTAAAAGGGGGCGTGTTTTTATTCTTTTCAGATACTTGGCTTGGTCCGACCCCCGACCCCAAGG
Source organism: Thioalkalivibrio sp. (assembly GCA_007116035.1). Classification (GTDB taxonomy): domain Bacteria; phylum Pseudomonadota; class Gammaproteobacteria; order Ectothiorhodospirales; family Ectothiorhodospiraceae; genus Thioalkalivibrio. Next base: position 6,693 of record SKJG01000039.1, read on the forward strand.
TGCATTCGGCCATTTGCGGGCGGGGATCGCGACCAGAGGTTGCTCCTAAGAGGGGCGGGTGGTTTGGTAGGAGCGGCCTCCGGCCGCGATGGGGGAGGCGCTTCCCTCGGGTTGTCACCGCTGCGCTCGGTCCCTCCGGCGCCTCAGCCCGGGGCGTGGTCGATATGGACGGCCAGCCAAATGCAAGGTGGATTAGCC
>SKJG01000022.1 GCA_007116035.1 Thioalkalivibrio sp.
GCGTGTGTGGAATGTGGCTTCGAGGAACACGCCGATGTCGTCGGCGCGATCAATATCCTAAGGGCGGGACACGCCCGGTTCGCCTGTGAAGTGAGTGATGCAGGAAGGTCGCCAGCAGCAGAAACCCACCGAAGCGACTCCGGGGTGGCGCCAAGCCACGTCTGAGCGCCGTAGGAATCCCCGGCCTTCAGGCCGGGGAGGATGTCAAGAGAGCGACTGAGCGTGCGCCCCGCCACGGACACGGCGCGACCCGTATTTCTCCTCGACACCAACGTGCTGCTGGCTGCGCTCATCGCTCCCGAGCGGCTAACGGACGAAGCGCTTGTGTGGCTAAGGGACCCCGGCAACGAGATCCTGTTCAGCGCCGTGAGCATCTGGGCGATCGCGATCCAGCGGTCGCTGGAACGCGACGGCTTCGATTTCATGCCAGAGGAAATTGAGCGGCTGGCCCTTGAAACCGGGTTTCGGGAACTGCCCGTGCGGGCTGCACACTGCCATTCGGTGGCGCGCATGCCCTGGCATCATCGCGATCCCTTCGACCGTCTGCTGGTTGCACAGGCCCAAGCCCTTCCAGCGCGATTGCTGACGACCGACAGACTGCTGACCCGCTACTCCGACCTCGTCACCCTGGTCGCACGTGCATAAGCGCGGTGGCATCGCTGGGGATCAAAGTCCTTTCCACTCCAGAGATGAGCCTGAAGCGGGGGCGTAGAGAGGGTCCGCGATAACGACCGCCGCCGATTCTGGTCGCGAAGGTCCCGGAAGCCGCCAGGCGTGCTGGCCAGGCCATCGAGCAACACTTGCTGCTGCTGGAGAACGCCCCCGACATTGGCCGGCCGTTCCCGGAAATACCTGATCTGCGCGAGCGGGTGATGGCCTTCGGGGACTCCGGATACGTGCTCCTGTACCGCCACGCGCCCGCTGACGATGCGGTCTACGTTCTGGCCTTTCGGCGCCAAAAAGAAGCCGGCTACTGACAGGATAGCGCAGGGCTGCGCAGGGGCGGTCCGACACCCTTGCGCCGCGGGAGCATCAAACAACGGGGCGTCACCCAACGCCATTTGCGTGCAAGGCACGCTCCTGCACCCGTGGGAACGGCCTCTGGCCGCGATGGCCCTCGCGGCACCCTCACCCACCCGTGATCGCGGCTGGAAGCCGCTCCTACCGGCTAATCGGCGTGGCGGTTCGCGAAGCCTTTGAACGCCGTCATCACCAGAATCCGCAGATCAAGCCACACCGATCAGTTTTCGATGTAGTACAGGTCGTACTCCACCCGCTTCTGCATCTTCTCGAGCGTATCGGTCTCGCCGCGGTAACCGTTCAGCTGCGGCCAGCCGGTGATGCCGGGCTTCACCTTGTGGCGCTGCAACCCCTCCAACCGCTCGGGCGCCTCGCCGAACACCCCCGCCACGCGCAGGCCCGTCCACGGCGCCGAATGCAACCGGTCCGCCGCCGCCGCGCCGAGCCCGTCCGCACCCACCACCAGCACCCGCCGGATGTTCCGCCCGCTCGCGCAGATCGCCCTCGGGGTCGGACCAAGGCAAGTGATTGAAGCATCTTCAGAAAGACCGGTTTCCAGGGCGCGACAGCACGTCCAGCAGCAGACGCGACACTGAAAATCAGAGGCCGGCCACTCCGTCGGCGCTATCTTCCCCGCCCTGAAGCACGGGGCTTGCCGCGCACCGGGTCAGTTGATGGAGGCACCAATCTGACGTACATTAACGGCCAGCTTGATACCCACAGAGGGTCCGCCATGACGACCGCCACCGATACCCGACAGGAGCGCATCAACCTCCGCCTCAAGGGCAGCGCCAAGAGGGCGCTGGAGCGCGCCGCAAGCCTCGAAGGCAAGACCGTCAGTCAGTTCGTGCTGACCAGCGCGCTGGCTAAGGCCGAAAAGGCCATCCAGGAGCACACTGTCATGCGGTTGAATGCACAGGACGCGGAAGCGTTTTTCGACGCGTTGAGTCAGCCAGTGCGATTCAACCGCAAGCTGGCAGCCGCCATGGCCGAACATGATCGGCGCGTTCTCGACGAATGAGCGATGATTCGCGGCTCGTCATCCAGCCGCTGGACACCCGCCATGACCGCACGGGTTTCAGTTGCGGTGTGGGCGCACTGGATACCTATCTTTCGAGACAGGCTCGCCAGGATGTGAAACGCCGTATCAGCCGGGTGTTCGTGGCCGCGTCGGCAACGCAGCCGAACACCATTCTGGGTTATTACACCCTCTCTTCGCTGGCGATTGAACTGGATACCCTGCCACTTCATCTGGCCCGCAAGTTGCCCCGCCACCCTGTACCGGCTGCGTTGCTGGGCAGGCTCGCCGTCAGCCAGGCGGCGCAGGGTCAGGGTATCGGTTCCATGCTCCTTGCGGATGCTGTCAAGCGCGCGTTGTCCGTCAGCACCCACATTGCCATCTACGCGCTGGTCGTCGATGCCATCGACGAGGGGGCACAGCGCTTTTACGAGCAGTTTGGCTTTTCGCTGCTCAGCGGAGAAAGGCGCCGGTTATTCCTGCCCCTAAGGTCCGTATAGACTTCGCCTTTCGGGGTTCGCACGGCATTCGACATGGGTCGGACCAAGCCAAGTCACTGAAATGTAGTGCATCTCGGCGAAGTGGGCGCGCTGATAAATACTTCCGCGGGCTCCACGCCCCGGGGACCAGGAACGGGCGATCCGCATCTTGCGCCGGCTATCGCTCCGGGCCGAACACCTCGTCCAGCGTGGTCGCATCGAGGACGCGCTCGCCCCAGGCTTCGAGTTGCTCGGTACTGGCCCCCTTCAAGCGGGATTCGGCCCAGGCAGGAACCGCACCGAATCGCCGCAGCAACAGGCGCCGCAGTAACACGGCCTCGCCTTCCAGTCGGCCTTCCTCTCGGCCTTCCTTCCGGCCTTCCTCGCGCCCGATGCGCTCCACCGAGGTCACGTATCGCATGTTCGTCATCCTCTCCAGTTCCATGATCGCCGTCCACAACTGCCGTTCCAGCTCTTGCGGCAGACGCAGCAGCCAGTCGATCACCGCAAACAGGTCGATGATCCGCTGCCGGTCCCAGTCGCGCTCGTAGAGCAGCCGCGCCAGGCGCCACTTCGCCGCGTAGCGCGCCGGCACGTCCCGGCGCGTACGCTGCGTCAGCAGGTGCGCGGCGGTCACCAGGGCAAACGGGTTCGGGTCCATCAGCAGCGCGTCCAGCCGCTCCGCATAGTCCAACACTTTGACCACCGGAAAACGCAGAACGTGCTCGCACCCGAACAGCGCATAGCCAAATCGGTCCGGCCGCCAGTTTCGCCGCGTGTCCGCCAACACCGCAAGCGTGGCCACCGGGCGCCGATAGCGGTCGTAGAGGCGATAGTGATACACGAACAGCCGCTCGGCCAGCCCGGGGTCCGGCTGCCCCTGCACTTCGACATGGATGTACACCCATTGCGGACCCGCGTCCCGTGTGGCCACTTCCACCAGCCGGTCGACCCGGCGGTGGCCCAGTTGTGCATCGCGCACCACCTGCGCGAGTTCCTCGTCCAGAAAACGGTGCGGCTGGCCCCAGTCGATGCCGGCGTGCGCCTGCGGGAAGTAGAACGCGAGGAACTCCGGAAAATAGCGGGTGAGCGCGTCCTTCCAGGGGCTGTCGAAGTCGTCCGTGGGCCTGTCCTTGGCCATGGGCATGTCCTTGTGCCGGTCGAGAGCTCAAAGCATACCGGGTTCTCCGAGGGGCGGCAGGTTCCGGAAACGGATTGGTCTTTCCGCCCTTAAAGGTTCACAGCCGCTGGCGGAAGTGGCTCACCCGCCGATCCCGAGCGGCGCAACTGAACTGGACCCAGATCAACCGCCTCATCCGGCGTAACCCGCTCCGCCCAGGATGGGGACAGACTCATAAATCTGTCCCCATCCTGGGCCGCTGCTTTCCGCTTTACCCGTCGGCCGCGACGTTCAGCCCCGATAGAACCCCGGCTGGGTGTCGCCGGACTCCGCGCCGGGCGCCGGCAGCGGGACGTCTTCGTAGATGACCGCAAGCGGGAGGTCGCAACCGAGACAGGCGAAGGGCACCGCACCCTCAGTAAAATCAAGCGTCGTCCAGCTGTCCGCGTCGCGCCGGTGCAGTTCTGCCCGAACCCGGTCCTGTGAGAGCAGCAGGTATTCCCGCAGCGTCGGGATCTGGGTGTACGCGAACAGCTTTTCGCGCCGGTCGATGCGGGCCGTGCCCTCGGACAGCACCTCCACGATCAGACAGGGTCGGCTTCGGAAATAGGTCTCGCGGTCTCCAGGATCGCAGGAGAGCAGAAGATCCGGGTAGTAGAAAGCGACCTCGCCTGCTGCCTCCACACGCAGCTTCATGTCTGCCATGAAGAGTTGGCAATCGGTTCCGCGTACGTACGGGCGAAGGGCTGCGAACAGGTTTCCCGCAATCAACCCGTGTCGGTCGCTGGCCCCAACCATCGCGTAGGTCTCGCCGGCGATGTACTCATGCCGGATCTCGCTTTTCCACTCCCCTTCCAGGTACTCCTGTTCCGAGAGCGTTTCCGTGTGCGCGGGTTGGACCATCGCATTCTCCCGTCGTCGACGCCTCGATCATAGGACACTTTGGAGCCGTGCCAAAACCTCCGCGCTCGGTCGCCGAGGGGGCCCGCCGCGAGAGCGACCTCCGGTCGCGATCGGAGATGGTGCCAGAATCCGGGCGGGCGCTGGATCGCGGCCGGAGGCCGCTCCTACGGGGGGCGAGCCTCTTGGCGATCTTTGGTGAGATTGGATTGATCCGTTTATGCACGGGGACAGATTGATGAATCTGTTCCCCGTCGAGGTAGCAGCGGCTTAGGCGGCGAGAGGTTCTTCTGCGAAGCGGAGGCCGACGCCGAGGTCGTTGGCGAATACGACGATGGCGTCGCGGATGCCCTTGTCGGGTACCACGAGTTGCACTTCCGCGCCTGGCTCGGGGACCCGGCTCTCGTGAACCACGACGCGCGCACCGCCGCGGGATAGGTCGATCAGGCGACAGGGGAGCGAGCGCCCCTGGACCCAGAGTTCGCTGATTGCCTGGACCATCTGCCGGGGAAACCGGCGGCGGTCGCTGCCAGGCATTCGGTTGGCGGAATCCGCCCGTTGGGACCAGGCGCGTGCGGCATCCTGGTGACGTTCTTTCCCGGAGAATGCATAGATCCTGGCCTGGGCGTCGTTCTCCACCGGCGGCGCGCCGAGCCGCTCGATGATCGCGGCGACGAAGCCCGGGGAAACGGCTTCATATTCCCCCTTGCTCTGGATGTCTGCGCGGAGCTGGGCGTGGATGTCGTCCAGAATTCTCAGCCGCTGTTCCCATCTGGCCTCGGCAATCGCCGAAAACCAGAAGTCGGCAAGTTCCTCGGCAAGTTCGTCCACACTCATAAAGTGCTCCTTCTAACCGAGCTGGTTAAACGCAAACCTTCCACGTCCTTTCCATGCAAATCTTGAGCCGCATCATGCAGACCATTGATCAGGCCACGTTCCGAGCCAGAGCGACCGTCTCAAGGAGCGAGGGCGCTCCAAGATGTAAAAGCATCCGACGCTCGCGCTCCTCATTCTGCTGGCTCCACATGTGAAGCCCTGACCGGCTGACCGTGAGCGCCTTCCCGTGGCCGCACATGGTGAGTCGGGCGTCGCCCGCATTCTATGTCGCCTTTCTTTCACCGTCCACTCCCCATCGCACCCCTCTGTTTTCGTGAAAGTCACGACCCTACTTAAAACGGGGACAGATTTATAAATCTGTCCCCGTACCCCTACAGCCGCAGATCGGAGGCCGCCGCGGGAAACAGGTACTTCAGATCATAGAGGATGTGCAGCGCCTTGCCGCGGGCCCGCACCCGATCGGGACCCATGTCGCGGAACTGGCGGTGGGCCACGGCCACGATGATCCCGTCGTAGGCGGCGTCGGCCGGTTCACGGTTCAGGGCGATCCCGTACTCCCGCATCGCCTCCTCGGAACTCGCCCAGGGATCGCAGACATCCACCTGCACGTCGTACTCGGCCAGCTCCTTCAGGATGTCCACCACCCGAGTGTTGCGCAGGTCCGGGCAGTTCTCCTTGAAGGTCAGGCCCATCACCAGCACCCGGCTGCCCTCGACCTGGATGCGCTTCTTCAGCATGGCCTTCACCAGCTGACCCGCCACGTAGGCACCCATGCCGTCATTGATGCGCCGCCCGGCCAGGATCATCTCGGGGTGGTAGCCGATTTCCTGGGCCTTGTGCGTCAGGTAGTACGGATCGACGCCGATGCAGTGCCCGCCGACCAGTCCAGGCCGGAACGGCAGAAAGTTCCACTTGGTTCCCGCCGCCTGCAGCACCTCCTCGGTATCGATCCCGAGGCGGTTGAAGATCAGCGCCAGCTCATTGATCAGCGCAATGTTCACGTCGCGCTGCGTATTCTCGATCACCTTCGCCGCCTCGGCCACACGGATGCTGGAGGCCTTGTGCGTCCCGGCGGTGATCACCGCCCGGTACAGCGCATCGACCCGCTCGGCGGCCTCCGGCGTGGAACCGCTGGTGACCTTGCGAATGGTCTCGACACGATGTTCCTTGTCGCCGGGGTTGATCCGCTCGGGGCTGTAGCCACAGTAGAAACCCTTGTCGGCGTCCCCGCCCTTCTCGGGGGACAGATTTAAATCTGTCCCCCTTTCCCTTGCCACGGTGATGTACCGCAGCCCGGAGACGCGCTCCAGCACGGGAACGCAGACCTCCTCGGTCGCCCCGGGATAGACGGTGGACTCATAGATCACCAGATCCCCCTGCTTCAGCACCGTGCCGATCGTCTCGCTCGCCCGCAGCAGCGGCGTGAGATCCGGCCGGCGCGCGCCGTCGATGGGCGTGGGCACCGTGAC
>SKJG01000097.1 GCA_007116035.1 Thioalkalivibrio sp.
CTGGACGGCACGCGAATGCCGTTGACCCGGTCCATGACCTTGTCGAATCGTATCGAGAAGTCCGCAATCCGTATCCCGAAATCGTCGCCCCGATTCGCCATGTGTGCCGCGCGGGCGCTGGCGATCAATGTCTTGGTCGGCGTACAGCCCCAGTTCACGCACGACCCACCCACCCGTTCACTCTCGATGACCGCGATCTTCATGCCTCGATCCAGTAGTGGCCCGAGGATGCCCCCCGTGGCTTGGCCGGTTCCGATGAGGATCAGATCATAGGCCTTCATTTCGATCACCTCTTTGGTGGCTCAGCGGGACGGCGGCGGTCTGATTGCCGGCCGGGTGGACGCGCTAGGCCAGCCACCCGGAGGCCCGATTACGGTCTGGTGAACCCGAGCCACCGTCGGAACCGGATGTTCACCGAGGGATCGATCAATTCCATCACGGGTCCGAAGATGCATCCGGCACGTTGCGCTCAGGTGTAGGCGAGCGGAACGGTCACGGTCTCCTGTCGTCCCAGCCCGATCGAGGAGACGGACCAGCCAAGGGGCCCTGTAAAATCGACCAGCTTGCGCGCGGCAAGGGCGCGCTTCAGCGTCTGCCTCGCCTCCTCTTCCAGTTCCGTCCAGGCCAGCTTGGACAAGGGAGCCAGGTCACGCTTCAGGTCATCCATAGTCAGTCTTCCTCCCGCAGGCTGCCGATACCGAGCGAGCCGTCCGCGTGGAGGGTCTCGCTGGTCATGGGCCACGCCTTGCTGAATCCTGGGTTTCCCCGGGGGCGCCAGCCTTTGCACACATCGCCAAGAGCGAGCGGTACACGGGCGCAACCCCGGGCGTGGGACGGCACATTCAAACCGTCTGCGCTCGATCCTGCCGCTGCGTTACGGCGCGCGTCAATACGCATGATTGCGACCCTTCTCTCCGCCGTCGTCCCCTTGAAAAAATGACGAGGCCCACCGGCTCCGCCTTGGATTGGGCCAGCGGGTTGCCATTTCATTGAACACGGCCGATGCCTGACCGGCGAGACTGAACGGGGCGTCCGCTGCGCTTGAACCTGGCCCGATACCCGAAGGCCAGCTCGCGGCGCTGGCACTCGCTGGAAATGACCGGGGTCTCGACCATACTAAAAAGGACATCTCTCAGGCCATCTGACGAAGGCAGGACGCGATGCCCAGGAAGAGGATCGAACTCGGTCACGAAGTGGAGCACCTTTCCATCCTCGATCAGAAAGGCAAGCTGGACAGGAAGCGGGAACCGGACATCGACGGCGGGCTGCTGCTGGAAATACATCGCAGGATGCTGTTCAACCGCCGCTTCGACGAGGCTGGCAGCGCCACGGACAAGAACACCGCGTTCACCAAGCCCGACATCGACCTGGGCAGACCCGTCCTCAAGATTTTTTTCGTGGGCGACACCGCGTCCGGCCGGGCCGGTGTGGGACGCGAGACGGTCTCTGCGAGCATCGGCCGCCTCGCGAACATCCTGCCGATGTGGTCTATGTTGAGAACATGAGAGAGACACGGAGCGGAAATCGTGGCTGACAACGCCAGCGGACCTGAAAAAGACCCAGCGCCACCGCGCGTCCAGTGCAAGGAATGCCTCAAGGAGATTCCGCTGTCCGAGGCTGAACAGCCCGAGGCGGAGGCATACGCGCTTTATTTTTGCGGCCTCGAGTGCTTCCAGAAGTGGCATGAACGCGCGGAGAAAAAGATTGTGCCGGGTGAAGACAACAACCCGGACTGATCCACGCCGGACCTGCCTGCCGGCCCCCTCTCGCTTGCGCTGGTGCGGCGCTTCAGGATGGAGAACAGATAGACGAAGCGCTCGGAGAGTTTTCGGCGGAGAACTCGGAGCGGCAGGTGTTTCACGGCAAGCCAACACGATTCCTCTCTGCCGAGAGTCCAAGCAAACCGTACGGAGTCTCCCATGCGCCGATTGAACGTGACCCGCAGGCTGTTCGCATCGCACCGGGTTTCCGGCAGCATGGACACGGGCGAGGACGGAACTGGCCATCGAGGGTCCCGTCGGGGCGCTGGAGTCGAGCCGGGAGGCGGAGGTCCACAACAAGACCCGGAAACGGACCTATACGCTGCGGCACGAAGTGTCGCCACGCCAGATCGACGTAATCCGTGCCGGCAGCCTGATCAACCCGATCCGCGCGGAAGATCCTTGACCGCCGTGCTGCTGGAAACGGTAAACCGATGGGTCTGTGATCGCCTGGAGTGGCATGCTCAACGAGTAAACCGAGGGATGGGTCAGGTCTTGCATTCCTCATTCCGTGCGATCAACGACACCATGGCGCGCAGATGAAAGAGCCCCAACGATTGAGCGAATGGTTCGTACCCTCCTTCGGGCCACTGCGCTTTCGCGTGGCGGTCGGTCTGCTCTTTCTCCCCTACACCGGGATGGTGCTGTCGTTTGTGGTGATCGGGTCGATGCTGGCCGAGACCATCCATTGGGATCGTGTCGCAGCGATCGTCGTGATCTATTTTCTCGCGCTCGGCATTGGCGCGCATGCACTGGACGCCCTGGGTAGCCAGGCGATCAAGCCGTGGGGGGCGGTTTTTTCGAAGCGCCAGCTCTGGGCCGTCGCGGCAGGCTCCGTGATGCTGGCCTATGCGATTGGTCTCTACTACATCGTGCGCTATGCGCCGCTGCTCGGCGTGATCGCCGTCATGGAGGGCTTCTTTCTCCTGGCCTACAATCTGGAATGGTTTCGCGGGCGTTTTCACACGAATGCCTGGTTCGCGTTCTCCTGGGGATTCCTGCCGGTGCTGGCAGGCTACGTGATCCAGACCAATTCCATTTCGCCAGCCATCGTGCTGGTTGCCGCGGCCATGGCCGCGCTGAGCCTCGTCGAAATCAATGCCTCACGCCCATATAAGGCGCTGAAACGCAGCACAGACGGACACACGGTCGAAGGCCGCGCACAGGCGGCCCAGTTCGAGGTGATACTGAAATCCGTGAGCCTCGGCGTGATCCTGCTCGGGACCGCGCTGCTCACCTGGCGCTGGAACCTGTGACGCCGTGATGATGCGCCGGGCGCCGTTCGTTCAATGCTCTCGGAGGCGCTTCGCGTGTTGCAGTTGCGAATGCGCAAAGCGATGCGTGCGAGGGTGAGGCTCGCTTCCGAGCGGACAGGGCAGTTTCCCGACGGCCGGTTGGGCTGGCTGCTGCAGGCTGCGCCGTCAGAGATGGCGCGTCTGATCCTCGGCGAGCGAGCCTGAATCCTTCATTGGGGCCACTGTGGGGGTGCCCGGCCTGCGCGCGGATACGATCGCCGATCCGTACAGCGTCAGATCCTCCCGGCGAATGTCCACGAATCCCGATTGCTCCAGCGCCCGCTGCAGGTCTTCGACCCAGGGGCTCTGCTCGATCAGCTCGGGCAGCCCGTAAAAGATCTCACGCCAGGACGGAAACAGGCGGCTGCCGGCGTGCTGCAGGATCCCGAAATAAAGCCGCCAGATCCCGACCAGATACGCCTTCGGCGGATAGGTGAAATCGTGTGCCAGAAACACGCCGTTGGGCTTCAGCATCGCGTGAGCGTTGCGGCAAAGCAGCGGGAGTTCCGCGTACTTGGCCAGGTAGGACGAGGTAATGCAGTCAAACGGTTCTTCCGATCGATAGTCTTCGGCGCGCCCCAGCACCAGTTCGATGTTCCCTGATCCGCGTTGCCTCAGCTTCTCCCGCGCCAGTTCAAGGTATTCGTTCCGCAACTCGACACCGACCACCTGGCACCCGGGATGACGTTTGGCAATGGCCAGCGTCGATATCCCGGTGCCGCAGGCCAGATCGAGCACGCGCGCCGGGTTCGGCGGTATGAGCTCCACGAGCCGGCGTTTCCACAGCCGGTCGATTCCGAAGGTCGCGGCATTCACCATGAAATCGTAGCTGGCCCCGGTGCCCTGAAAGAACCGTTCCACCAGCGCGCGCCGCGCACCGCTTGATCCCTTCGCATTCATCACGATGCCTCTCGACCGAATCGCCGTCCCGCTACCCCAACGCCCGCCAAGTCCCAGGGTAGCGTGTGTGCCAGGCTCTCCTTGTACGCCAGGCGGCAAGACGGTAGCAACGGAAGGTCGCCGGCATAACCCCGGGCGTCTACTGGATCCGGAATCACCGTCGGTCCTGACGGGACACCCAGCCGTGCCATCCGGCCGTATCGGAACTGAACCGCAAGATCTGCAGCCTGGCCGCAAGATTCTGCAAGAACTCATCCGCTCCACAGCCTAGGCTCGAAACAAGCGGTGCCCGTCCGTATGCCCGTTGTCGCGAACCCCGTCCCGGGTGGGTCGGCGCCCGCACCAGGCGCATTTGTCGCCTGATACCCACCAACACGAAGAGGAGGTCGATCATGACAAGAATCTCAACGATCCTTCTGACGGTGATGCTTGCCCCTGGGGTTGCCGCCCAGCAAGAGTACAGGCAGACCGACGAACCGGTCGGTGCCGAACAGCAGATCGGCACCGTCGCGTTCGGCGCTGATTGCGTCGATGAGGCGCAGCAGGCGTTTGATCATGCCTTGGGGCTGATGCACCACATGATGTACGTGCAGGCCCACGGCGAGTTCGACACCATTGCCCAAGCCCACCCCGATTGCGCAATGGCTCACTGGGGCGTTGCGACCACGCTGTTCCAACCGCTGTGGGCCACGACGCCAAGCGATGCCGAGATTGCCCGTGGCCGGGACGCCATCGAGCAGGCGCGTGCCACGGTCGAGGATGAGCGCGAACAGTCGCTGATCGAGGCGACCGCCGCCTTCTTCGAGCCGGAAACCGACCGACAATGGGATCGCCTGTCGGGCTGGATCGACGGCATGGCCGCCGCTTACCAGGCCTATCCCGACGACCATGACATCGCCGCGCTCTACGCCCTGTCGCTGCTGACCGAGGCCACGCGGGCCGATGATCGTGACGCGGTGCATGACGAGGCCGAGGCGATCCTCAAGCGCGTCTGGGAGGAAGCGTCCACTCATCCCGGTGCCATCCACTACGCGATTCATGCCACCGACGCCGACGGTCGCGCCGAAAACGCGCTCGAGATGGTCGAGTCCTACGGCAAGATCGCGCCCAACGTGCCGCACGCACTGCACATGCCGTCGCATATCTACGTGCGCCTCGGCGACTGGCCGCAGGTCATCGACTGGAACGCACGTTCGGCCGAGGTCGCGCGAGAGCACGATGTCAACGGCGCGATTTCGTTCCACTACATCCATGCCGTCGACTACCTCGTCTACGGTCATTTGCAGCGCGGCGAGGACTCGGCCGCCGAACAGATCCGCGAAGCTGCCTGGGACGAGGGTCGCCACCAGGGTTCGTTTCCCGGCGCGTTCCACCTGGCCGCCATCCCGGCACGGCTGGCGGTAGAGCAGCGCGACTGGGAAACCGCGGCGGCGATCGAGCCACGCGTGCCCGACTACATCGCCTGGGACAACTTCCATTGGGCCGAGGGCCTGAGCTGGTATGCCCGCGGTCTGGGCGCGGTCCATACCGGCGACCTGGAAGCGGCCCGTGAGGCCGAGCAGCGCCTGGCCAGTCTCGCCAAAGGAGCCGAAGCGGCCCCTGACGAGCGCTTCTCGGTCTACATCGAGGCAGACCGGCACATCCTGGCGGGCTTCATCGCGCATGCCGAGGGCGACCACGAGCGTGCCGTCGAATTGATGCGCACGGCCGGCGAACTGGAGTCCTCGGTCGAAAAGCACCCGGTGAGCCCCGGTGCACTGTTCCCACCCTACGAGGCGCTCGGCGAAGTGTTGCTCGCACTGGATCGGCCCGACGAGGCCCTGGCCGCGTTCGAGCGGTCCGACGACATGTGGCCGGGCCGTTACAACACGCTGCTGGGTGCCGTCCGTGCCGCCGAGTCGGCCGGGGATGCGGATGTGGCAGAGCGCTGGGCGGAACGGCTGCTGGAAATTGCACCGGATGCCGAGCGCGAAACCATCGACCAGGCCCGGACGCTGGCAGGACGCGGGTGAACCGGGTTTACGCGATTGCCGGCTGATCGCGGGGGCGTGACGGGCTCGGACTGACCGGCCCGTCACGCCGGCCGCCGTTTCCGTGGCCGAGACCAACGGAAGGTCAGCCAACGGCCGCCCGGCCGCCCTGAGTATCACGGCGAACCCAGTCGCCATGGACGGCCGGGCCGGCCCATGCCTTTAGGCGGAAGAACCCGACGCGAGCATCTCACCGACCCCTAGGGCGGAAGAGCGGAGCGTCATCCGCCACACGGCGTTTGTACCGCCCCGGCGCCTGCGGCAACGCTGGCGCCAGATGGCGGATGACGGCCTTCGGCCTTTTCCGCCCTACGCCTCTCTCATCAACCGGGGGTGCTACACGGCCACGATTGTGGGAGCCCAGCCCTCTCTGGAATGCCCGGGCTCCCGGGGACGTCTCATCCTTGTTCCCAATCACGGAGTTTCGCCATGCTTTTCGATCTTTGGTCCCGTCGCCCACGGGCGGTGATGCGCGGATGTCGCAGCCTTCTATCCAGACATGGAGCCGGTAACGATCCCTCGGCCGTTGGGGTTTGGGCTGCGCGCAGCGGTGTCCTCGGGCTGGTCGTTGTGCTGCTCGCCGCGCTGCTGCTTGCGACACCGGGCCAGGCGCGCGAGCGACTGGAATACCCGGAATGGTTCGCAGAGACATTTTACGATCTGCCGGGCGATCTCGATGACGCCGTCGCGCGTGGCAAGCGGGGTATCGCGCTGTTCTTCAGTGCCGAGACCTGCCTGCACTGTGTTGCGATGGCGCGCAGCACCTTCCAGGATCCGGAGATCGTGCGGCGCCTGTCCGGCCAGTTCGACGTGATCGCGGTCGA
>SKJG01000023.1 GCA_007116035.1 Thioalkalivibrio sp.
CGAGAGTGAGACGCTCTGCTGCAAACCGACGGGGTTGGCTTGCAGCCCGTTTTCCACCCGCAGGCCAGGGACGCGCTCAAATTTGCGCTGGTTGTCGGTGCGGTCAGTCGCGCCGAGCGCCAAGGGCGGCGCACAGACTCCTTTCCACACCCGCCATCTCGCCGGGGGTCAACTCGGCCAAGGGGCCTTCCCCGATGCGGCCCCGATCGATGGCCCGCACCTGCTCGGCCATCGCGTAGCAGTCTGCGCGCAGACGATCCCTTGCACTGACAACCAGACGCAGCGCTGCCGTTCCCGGACGAAACTCTGTCGTCATCGGTACGATCAGGATCGTTGGCAGGCCAGCCCCGGTCAGCGCGTTCTCCTGCAGGATCAGGACTGGGCGGATCTTGCTCGTCTCGCTACCCTTGTTGGGGTTGAGGTTGGCCGTCCAGATTTCGCCCCGGCGCACTAGCGCCACCAGCGTTCGCCAGGGCCAACCGGGTCGTTGCCATGCCTTTCTGCGTCACGGTCCAATCCGTCGTCCAATGCCCCCTCGGCAATGTCCAGCGCCTCCCCACGTGAATCCCCGTCCGCTGCCAAGGCCCTGGCAGCGGATGCCATTTGCTCCTGGAACCGCTGCCGTTCCTGGCGCGCCACGTACTCGGTAATGGCCTCGCGCACGAGTTCGGAGCGTGCTTCGATGACTCAGGTGGGCCTCGCGTTCGAGGACGGCCTCGACCTCTTCAGGCAGGCGTACGCTGATGTTTCCCATGATGGCACCCGCGCATGTATTACGTTTCGTCACACATTAGAGGACACAGGCGCAATGCGCGTCAACCGCGGGCAAAGTGCACCATCTTGTACCGTGACGCAGGGGTCGGACCAAGCCAATCCATTGAATCCCGTAGGTTTTGCTCAAAAATATCGGGGGTGTTTCGTGCTTACACGCACGTTTTTCGCCCTGAAAACGCGGCTCGAGGCGCTTTTAGTGTCGGGCAGGGCGGCCCACAATTTGCGGCAAGGCGGCTGCCCCTGGTGACAGCATCGCCGCCACTTGCGAAGATCCGCACACGACGAGCGCAGGACGCGTTCCCGATTCCCCCCCCCCCCCGGCAAAGGATGGCCACGATGACCCACGAACACCCCGACGATTTCGATTCCCCGTGGAAGGAGGCTCTGGAACAGGCGCTTCCCGATTTCCTCGCGCTATTCTTTCCCCAGGCGCACGCGGGGATCGACTGGAGCCGCGGCTACCGGTTCCGGGACAAGGAACTGCAGCAGGTGGTGCGCGACGCGGAGCTCGGCAGGCGCTACGCCGACAAGCTCGCGGAGGTGTACACGCTCGACGGAGTCGAGACCTGGGTGCTGGTGCATATTGAGATCCAGGGGCAGGCGGACCCCGGGTTTGCCGAGCGCATGTACGTGTACCACTACCGTCTGTTCGACCGGTACCGCCGGGACGTAGTAAGTCTGGCCATGCTGACGGATGCGCAGGGCGGCTTTCGGCCCAGCGGATATGAAAGGGAGCGCTGGGGCTGCTCGCTGCGGTTCCGGTTTCCGATGGTCAAACTGCTCGACTGGCGTGAGCGCGCCGCTGCCCTGGAGGCGGACCGCAACCCGTTCGCCCTGGTGGCGCTCGCGCAGTTGCAGGCAATGGCTCACCGGGGTCCAGCGCGCAAGCGGGTGAAGCTACGCCTGATCCGGTTCCTATACGCGCGGGACTACACGCGCGAGCAGATCCTTGCCTGGTTTCGGGTGCTGGACTGGATGCTGCGATTGCCGGAAGATCTGGAACTGGAGTTCAGGGAAGAACTGATTGCCTTCGAGGAGGAAACACAGATGCCATATGTGACGAGCGTTGAGCGAATCGGGATTCAGAAGGGTCTTGAGCAGGGTCTGCAACGGGGCCGGCAGGAAGGCGAGGCTGCGATTCTATTGCGGCAGATTGCCCTGAAGTTCGGGCGGCCGAGCGAGGGCGTGCGCGCGCGGATCGAGGCGGCCGACGCGGACACCCTGCTGGACTGGTCGGCACGCATTCTCACTGCGGAGCGAGTCGACGACCTCTTCCAGTGAACTCGGTCCAACGGCCCTCTCGGCCAGTACCGAAGACGAAGCCCGTATTCATGCTGGGCCCCCGCCCTGGTCTCCCTGCTTTCGGATCGAGCCCCGGCCTGCTGCGCTGCGGCATAATGGGTCTCTGGCACACGGCTGACGCGAGGCCCGAAATCGTGGATAGGGAATCGGCATGGCAAACGTAGCGACACAGCGACTGGACACCCCGGACCTGCTCGATCTGCAGCAGCGGGCCGCGCGCGCGTCCGGGGTGGCGGTGACCTTCAGGGACCGGAGCCGGGACGACGTGCCCGTGCCGGAGATGATGGTGATTCCGGCGGGCGAGTTCGAGATGGGTTCCGATGCCTCGGAGTACGGGCACGAGAAGAGCGAGTCGCCCCGGCGCTACGTGCTGATCGAGCGACCCTTCGCGCTCGGGCGCCATGCGGTGACCAAGGCCGAGTTCGCCGCGTTCCAGGCCGCCGCTGGCTGGATGCCGCGACCGGAGGTGCTCTGGCCTACGGCGGATCGCCAGCCGGTCTTCAACGTGCGGCCCAGCGACATCGAGGCGTATCTCGACTGGCTGCGCGACGTGACCGGCAAGCGCTACCGGCTGCCGACCGAGGCGGAATGGGAATTCGCGGCCCGCGCCGGAACGCGCACACCCTTTGCCTTCGGCGACGCGGTGGGTTGCCGGGACGTGCACTTCAACTCGCTGTTCCCGTACGAGGAACGGCGCGAGCGGCGCAAGTGGTACATCCCGCTGTGCATCCCGACGCCGCGTCCGCTGGAGGTCGGCAGCTTCCCGCCCAACCTCTGGGGGTTGCACGATATGCACGGGAACGTGCAGGAGTTCACGTCGTCGCCCTGGCGCGACAGCCACGTGGACCTGCCGCGCAACGGTGCCTGTCGCCGCGTCGGGGACGAGGAGTGGTTGGTGGTGAAGGGCGGGTCCTGGTTCGACCCGGCCGTGGCCTGCCGCAGCGCCGCCCGCCGCCGCCGACACAGCACCGAGATGGACACCAACCTCGGCTTTCGGGTGCTGCGGGAGCTTTGATCGTGGGTGCCGGTTGCGGCCCCACCATCGGGCTACAACCAGCGAGCCAGCCACAGCCTGAGGCGTAGTTCCAGCGGCGGCGCATAACCCTGCTTGCGAAAGACGATCTGCCCGTCCCGGTCGATGATGAAGGTGCTGGGGACGGCGCGTACGCCGTAGCGGCGGGCGAGGGCGCCGTCCGGGTCGTTGACCACGTCGAGTTCCCGCTCCCGCTCGGTCAGGTGGGCTTCGACCTCCGAGGGGGATCCCGATTGCATCGCGACCGTCAGGACGGGGTGGCTGCGGCTCAGGCGCATGATCTCCCCTTCCTCCAATCGGCAGATCGGGCACCAGGTGGCCCAGAAGTGCAGCAGCATCGGGCGGTCCGCGTAGTCTGCGAGGCTGACCGGGCTGCCGTCGAGGAGGTTGGCCTCGATCTCCGGTGCCGGCCCCTGCGCGAGGTCGCGCGCAAGCCAGGCGCGCACCAGCAGCACCACGGCGACGATCAGCAGGAGTTCCAGTACCCACCGCCACCAGCGGCGGGGTTTGCGTGTGGCTGTGTTCAAGGTTGTATCTCCGCACTGCAGAAGGGAAGGGCGATGTACGGCGTCATGCTCAACGCAGCATCTCCGCCTGTCCGGGGCGGCAGCGCGTGGTGCGCTGCTTCGGGCCTTTGCGCGCGGCGATGCGTACCAGGTCGTCGCTGTCGGCGAGCAGGCGCTGGCGCTGCGCCGCGGTCAGCAGCGGATTGCGGGCGACGAAGTAGCGCAGGTTGGGGTCCGGATCGGAGACACAGGCTTCGACCTGCTCCGGCGTGAGATCGGCGCGCTTGGCGCAGTTCAGGCGCACGGTCTGGTTCGGGTCGCTGAGCAGCCGGGCGATTTCCTCCCCGGTCAGGTCCATGCGCCGGGAAAAGTACGCCTTCACCTGCGCGTGTTGATCGCGCACGAGCAGCGGACGCCAGTGCGGGTCCAGGTCCGCGGAGAGCGCCAGTTCCATCCGCGCGTCGAAGGACATCGCGCGGTATCGCTCAAGGTAGTCGGCCATGTTGGAAGTGGTTGGGGTCACCGGCCGAGGAGTGTGCCCCGTGGCAGCGAGGCGGACAAGTTCCGGGAGGCACCCCTCACCGTGCGGAACACCCCCGGTGGGCGCCAGTCATAGTAATATGACGTTCTAGTGCCGTCGTTGCCCCGTAGGAGCGACCTCCGGTCGCGAATGTCTTCGGGGTGGATCGCGACCGGAGGTCGCTCCTGCGGGGGTGGCGTTTGGTTGGGATCGCGACCGGAGGTCGCTCCTGCGGGCGGTGTGCGGTTTTGGGGTTGGGTCGGCGGGGTCGGTCCCGCGCGGGATTTCGAGGTTGACGATGGCAGTGGCAGAGGCCGGGTATTTCGTTCCGAAGACTGCGGCGGTGACAGCCGCGCAGCCTCTGTTGGACGATGCGCAGCGGGCGGCACTGACCGCGCGCATCAAGGCCTTGCTCGCGGAGCGCGACGCGGTGCTGGTGGCCCACTATTACGTCGATTCCTCGCTGCAGCGGATCGCCGAGGAAACCGGTGGTTGCATCTCGGATTCCCTCGAAATGGCGCGTTTCGGCAAGGAACACCCGGCCACCACGCTGGTGGTTGCCGGCGTGCGCTTCATGGGCGAGACCGCCAAGATCCTGAGTCCGGAAAAGCGCGTGCTGATGCCAACGCTGGAGGCGGAGTGCTCGCTGGACCTCGGTTGCCCGGCCGATGCCTTTCGGGCCTTCCGCGAGCAGCACCCCGATCACACCGCCGTCGTCTACTCCAATACCTCGGTGGCGGTGAAAGCGCTGGCGGATTACGTGGTCACCTCCAGCATCGCGGTGCCGCTGATCACGCACCTGCGTGACCAGGGCAAGAAAATTCTTTGGGCCCCGGACCGGCACCTCGGCGATTACATCCGCCGCGAGACCGGTGCCGACATGGTGCTGTGGGAGGGCTCCTGCGTCGTCCACGACGAGTTTCGCTCCCGCGAACTGGAGAATCTGCGCAAGGCCCATCCTGCCGCGGCGGTGCTGGTGCACCCGGAGTCGCCGCGCGAGGTGGTCCTCCAGGCCGACGTGATCGGCTCGACCAGCCAGCTGATCGCTGCGGTGAAAGATCGGCCCGAATCCGAGTTCATCGTCGCCACCGATAACCGCATCTTCTACAAGATGCAGCAGGCGGCTCCGGACAAGCGTCTGATCGAGGCTCCGACCGGCGGCCACAGCGCTACCTGCCGCAGCTGCGCGCACTGCCCCTGGATGGCGATGAATGACCTGACCAGCCTCGCCGATGCGCTGGAACACGGGCATAACGAGATCTTCGTGGACGAGACGGAGCGCCTGAAGGCCCTGACCGCGACCCAGCGTATGCTCGACTTCGCGGCTGCCCACCGTCGTGCGGTGGCGGGGGACGCCTGAACGCGCCCTGGGCGCGCCGGGTTCCTGTCGATGTACAAGCGTCCCGCTCGTGTGTTGGTGGCCGCCCTCGACGACGACGGGCGCGCCGATTACGTTGCGCGGCTAGCCGCAAACCCGGCGCTGTCGAAGTGGCTGGAGGTCCGGCCCACCGCCTCGATGCGGCAACTGAATCCCGACGACCTGCACTGGGCCGATCTCCTGGTGGCGGTCGACGGGGCAGCTGCGCAGGCCCTGCCGGCAGAGCACCCGTCCACCTGTCGGCTGAAGCGCTGGGACCTTCCCCCCGCCGACAGTCCCGACCTGCCGGCCGCGGTGGGCGCGGCGCTGTTTGTGATGATCGGCGGCATGCGCATGCTGTCGCGTGTGGACGAGCACGACGACGGGGCATGACGCCCGGCAGGGGCGCAACGCTGTGGAGTGCGGCGGCTTGCCGCCGCTTTCGGTAGCGGATTTTCCCGGGCGGCAGAGAGCGGAAGCAAGCCTGCGCTCTCCACAGGATTCCCAGCCGTGCCGATGCAGCTTCTCGGCGATTTGCGGCAGGCGTACAGCGCTAAGGGGTGCGGCGGTTCGCCGCCGCTTTCGGTAGTGGGTGTCGCCGGGGTGCCAGAAAGCGGAGGCAAGCCGCCGCACTCCACAGTTTCTCAGCCCTGCCGGTGCAGCTTCTCGGCGATTTCCAGCCAGAGTTGCTCGAAGGCGGCGGTGGCGCGGGCGCGGGGTTGGGTCGCCGGCAGTGGGGCGCGGTGGCGGCCCATGGCCTCGACGGCCGCGGCGTAGGGGATCGGGGTCGTGAGCAGGTTCGGAATCTCCCTGCGCAGCGCGAGCCCCGCCTCGCGGTGCTGGCTGCGCCGATTGTCGACCATCGACAGAAAGGGATACAGCTTCACGCGGCGGATCTTCTCGGCGTCCAGGAACTGCAGTACCTGCTCGTAACTGCGGATGGACAAGTGGGACGGGATCAACGGGACCGCGATGACGTCGGCTGCGTGAAACAGGTTCTCCGTCACCGTCGAGAAGCTCGGCGGGCAGTCGAGCACGACAAGGTCGAATTCGGACTCGAAGTCTTTCAGCAGCCTGCGCACCTGGAACGCCGGGTGTTCGGCCTTGCGCAGATACTGGTCCAGGTTGCGGTTCTCGAAATCGGCGGGGAGGCAGGAGAGGCGGGGCCAGGCGGTCTCGCGCACGGAGTCCTTCCAGTCGCGCTTGCCCCGGGCGAGCTTCTTGACGCTGTCCTGAACGCCGGGCTCCAACCCTAGGTACCACGTGGCTCCCGCCTGTGCATCCAGGTCCCAGAGCAGGGTCTTCCAGCCGTATTGCGCTGCCAGATAGGCCAGGTTGACGGCCGTGGCGGTCTTGCCGACACCGCCCTTCAGGTTGTAGATCGCCAGGGTCTTCAAGGACTTCTACCGGAGTGGATGCGGCCTCGATGAGGGCGTTGGAATGCGCCGCTCCGCTGCATTGTAGCGTCTGTGGGTCATCGCCGCATGGCCCACTAGTTCGGGGGCGGGGAATCCTCCGGTGGCGCTGCGGCGTGCAGTTCGGCGAGGTGCTGCTCGTAGATCGCCCACAGCGGGGGGGCCACGGCGCCGCGGGTGCCGGGGTAGGTGAGGCGGTCGGGGTTCAGCCGGCGCAGGTCCTCGATCTCGGTGTCCTGCAACATACTGTTGACCACGTGGAAGATCAGCACCCGGGTGCCGCGGCCGGCGATGGGCAGCAGCGCGCCGATGACGCCGGTATCGTTCAGGCCGGGTCCGCCGCGCGCGTCACCGTCCTCGCCCGGGGGGCGGATCAGCGTGCCAAGCAACTCGCGATAGGCCTCGGAACAGGGGAAGCAGACCTCGGTGGCACGCGGGCCGGGCACCCGGTTCGCCGCCGCCTCGATCTCCGGCACCGGCAGGAGCATGTCGGTACGGTCAAGCCGTACCCGGTTGCGCTGGCCGTTGGGCAGCAGGCGCGGTACGGCCTCGCGGCAGGAGGGGCAGGTCCAGGGAGCGACCTTGGGCCCCTCGAGGATGTTGTTTGGCGGCATGGATGGCCGGGCCGGGATCGGCTGGCGGCCGGCGGACCGAAGGCCCGGGGCCGGCCAGCCGCGCCGCTTCAGCCGTAGTAGGCCGGTTCGTTGCCCGGCCTCCACTTGATGTTGCAGCCCAGGCTCGCCTTCTGTGGCTCCGGGGCCGGCCGGCCGGCGAGCAGGGCATCGCTGGCCGCGCGCAGGTCGGCACCGGTGACCGGGGCGTCACTGCCCGGTCGGGCGTCGTCGAACTGGCCGCGGTAGACCAGCTTGCGGTCGGCGTCGAACAGGTACAGGTCCGGGGTGCAGGCGGCCTGGTAGGCCTTGGCCACCGACTGGTCCTCGTCCAGGCAGTAGGGGAAGGCGTAACCGAAGCGGCGCGCATCGTCGCGCATCGCGTCCGGGCCGTCCTCGGGGTGGGCGACGATGTCGTTGGAATTGATCGCGATCACCGCGATGCCCTTTTCGGTGTACTCGCGGCCATAGCGTGCGAACTCGTGGCGGATCAGTTGCACGAAGGGGCAGTGGTTGCAGATGAAGGCGATCATGAAGCCCTTGGCGTCGGGGAAGTCGTCCAGCGAGACGTTCTTTCCGGACACCACGTCGGGGAGGCTGAAGTTCGGGGCCTCGGTGCCGAGGTCGATCATCTGGGAGGGTGTACGCGCCATGACTGCTCCGGGGCTTTGGGTTGCTGGACCGAGGATTATACTGGCACGGTCACCTGCAGATACTCAGCCCCGCGGAATACGCGGGTCAATGTTGTGGAACCCTTGCCAGCCGGCCACCGCGCCACCACCGTACCCGCATAGCAGCGGCCTCTGGCCGCGATACGGGGGTGGGCCCGGCATCCGGAGTGGATCGCTGGCGTAGGAGCGGCCTCCGGCCGCGATACGGGGTTGGGGCCGGCATAGGGTTTGGGGGTGGATCGCGACTGGAAGTCGCTCCTACGGGTTTGGTTTCGATGATCGGAGGTGGCATGGGTTGGGTGAAAGGACAGGTGCGGGAAATCAAGCGGTGGACCGACCGTCTGTTCAGCCTCTGCGTGGATGCTGACATCGAGCCGTTCAAGGCGGGTCAGTACAATCGACTGCGCCTGTTTGTCGGCGAGGAATGGGTGGGACGCCCCTATTCCTACGTGAACCCGCCGCATAGCCGTCCGCTGGAGTTTCATCTGGTCACGGTGCCCGAGGGGCCGCTGACCAACCGCCTGATCCATCTGCAACCGGGGGATGAGGTCGAGCTGATGCCGCGATCGACCGGTCTGTTCACCCTCGACCAGGTGCCCGATGCCCGCGATCTCTGGCTGTTCGCGACAGGGACGGGTCTGGGTCCGTTCCTGTCCATGCTGGGGACGGACGAGCCTTGGGAACGGTTTCAGAATATCCGCCTCGTCCACTCGGTGCGCCAGGCGCCCGACCTCACCTATCGCGACACGATCCGGACCTTCGTCGAGCGCGCCCCGGGCCGCTTCGGCTATGTGCCGATGGTGAGCCGCGAGATCTGCGAGGGTGCCCTGTGCGCGCGCATTCCCGCGACGATCGACGATGGCAGGCTGGAGAATCTCGCGTCCCTGGCGATCGAGCCCGATCACGCCCAGGTGATGATCTGCGGCAATCCGGACATGGTCCGCGATACCCAGGCGGTGTTGAAGGCACGGGGCCTGCGTCGTCACCGCCGCAGCCAGCCCGGCCAGATCACCGTGGAAAACTACTGGTGAGGTCGTAGCAGGTCGTAGGCCCAGGCGTGGATCAGCCGCGCCACGTAGGCGGTGTGTTCCGGACGGGTGAGCAGATGGTCGGCGTGGTGCAGTGCAACGAAGCTCTTCGGGTGCTTGGCGCGGGAGAAGATACGCCGGGCGTGATCGACGCCGACCACCGTGTCCTTGGGCGCGTGCAGGATCAGCAACGGACGGCCCAGTCGCTCCAGCGCCGCGTCCAGATCCTGGGTCTCGACCGACTCCAGGAAGTCCCGGCCGATGGTGATCTTCCGGCCGCCGATGTCGACCTCGGCGGAGCCGGTCTCGCGAATGCCGTGGGCCTGGGCCTCGAACAGACGGGTCACGTGGCCGGGTTCCGACGGCGCGGCGATGGTCACGACCCCCTGCAGCTCCGGACGCAGGCCGGCGAGCGCGAGCGCCATCGCGCCGCCAAAGCTGTGCCCGATCAGCAGATCGGTGAAATAACCGGTATGGGCGTCGAAGTGGTCCAGCGCGGCCCCCAGGTCCTCGCAATAGGTCTGGAAGCTGCTGTCGGCAAAACGGCCCTCGGCTTCGCCCAGACCCATGAAGTCGAAGCGGAGCACGATAATGCCCTCCTGGGCCAGCGCCCGCGCCAGGCGGACCGTGGCGGGAAAGTCCTTGGAGCAGGCGAAGCAGTGAGCAATGCACGCCTGCCCGACGGGCGTGCCCTCCGGCTGCACGACCACGCCGCTCAGGCGCACGCCCCGCGGCGTGACGATCTCCAGGATCTTGTTGGTGACGCCCATGGTTCCCTCCGCTCGTAGGTTCGCCGTCGCCCAAGTGGGCCCTGGTGGCCCACTAGAAGGCCGCGTGCGACAGGGCCAAGCATCCCGATGGCGACACCGCGCAAGCTCTGCGATGATACGCTAGCCGAGTCCTGATGATCACGGTAGCTGAGCAGAGGATTCCTTCGCGCGCAAGGCGCGCTCCTGCGGGTCCCTGCCTTTGCAGGAGCCTGCCTTGCAGGCGAAGATTTTGGCGGTTTCGCTGCGGTCTATGCGATGGTCCTTGCCTGCGGAGGATTCGGGATCATCAGGAGCCAGTTTTGGGTGGGGGATTCGTGTTCGAAAACGAGAGTGAACTGCGCGCGCGCATCGTCGAGATGCAGTCCGAGCATCAGGCCCTGGAGATTGCCATCCATACGCTGCAGGAGGTCGCGGCACCCGACCTGTTTGCCCTGCGCCGGCTGAAGAAGCGCAAGCTACAGCTCAAGGATGCAATCGCCCGGATGCGCAGCCGCCTGATCCCGGACCTCAACGCCTGAAAACGAAAACGGCGCCCCGGTGTTGCCACCGGGGCGCCGTGCGCTGCTTGGGCCGTCTAACGACCCGGGGTGATCAGCCCCAGATGTCTGCGGTAATGCCGTCGTACCAGCCCTTGGTGTAGAACGCCTCCATCTGTCGCACCGACGCCGGTGCGCCGGCCGGGCTCACACCGCCCGCGCCCTCGACGCCACCCATCGCGCCGTCCTGGTAGGCGTAGACCGCAGCCACGCTGATCGCGTGATCCGGCGTGATCAGGCTATAGCAGGTGTTCGCGGTGGAGGGTGCCAGCGGTTCGAGACCCGCCATTTCGCGGCTGATCGCCGCCGCGGCCACCTTGGCCTGGTTGTTGGCCGAGTGGCCGGATTTCGGCATCGCGCCGGCCACGCTGGAGTCGCCGATCACGTAGATCCCCGGATGGATGCTGGATTCGAAGGTCATCTGGTTGACCGGGCACCAGAAGCCGTCGCCGGCCAACCCGGTCTGCATCGCGATCGCACCAGCGGTCTGCGGCGGGATGTAGTTCAGCACGTCGGCCTTGAACGTGGTGAAGCCACCGTCGGAGATCGTGGTCAGGTTGGCCGCGTCAACCTCCTCGACCTGGCCGCCGCGGGAACTTGGCACCCACTCGATCATTTCGCCGTAGTGCTGTTCCCAGCCTTCCATGAAGAGGCCCTGCTTGGAGAAGTTCTCCTTGTTGTCGAGGATGATGATCTTCGAGCGCGGCTTCTCCTGCTTGAAGTAATGCGCGACCATCGACGCCCGCTCGTACGGCCCGGGCGGGCAGCGGAACGGGTTGCCTGGCGCGACCATCACGAACACGCCGCCGTCGGGCATGGCCTCGAGCTGCCTGCGCAGGATCGTGGTCTGCTCGCCGGCCTTCCAGGCGTGCGGGATGCGCTCGGCGTCCGCCGCGGTGATGCCCGGGACGGCGTCGTAGCGGAAGTCGATTCCCGGCGACAGGACCAGCCGGTCATAGGTCATGGTGCTGCCGCCCGCGGTCTTCACGGTACGCCGGGCTGGATCGATCTCGGTCACCGAATCCTGCACCACGTTCACGCCGTGGCGGCTCTGCAGGGCATCGTAGGTTTGCGCGATGTCGTCCATCTGGGCGTGGCCGCCGAGCACCCAGTTGCTGCCGTAGCAGGTGTAATAGGTGGCGGTCGGTTCGATCAGGGTGACATCCATTTCCGGCGAGAAGCGCTTCAGGTACTTGGCCGCGGTGGCGCCGCCGGAGCCGCCGCCGACGACGATGACGTGGGCGCCGCGGGCGCTGTTCGCCTCACCAGGCGCGGCACAGCCGAAACCCGCTACGGTGGCCGCGCCACCGATGCCGACGGTCTTGAGGAAATTACGACGGGAAAAATTGGTCATGTCTGCTAGCCCCCGGTTCTTATTGTATGGTCGCGATGTAGTCGGCCATCTGGATGATCTCTTCATCCGAATAGCCCTTGGCCAGGCGATTCATGATCGTGCCGGGCCGGGAACCATCCTTGAATGCCTGCATCTGGGAAACGAGCAGATCCCGAGGGTAACCGACCAGATTCGGCATGTTGCCGGTGGCGTCGATGCTGTGGCAGGCGAAGCAGGAGGTGGCCAGCAGGTTTTCCCTCTCCACTTCGGCGGCCTGGGGTGCCAGGGCGATGGTCATCATGGAAACCGCGATCCCCGCGGCAAGAAGATTAGAACGTTTCATAGAAAATGTGCTCCTCCGTTTGAGGGTTGTGCTCTCTTGGTCAACGGCTCTTGCATGCCGTCTTTTTTTATACCCACCCTGGAAGGTCTTGCGTCCTGTCCAGGGCTGGCGCAACCGATCGCTGTATGCGGTGATACCGACCCGATCGGCATTGCTTCGGTTCATGCTCGTCAAGACTTTGCAAACTTCTCGAAAAATACTTCCAAGGTGGTAGCGTAGACCGTGAAGTGGCGGAATTCCAGGCTGGTCGCGGTTTTCGGTGCCGATCGCGCGGAATTCCCCCATCACTCCTCGTGCTCGATTCCCAGCAGGTCGAGGGCCTCGAGCAGGTATTCGGAGACGAGAGGGGTGGCAATCAGGCGGTCCATGATCTCGGGGCACCAGTTCTCCATTGCCTCGCGCCGTGCCTCCTCCCATTCCTCGGGGCCGTAATCGCCGCGGCCCAGCCATTTCAGCGCGAGCAGTTCCGCCTGCTGCCCAGGTTCCATGCCGTGCACGCCCATGCGCAGTTCCTGTAGGGTCATGTCGCTCCCGTGATCGGCCAGGACCTGCATGGCCCAGTCGCCATCGTTGCCTTCCAGCGAATCGTCGGGGAAGACCACCTCCTCCTTGGCATGAAACTCGCGGGTCGATCGTACGATCCAGAGCACGGTGTCGAGGTTGATTCTTAGCATGAACGTCTATCCTTCAGTGAGTGACGGCGAGCTCCTGGGCCAATACCCAGGGTGCCACGACGATGGCTCTGAATACCGGCTCGATGCGTGTCCAGCGCCGGGCATCGTCGTCGCTGGCACGGCTGACGGCGCCGGACTGCAACCAGGCGCCCACGCGTTCCGAGTCGTCATCCTGGAAGGCGCGTGCAACGGTGATCAGGTCGAGGCCCGGCGCCACGCGAACGACTACGCCACGCGCGAAATGGGGAAGCAGTTCACGCCAGGCCAGCTCGCCGCACTCGGCGTGCAGGTCCCGAGTTTCCGTGGCTGGCGCTGTAGCGGCGTTCATCGTGTCCGGGTATCGTCTTCAGACAAGGTTCAGGCTAGGCTTCTAGTGTAATACGTGGCCACCGGGACTGCATTCGCCGCTGCGAAATGGCCCGGTGCCCCGAAGCCGCGTGCGGTGCGGATGCTGCCTAGGGCGCGTAGGGTGCGATCAACGCAGCGCGCCGCACCATCCGGGCCGCGCCATCCGGGCTGGCTCCTCCCGCTGCCAATCGGGACGGGTACGGGATACGAATTGGCCCTGGAGATCTGAGTATGCGACTGGACTGGAAGAAGACCCCTGGACGCCCCCGGCCGTGGTTCGCGCTGGCACTGCTGGCGGCGTTGCTGCTGGCCCCGGGCGCGCCGGCTGTGGCGGACACCCATGCGCCGCGCAGTCTCGACGAGGCCGTCGCGCAGGTCGAGCGTGGCCACGCCGGGCGGGTGCTGTCCGCCCGCGGGGAGCAGCGCAATGGCGGCGTGGTCTACACGATCCGGCTGCTGACCGAGGACCAGCAGGTGCGCACCTTCGAGGTCGAAGGCGCGGAGGGTGCCCGACCGTGAACCTGCGCGTGGCCCTGGTGGAGGACGACGACAGTCTCAGGGAGCGCGTCGCCGAGTCGCTGCGCAGCGCGGGCTGGCGGACCGACCTGGCCGCCGACGGGAAGACCGGCCTGTACCTGCTGACTGAATACGCCTGCGACATCGCCATCGTTGATCTCGGCCTGCCCGGGCTCGACGGCCTGCAGCTGATCCGCCGCGCGCGCGTCCTGAAGCCCCGGCTGCCGATCCTGATCCTGACCGCCCGCGACCGTTGGCAGGACAAGGTGGAGGGCCTGGAGGCGGGTGCCGACGACTACCTCACGAAGCCGTTCCACGTCGAGGAACTGCAGGCACGCTTGCGTGCGCTGGTGCGGCGCAGCCTGCAGGACGGGCAGGAACGGCTGGACTTCGGTCCGCTGGTCATCGACACGGCCACCGATACGGTGCTGCTGCGCGGCGAGCCGGTCGCCCTGACCACCTTCGAATACCGGCTGCTGCTGCAACTGGTGCGGCAGGCCGGCCGGCCGCTGAGCAAGGACGTGCTGGCCGACTATCTCTACGAGCACGATGCCGACCGCGAGAGCAACGTGATCGAGGTGCTGATCGGGCGGCTGCGGCGCAAGCTGGACCCAGACGGAACGCTGGGCGTGATCGAGACGCTGCGCGGGCGCGGGTACCGGTTCACGCTGCAGCCTCCCGGTGATGCCCGAAGCGACGGGGCATGACCCCGCCGGGCCTCAGCCTGAGGCTGCGCATCAGCCTGGTCGCGGCCGCGGTGATCGCCGTCTTCTTTCTGGTGACCGCGACGCTGCTCGAACGCGCGTTCCGCGAAAATGCCGAAGACGCCGTGACCACCCGCCTGGACGCCCAGTTGCTGTTGCTGATGGGGATCGTCGAGGTGTCCGGACCGGGCCAGGTGCAGTTCCCCGACGTGCTCCCGGAGGCCCGCCTGTCGTTGCCAGGCGGAGGGCTTTATGCACGCGTCCTGGACGGTGCGGGCGAAACCCTTTGGCGCTCGCCCTCGGCGCTCGGCATGCCGTCGCGGGAATGGCGTGATCACGGGCTCTTCGAGCGCGGCATGACCGTCCAGTGGGAGCTGCCGGATCAGGTCTTTCCGCTGACTTTCCAGGTGCTGGAGGAACGCGATGTCTACGAGGCGCAGATGGAGCGCTACCGACGCACGCTGTGGGGCGCGCTCGGCCTGCTGACTGTGTTGCTGATCGCGGGACAGGCACTGGCGCTGGGCTTCTGGGGGCTGCGCCCGCTGCGCCGCGTGCGCGCCGATCTCGAGGCGCTGCGCCAGGGCGAGAACCGCAGGCTCGGCGGCCCCTACCCGCGCGAGATCCAGACACTGACCGACAGTATCAATGCCTTGCTCGAGTTCGAACGCGACCGTCTGCAGCGCCAGCAGCACGCACTGGCGGACCTCGCGCACAGTCTGAAGACGCCCCTCTCGGCCCTGCGCCTCGGATTGGAGGGGGGCGAACCCGATCGGCCCGAGCTTCTGCTGCAGGTCGAACGCATGCAGGGCATGATCCAGCACGAGTTGAACCAGGCGCAGCGCCTGGGGCCGTCACCTTTCCAGCCGCCGGTGGCCCTGGCGCCGGTGATCGAGCGTACCTGCACGGCGCTGCGGCGGGTCGCCGAGCAGCACGGCGTGAAGCTGGTGACGGCGCTGCGGCACGACTGCAGCCTGCGCATCGAGACCGGGGCGCTGTTCGAACTGCTGGGCAATGTCCTGGACAACGCCGTCCGGCACGCCCGTTCGCGTGTCCGCGTGAGCCTGGACTGTGACCGGCACGGGCTGGAGTTGTGTATCGATGACGACGGCCCCGGCATCGCGGCGCCGGACCGCGAGGCGGTGCTGCTCCGGGGCGCGCGCCGCGACACCCGCCCGGGCGGCCAGGGACTCGGTCTCCACATCGTGGACACCCTGGTCAGGGATCACGGCGGCGAACTGCATATCGAGGACGCTCCCGAATGGGGTGGCGCCCGCATCCGCATGGCGTTCCGCCAGCGGTGAAGCGCCGATCCTAGGGTCAGATCTGTAGGTCGGGTTAGCGTAGCGTAACCCGACGTGCCCGGGTGCCGGGGACGACGTTCCTTTGCGGCCTTGAATGGGTGCGAGCCTCGTCGGGTTACGCCCTTGGGGTGAACCCGACCTACCGCTCGCGGCTTTTCATCGTCAGGGGTGGCGCGGGGGCGTGACAGTCAGCGTTGGAAGGGTTCGATGGGCAGCGCGGGATCGACGCCGAGGATACTGTCGCGGACGAGACTGGCCGAGCCGCAGGCCAGGGTCCAGCCGAGGTGGCCGGCACCGGTGTTCAGGTACAGGCCCGGAACCCGGGTGGGGCCGAGGATCGGCGTGCCGCGGGCGCTCATCGGCCGCAGGCCGGTCCAGGGCTCCATCGTCTCCAGTTCGAGATATTCGGGAAGCCGCGGCAGGGTCCGCCGGCACTGGGCGAGCACGTTGGCGGCGCGGGAGACGTTCAGACGCAGGTCGGCGCCGGTGAACTCCGCCGTGCCGGCCAGGCGCAACTGACCGTCCAGCGGGGTCAGCACCACCTTGTTGGCGTCGTCGATGATCGGTAGTCGCGGCTGCCATTCCGCGGGCAGCGTCAGGGTCAGGGAATAGCCCTTGACCGGTGCCACCGACAGGCGCAGCCCGAGGGGCCGGACCAGGTCAGCTGCCGCGAAGCCGCTGGCGAGCACCACCGCATCGGCTGCCATTGGCCCGGCGGTGCTGTCCACGCCGTTGATCCGCCCCTGGAACAGGCGCCAGCCGGTGACCCGGGTGTTCGGTCGCCAGCGCACGCCCGCACGCTGCGCCGCGGTGGCCAGCTCCCGGGTGAAGGCGGCGGCATTGCCGATGGCGTCGTCGGGGAAGAACAGCGCCCCGCAGAGGCGATGGGCGATCGGTTCCAGTAGGGGCTCCTCGGCGGCCACCCGCGCATTGTCCCATTCCTCGAAGCGGACGCCGACCGCGGCCATCGCGGTACTCGCGGTACGGTTCCGGGCGAGGCTTTCCGGGTCCTGGAAGATTTTCAGGATGCCCGACTCCACGAAGCCGAAGTCCAGCTGGAGCTCCTGTTGCAGCGTCCGCAGCTGGCGCAGCGAGTATTCGGCGAGCTGCGCGTTCAACAGGGTGTTGCGTTCGAAGCGCGCACGCCGGCTGTTCCACAGGAACTCGATGCCCCAGGGCAGGATGCCCGGCAGCGCGCGGGGCCGCAGCAGCAGCGGCGAATCGACCCGGCCCAGGTAGCGCAGCAGATCCCAGCCGACGCCCGGCGCATTCCAGGGCTCGGTGTGGCTGGCGTGCAGCATTCCGCCGTTGGCGGCGCTGGCACCGCGTGCGGGCAGGTCGGCGGCGTCGACGAGGGTGACGTCCACGCCCGCCGCGCGCAGGTACCAGGCGGTGGTGGTTCCGGTCACGCCGGCGCCGATGACGATCACATGCATTTCTGGGGTACCTCGTTTTGTCGGTGGTCCCAATCTGACGCTCATCCTCTCGGTACGCGCCACCCCTGACGATGAAAAGCCGCGAGCGGTAGGTCGGGTTCACCCCAAGGGCGTAACCCGACGGGGCCCGCAACCACCCAGAGCCGCAAAGCGGCGTCGTCCCCGCCACCCGGGCACGTCGGGTTACGCTACGCTAACCCGGCCTACAGAACTCTTTCGTCGCTGGTCCTAATCTAACCCAGATGGACCCTGAAGCGGTGTTGGTGCTGTGGCTCCATGATTTACAGTGGCCGGGATCTGCGCAGCTCGTCGAGGTCGCGGGACAGGCGCTGGATGGATACCTTGTCCCGGGTGCCGAGTTCCTGGGCGAAGGCCGAGACGCGCAACTCCTCGACGCGGTAGCGGAAGCGCAGCACTTCGGGGTCCTCCGGATGCGCGGCGAGCAGGCGCTTGGCCTCGTCCCACATGGGTTCGATGTCGACGCGCAGGCGGCGGTCCTTGTCCGGGGTCCGTTCCAGTCGCTGTAGGCGCCGGGTGATCGCCTGCAGGTAGCGGGGTAGCTCGGGCAGGACATCGGGCGGTGTGCGGAGCAGAAAGTCCTCCGGCACCAGGTGCGCCAGCTGGTCGCGGATGTCGCGCGCGGCCTCGATCCACGACAGCGGCAGGTCGCCGTCCAGCTGCCGGCGTAGCTGGTGCCAGCTCGCCAGGATGCGGGCGGCCAGCTGTGCCAGTTCCATCGCGGTCGGGGTCAGCCGGGGCCGGCCTGCCTCGAGCCGGGCCGCGAACGCGTCGGCGTCGCGGGGCCAGGGCGTCTCGTGCAGAAAGACCCGCTCCGCGGCCGCCGCGAGGATCTGGTCGCGCAGCGCTTCGCAGGTCCCGAGCGCCGCATAGTGCAGGCAGGCATGCTCGATGTCCGGCAACTGCCGGCGCAGGTCGCGCACGATACGGTGCGCGCCGAGCAGGAACAGGCGCCGCAGTCCCGCGCGCTGCAGCCGTCGGGCACTGTCGGCGTCCGGCTCCAGCCGCAGGGACACGCTGTCCCCGGCATCAGCGAGGGCGGGATAGGCCCGCAGTTGCGCGCCCTGGTGATCGAATTCGACGAACTCCGGCAAGCTTCCGAAATCCCAGCGGGTGATGCCGTCACGGGCGATGTCGTCCGGTCGGGTCTGGTCGAAATGCGCGCCGGCGCTGGCCTCCAGGCGTTCCTTCAGCCTCGGCAGGTCGCGGCCCGTCACGATTTCGGTACCGTCCGGATCCAGTACCCGAAAGCGCATGATCAGGTGCGGTTCGAGGCTTTCCGGTCGCCAGGCCTCCGGGGGGGCGCGGGTCCCGGTGATCGTCTCCAGGGCATTCGTCAGCGCCGGCAGCAGCGGCCCCTCGCGTTCGGGCATGCGTTCCAGTGCCGCGCGGGCGAAGTCCGGCGCGGGCACGAAGTGACGGCGCAGCCCCTTGGGCAGGCTGCGCAGCAGGCCGATGACACGCTCCTCGAGCAGGCCCGGCACCAGCCAGTCGCCGAGCCAGTCGGGCAGGCCGTTCAGCGCGGCGATGGGCACGGTCACGGTGACGCCGTCGTCCTCCTGTCCCGGCTCGAAGCGATAGGACAGCGGCAGGCGGATGCCCTGCACCGCCAGCGCGTCGGGGTAGGCGCCCTCGGGCAGGGCGGCCCCGGGTTCCCGCAGCAGCGCGGCACGGTCGATGCGCAGGAGGTCGGGGTCGGCCTTCTCGGCCTTGCGGCACCAGGCCTCGAAGCCCGGGCCGTCGACCACCTGCTCCGGCAGGCGTTCGTCGTAAAAGGCGCGCAGCCGGTCCTCCTCGGCGAGCAGGTCGCGGCGGCGGCCGCGCGCCTCCAGTTCGGCAATCTCTGCCACCGTCGCGAGGTTGGCGGCCAGTCCCCGGGAACGCGAGCGCAGCCGGCCCTCGACCAGGCCGTGCTGGATGAACAGCCGTCTGGCCTCCTGCGGGTCGTGCCGGGCGAAGTTCACCGGCGCCCGTGGCGCAACGACGAGCCCGTACAGCGTGATCCGGTCCCAGGCGCCGACGCGGCCGTCGCGGGCCTGGAAGTGCGGTTCGTGGATGTCGTGTTTCAGCAGGTGCGGAGCGACCTCGAGGATCCACTCCGGCTTGATGCCCGCCACCTCGCGCGCGTAGACCCGCGTGGTCTCGGCGATCTCCGCGCTCATGATCCATTCCGGGCGGCGCTTGGCCTGGCCGGATCCGGGATGGATCTGGAAGCGCCGGTTGCGCGTGCCGAGGTAGTCGCCGCGCTCGGTCTTCCTGCCGACGTGACTCACCAGCCCGGCCAGCAGCGCCTTGTGCAGGTTCTCCGGGTCGGCGGGGAGCTCGTTGCGGTGCAGGCCCTGGCCGCGCGCCAGCGTCGCGAGCTGCGCGCGCAGCTCCTGCCACTCGCGCATACGCAGGAACGACAGGAAGCGGTCCCGGCACCAGCGTTTCAGCGCGCTGCTGCCCAGTTCCTCGCGGGTCCGGTGCCAGTCGTCCCAGAGCTTGAGCATGCCGAGGAAGTCGGAGCCCTCGACGCGGAATTCCCGGTGCGCCTGGTCGGCGGCCTGGGCGTGCTCGGCCGGGCGCTCGCGCGGGTCCTGCAGGGCCAGGAAGGCGGCGACGGTCATCGCCTCGGTGAGCACGCCGCGTTCGCCGCCGGCGACGATCATCGCCGCAAAGCGGGGATCGACCGGAAGCTGCGCGAGCTGCCGGCCCTGGGCCGTGATCCGACCCCTGGCGTCCACCGCGTGCAGTTCCTCCAGCAGGCGATACCCGTCGCGGATCAGGCGCGGGTCGGGCGGATCGACGAAGGGGAAGTGGCGCGGGTCGCCCAGACCCAGCGCGGCCATCTGCAGGATCACGGCGGCCAGGTTCGAGCGCAGGATCTCGGGGTCGGTGTGCGCCGGGCGCAGCTGGAAATCTTCCTCGCTGAACAGGCGGATGCAGATGCCCGGGCCGAGGCGCCCGCAGCGTCCCGCGCGCTGGTTGCAGGAGGCCTGTGCGATCGGCTCCAGGCTCAGGCGCTGCACCCGCGAGCGCCAGGAGTAGCGGGACAGCCGTGCCAGCCCGGTGTCGATCACGAAGCGGATGCCCGGGACCGTCAGCGCGGTCTCGGCGACGTTGGTGGCCAGCACGATGCGCCGCCCGGGATGCGGCCGGAACACGCGGCTCTGCTCGGCCGCCGAGAGCCGCGCGTACAGCGGCAGGATCTCGGTGTGCGCCGGTTGCTCCCGACGCAGGCGCTTGGCGGCGTCGCGGATCTCGCGTTCACCGGGAAGGAAGACGAGGATGTCCCCGGCACCCGCGCGGCAACATTCCGCCACCGCAAGGCTGATGCCGTCGAAGAGGTCGCGTTCCGGGGCCGCACCGTCGGCTGATTCCGCGGGTACCGGCCCTGTTGAAGGGCGATCGGAACCGCCCGACGCCGGGGAGTCGCGCTTCGCCGGGTTCGGGCCTGCCGCCGGTTCCGCCTCCGCAAGCGGCCGGTAGCGCACCTCCACCGGCCAGGCACGTCCGGGGACCTCGACGATCGGGGCGTCGTTGAAAAAGCGCGCGAGCCGCTCCGGGTCGAGGGTTGCGGAGGTGATGATGACGCGCAGGTCGGGCCTGCGCGGCAGCAGCTGCTTCAGGTAACCGAGCAGGAAGTCGATGTTGAGGCTGCGCTCGTGGGCCTCGTCGATGATCAGGGTGTCGTAGGCCAGCAGGTCCCGGTCCTGGCGCAGTTCCGCAAGCAGGATGCCGTCGGTCATCAGCTTGATGTGGGTATCGTGGCCGGTATGGTCGCCGAAGCGCACCTTGTATCCGACGGCCGCGCCGATCTCCGATTCCAGTTCCTCGGCAATGCGCCCGGCCACCGAACGGGCGGCGATCCGCCGGGGCTGGGTATGCCCGATCAGGCCGCGACGGCCGCGGCCCGCGTCGAGGCAGAGTTTCGACAACTGGGTAGTCTTGCCGGAGCCGGTCTCGCCGCAGAGAACGAGCACGGGGTGGTCCCGGATTGCCTTGACGATGCGGTCGCGCTCGGCGTGGATCGGGAGGTCGCCGGCATAGCGGGTTTCGGGAAGCGTCTTGCGCAGGGCCTCCGCGCGCCGGAAGGATTCGTCGCAGCGCTGGCGCGCCTGGTCGAGCAGGACGTCCGCAGGCTGACCGCGCCCGAGGCGCCGCGTTGCCCGTTGCAGCAGTTCGCGGATGGAAGGCTCGTCGGCCCGCAGCACTTCCGCGAGCCGTGCCTCGACCGCACGGGCCTGGGCGAGCGGGTCCGTGCCGCCCATCAGGACGCGGGCAGGCGCAGAGCCTCGATGTTCTCGCTACGCAGACGCTCCAACGTGCGGGCGACCTGGGCGTCGCTGTCGAAGGGGCCGACGAAGACCCGGTGGAAGGTCTGGCCATCGATGCGGACCTCACGGATGTTCGCCGGCAGGCCCATCAATGCCAGCCGTGCCTTCATCTCATCGGCCTGCTGGAATTGCCGGAAGGAACCGGTCTGGAGCAGCACCCGGCTGCCGGTCTCCGGGCGTGCCTGCGGCTGCGGCACCGGTGCAGGCGCCGCGCGCGGGGGTGGCGGCGCAGCGGGGGCGGATTCGGGAATGCGCACCTCGTCCCGCGGCAGCAGTTCATAGAACTGGAAACGCGAGCGTTCCGCGGGAGCGTCCGGAGCCGCGGCGGGGGGCGCGCGCAATGGGGCGATGGGAGCCGGCTGGCTTTCGCCGTGCGTCAGCCAGCCGGGGTCCTGCCCCATGCGGTCCGCTCCCTGGAGGTAGAGGACAGCCGCGACCGCGAGGCCGACCAACATGCCGGCCAGGAGCCAGAACCAGCCGGGTATCGGCCCTCTGCTGCGGGTGGAGGCCGTTTTACGGCGAACCTTGCGTGCCTGCGCCATGATCGTTTCCTACATGCTCTCGGGTGCACTGACACCGAGGAGCCCCAGTCCGTTCGCCAGCACCTGCCGGATGCCGCCGATCAGAGCCAGGCGGGCGGAGACCAGCTCCGTCTCCTCCGCGTTCATGAAGGGC
>SKJG01000087.1 GCA_007116035.1 Thioalkalivibrio sp.
GACGCGCCGGCGCTGCGTTGGGCAAGTTTGAAATAGAGTGGCTATTCCTGCACTTGCCCGCCTTGCTCCGGCGCGTCTGGCTGTGCTCCATAGTCACCGAACTTCCCGCATGGCCCACTAGCTTGCCATGTTTCGTCTCCAATTGGGGGGCTTTTCCTGCAGGGAAAGCGCCTCTGTACGGTGAAGGTCTGTGCGAGTCCGTTCTTTCCTCGGTCGTTCGGAAAGTCCCGGGTGAAGGGACACCAATGTCCCCGTCGGCGGTGCCTGGCGCTTGCCAACAGGTCAACGAATCCCGCACGCTCGAGCATCCATGTCTGACCCTCATGCCCCGTTCAGCAGGCCCCGGCCGATACCAACCCACCTCATCACGGGTTTCCTCGGGGTGGGCAAGACCACCGCCATTCGCCGGTTGCTCGAGCGGCGACCCAAAGAAGAGCGCTGGGCGGTCCTGATCAACGAATTCGGGGAAGTCGGCGTCGATGCGGCACTGCTGGCCGACGGTGAGGTTGCCGTCCGCCAGGTGGCCGGAGGCTGCCTCTGCTGCGTCGCCAGCCAAGCCTTCACGGTCGGTCTGAACCACATCATTCGCCGGGAGCGCCCCCAGCGCATCCTGGTCGAACCGACGGGCCTTGGACACCCGGCGCAAGTCATCGAGACACTGTCGGGACCGCTATACACAGCGGTGCTGGAGCTTCACGCGACCGTCACCCTGATGGACGCCCGGCACCTGGCCTCCGCCCGGCACCGTGCGCACGAGACCTGGCGTGACCAGATCCATCTGGCCGATGTGCTGGTGGCCACTAAGGCGGATCTCTACACCGAGCAGGATCGCGAGGCGTTCTTCGAGTTTGCACGCGCCCTGGACCCCCCGAAACTGCGCTCTGCGCTGGTGGCACACGGCGACCTGGATCCGGCATGGCTGGAGCTGCCCCTGAGCGCGGCGCGCCGTGCCCTCTTCCCCGAAGCACATGCCTTCCTGACAGCGCATCGGTTGCAAGTTCCGGAGTCCAGTGACCCGCCACCCCCCGAAACAGGCCGCCCTGAGTGGTGGACCGCGGAATCGCGGGGCGAGGGGCATTTCGGACGTAGCTGGCGGTTTGGCCCGACGGTACAATTCGAACGCGGACGCCTCGATGAGGCCCTCCGCTGGCACGCTTGGGATCGGGTCAAGGGCGTCCTCGCTACCACCACCGGCTGGGTGAGCATCAACCGCGTCGCCGGGGTCGGTGACGTCGAGCCCCATCCGGGCACTGCGGAAGGGCGCCTGGAAATCATCGATCACAGGCCGCTGGATGGAGAGACCCTCGATCAGAGGCTTCTGGCGGCGCGACGGCCGGTTCAACCCTGAAAGGGGTGCCGGCATTGCCGGAACCCCTGAGGCGGGTTACCTTCGTCGGACACGATGATGGAAGCGTGTTTTGGATCGGGAGTGGCGTTGCAGCAACTGAGGAAGAAAATCGAATCGCGCGCGGGTGGCCCGGAGATCTTGGCGATGATGGTGTGGACGGCAGTCGTTGGTTCCGTGGTCCGCGAGCCGTGCAGAAGACGCTGGCATGAGGGTCTGGAGAGTCTGCTTTGACGTCGCGTCAGCCACATCCAGCCGTCGTTGCACAGGACCAACGTCTCTCAAGAGAGCCTGCGGATGCAGGCATTCCACGAGGTAACGGTGCCGTCCCCATACCCGGACCACGAATCCGAGCTCCGTCCGCGTATGCCCCCTTTGAGGCAGCGGTGTCGCGGCTGCTCGGGCAGGTCAAGAACTGGCGTTTTCGCGAAGGCGCGTTGCTGCGTCTGCGCGAAACCGTCCCCGGCATCAATCTGCTGAACTGGCTGCAGGTCAACCCCCACGGTGCACGGAGCTTCTGGCAGGACCGTGAGCAAGCGACGAGCGTCGCCGGCATCGGTGCGGCGGTCGAACTCGTGGCGAATTCCGCTCACGATCACGCGCGGCTGCTGGCAAGGATCAATGCGATCCTGGAGGGCCGCGATGCGTTCTTCCTGGGTGGCCTCGCCTTTGCCGGGGAAAACGGCAGGGACGAATGGTCCGCCTTCCCCGCTGCCCGCTTCGTGCTGCCCGCGATCGAGCTTCGCCAGCGGGGCCGGGATCGCCACCTTGCGGTGAACCTGCTGGCGGAGTCCCCCGGCGAGTTCGTGCGCATGAAGACGCACCTGATCGAACTGCTGTGCAAGCTGGAATTCCAGCCTCAGACGTTGGAAGACGCGGTTTCGCCCAGCGTGGCCCATCGCATCGACGACATGGACTTCTCGGTGTGCCGGGAGCGTGTCGGCGACATCCTAAGCAATATCGCCGAAGGCCGCCTGCACAAGGCCGTGCTGGCGCGCCGGGTCGAGCTCCGCCTGACGGCGCCTGTGGCACCCTTCAGGGTGCTGCAGCGCTGGTGCGACTCGAATCCCGGAAGCTTCGGTTTTGCCATGGAGCAGGCGAATGACCTGTTCATGGGCTGCTCGCCAGAGCGGCTCTACCGGCGGTGGGACCGCGAGATCCGGACTGAATCCCTGGCAGGAACCGTTCGCCGCGGCCTTACCCGGGAGGAAGACGCGGACATGGAACGCAGGCTGCGCGACGATCCCAAGCTGGTGCATGAACACGACCTCGTGACGCGCTTCGTGCGCAGCCAGATCGAACCCTGGGTGACGGACACCGACAGCCCAAGCGAAGCCGGTGTCTTCAAGCTGGACCGCATCCAGCACCGCCATCTCCCGATCAGTGCCACCCTGAAGCACGGGGTGCTGGACGCTCAACTCCTGCACGCCCTGCACCCGACCCCAGCCGTCTGCGGCTTCCCACGCGGCGCCGCGCAGGCCCTGATCCGGCGGCAGGAAACGGTGCAGCGGGGCTGGTACAGCGGTGCGGTGGGCATCGTTTCGCCACACCAATCGGAGTTCGCAGTGGCCATCCGCTCGGCCTTGGTGAACCAGGATCGGATTCTTTGCTACTCGGGCGTGGGCATCGTCGACGGCTCGGATCCCGAGGCGGAATGGAATGAGCTGGAAGCCAAGATCGAATCCTTCCTCTCCGTGCTGGGATGCTGAAACATACGGGTTTCAGCGATATCAATGAGGCTTGGGCATATGTGCTGATCGATCGGCTGCATCGCCTGCACGGGATCCAGGACCTCTGCATCGCCCCCGGCAGCCGCAGCGCGCCCCTCGTTCTGGCCGCAGCGCGTTACCGCCGGGATCACCCCGGTCTCGCGCTGCATACCCACTTCGACGAGCGCGCCCTCGCCTTTTATGCGCTGGGGTTGGCCAAATCGGCTCGAAAGCCCGTCGCCATCGTCACCACCTCCGGAACGGCGGTGGCCAATCTGCACCCCGCCATGGTGGAGGCCTTCGAGGATCACCTGCCCCTCGTCGCGGTCAGCGCCGACCGCCCCGCGGAGCTGCACGGCTGTGGCGCGAACCAGACCATCAACCAACAGGGGATCTTCGCGACCCACCTCCGCGGCGAGCTCCGGCTGCCCACTCCCGACCCGTCCTGGTCGGCAGGCCGCCTGGGCCGGGAACTCGACGATGTTCTCCGCCGGCTGCACGGCATGGACGCAGGTCCCGTGCACATCAACGCGCCCTTCCGTGAACCCCTGTACGGAGCACCGGGCCAGCAGGACTTCAGCGCCTGGCTGGCGGAACTCGAGGACCGCAGCCACGGGAACCCGGAGCTCCTGGAACCGGAGAGCACGCCCCGCCTAACCGGCCCTCTGCTGCTCGTGGCCGGGCGGCTCGAATCCGAAGAGGCCGATGCCGTACTCGCGCTCGGGCAACGCTTCGGGATCCCCATCGTGGCCGACATCGCCAGCCAGCTGCGCCTGCTGCGCGACCCCGCCGTGCTGGAAGGACCGGACCTCCTGTTTGCCAGCCCGCGCGGCCGGGCTGCACTGGAAGGCGTGGAACAGGTGCTCCAATTTGGCGGGCGCCTGACGGGGAAGCGTCTCAACCAGTGGCTTTCGGCGTTTGCGGGCCCACGTTGGCTGGTCAGCCGCCACTCCACCCATCTGGACCCGGAACACAGGGCCGTTGCGATTCAGGCGGATATCCCCGCCTTTTGCCGGAAACTCGTCGTGCCCCGGCAGCTGGACCTCGGACTGACGCCTATCGCCCGGCAGCTGAGCGCCCGCGTGGACAGTTTTCTCGCAGAGAGCTTCTCGGAACTCGCGGCCGCCCGCATCGTCAGCGAGGAGATTCCGCCGTCCATGGCACTACTGCCGGGCAACAGCCTCAGCATCCGCCTCATGGACATGTTCGCTCGCTCCCGGTTTGGCAACGCCTGCGTGACCAACCGGGGTGCCAGCGGCATCGACGGCCTGCTCGCCACCGCCTGCGGTTTCGTCCGAAGGTATCCAACTGGGATGACGCTGTTGCTTGGCGATCTTTCCCTATTGCACGACCTGAACAGCCTGGCCCTGGCCGCGCGCAGTCCGGGACCCCTGGTGATCGTGGTGCTCAACAACGACGGCGGTGGGATCTTCAACCTGCTGCCCGCGAAGGAACAGGGCGAGTGGTTCAAGACCCTGTTTCAGCTTCCCCACGGCCTGAATTTCCAACAGGCCGCTGCGCAGTTCGGCGTGCGCTACGCGTGCCCCTGCTCGGCCCCGGCGCTGCGCACGGAGTATGTCGAAGCCTGCGCACGACAGGGCTGCACGCTGATCGAGCTGCGGTTTGCACCGGGCCACAGCGCGGAACTGCTGCAGCAACTGACCCGTCGGCTCGAGGCAGACCAAGCGTGCTGAAGGCCGGAGCTGCCGAGCATCCGACGGTCGTGATGCTGCACGGCTTCCTGGGTACGGGACGAGACTGGGGCGATGTGGCGCGCTTTCTGCAGCCCGGGTTCCGCTGTCTGTTGCCGGATCTGCCCGGGCACGATGGCAGACCCCTGGATCCGGTGGTTGGAGAGGACGCCTTCGCAGCCTATTCGGGATTGCTGTGGCGGAACCTGGAACCGCTGTTGCCGCCCCGGTTTGCCCTGGTCGGCTATTCGCTGGGTGGACGGCTGGCATTGGATCTCGCCTGCCGGCATCCGCATCGGATCAGTGCCCTCGTGCTCGAAGCGGCCCACCCCGGCCTCCCGCTGGCCGGGGAGCGCGCGGAACGTGCCGTCATCGACGCCGACTGGGCGCGCCGGTTCGAGGCGGAACCCTGGCCGCGGGTGCTGGAGGACTGGTATCGGCAGCCGGTGTTCGCATCGCTCTCCGACGAGCAACGCCGCGCCTTCATCGTGCGCCGCTCCGCGCAGTCGCCGGGAATCCTCTCGGAAGTGCTGCGTTCCACCAGCCTGGCCCGGCAGCCCAACCGCTGGGATGACCTGCCACGGCTCGCCATGCCCATCGGATTCCTGGTGGGGCGGCTGGACGGGAAATTCTGCGCGATCGGCGAACGGATCGCCGGGTTGATCCCCAACCTGACCCTTGTCAAACTCGATGGCCTCGGGCATAACTGCCATGCCCTGGTGCCCGAAGCGGTGGCGGGGTTCATTCGTCGCATGTGCACTGCCGAGCACGCCTCTTCATGAAACCATCCGCTGCCGATTTCACCTCCATCGTCCCTGCCCTCGACTGGCAGGATTGTTCCGGTGATTACCGCGACATCCGTTATCACAAGGCGGAGGGGATCGCGAAGATCACCATCAACCGCCCCGAGGTCCGCAATGCCTTCCGGCCGATCACGGTCAAGGAGATGCAGCAGGCGCTGGCCGATGCCCGCCTCGACGACAAGATCGGGGTG
This sequence comes from Thioalkalivibrio sp., assembly GCA_007116035.1. Classification (GTDB taxonomy): domain Bacteria; phylum Pseudomonadota; class Gammaproteobacteria; order Ectothiorhodospirales; family Ectothiorhodospiraceae; genus Thioalkalivibrio. The sequence goes on from SKJG01000087.1 coordinate 5,740, forward strand.
GTCATCCTGACGGGCCAGGGTGACCTGGCGTTCTGCTCCGGTGGGGATCAGCGGGTCCGGGGCGACTCGGGCTACCGGGACGAGGCAGGCGTCCATCACCTGAACGTGCTGGACCTGCAGCGGGACATCCGCAGCTGTCCCAAACCCGTGATTGCCATGGTCGCGGGCTATGCCATCGGCGGTGGACATGTCCTGCACGTCATCTGCGATCTGACCATTGCTGCGGAGAACGCCCGTTTTGGCCAGACCGGCCCGAAGGTCGGGTCCTTCGACGGCGGCTTCGGCGCCAGTTACCTCGCCAGCGTCGTGGGCCAAAAGAAGGCTCGGGAGATCTGGTTCCTGTGCCGCCAGTACGATGCCCGTGAAGCCCTGGACATGGGGCTTGTGAACACGGTCGTTCCGCTGGCGGAACTGGAAAGGGAAACGGTGGCGTGGTGTCGGAAGATCCTGGAGCATTCCCCGATCGCCCTGCGGATGCTCAAGTCCGCGTTCAATGCCGGGACCGACGGCCAGGCGGGTATCCAGGAACTCGCGGGGAACGCCACCATGCTGTTTTACATGACCGAGGAAGGGCAGGAAGGGCGCAACGCCTACCTGGAAAAACGCAGGCCGGACTTCGGCAAGTTCAAGCGGCAGCCATGATCGCGGCGCCCCTCGGGGCGGTGACGCGCCTGGACCTGTGGGGCTACCGGGTGCCGCTGAACGCTCCCCTGCGACTGGGCCGCCGGACCATCGACGAGCGCGCCGGCCTGTTACTGGAATGGCAGCAGGCCGAGGGCCGGGTCGTCTGGTCCGAGATTGCGCCGCTGCCGGAATTCAGTCGGGAATCCTTGCAGGACTGCATCCGCCAGTGCCGGGCGTTTTTTGCGAACCTCGGCTTCGAAGATGTGGATGGGCTGCTGGCTGCAGTGTCCGACGCGCTCGCGCCTGCGGTGCGTTTCGGTCTGGAGAGCGGTTGCCTGCAGCTGACCCAGCCCCTGCCCTCGCCTCCCCGCATCCGTAGTTGCAGGCTTCTCGACACGGACGCGGTGATCCACGCCGAGGCGCTGACGCCGACCTGCGTCAAGCTCAAGGTCGGACACGCGGACTTGGAGACCGATCTCGACCGCATCCGACGGGTCCTCGATGCGATGGCACCGAGCATACGGCTACGTCTGGACGCGAATCAGAGCTGGTCGCTGGAACAGGCGGGGGAGCTCTGCGCCGCGGTCGACGCTCGGCGGATCGACTACCTGGAGGAGCCGCTCAGGCCCGGTCTTTCCTACGCCGGCTGGGCCGATCGAACCGAAATTCCCTTCGCCTGGGATGAGTCCCTGCGTCAGGACTCCCTGCCGGATCTCGATACGCCCGGCCTCGGCGCGCTGGTGTTGAAACCGATGCTCGCGGGCCTTGCCAAAACGCGTGACCTGGTCGATCAAGCCCGCGTCCGCGGCATCAAGGCCGTGCTCAGCGCCGCGTACGAGTCCAATCTCAGCCTCGACTTTTATGCCCGCCTGGCGGCCTTCTGGGGCATGGAGGGGCCGCACGGGCTCGATACCTTCCGTCCGTTTTCCACGGCACTGCTGCAGCCGCCGCGGTACCTGGAGGATCCGATCGTGCGCCCTGTCCTGGGCAGGAACGGGCTGGAACACCTGGATCGGCTTCTGTGAACGTCGCGACGCAGCCCTGCCTCCTGCGCGTCGGGGCGCGGCGCTTCGGGGATGCCCCGGCCCTGCTCGGCCCGGGCGATCGGCTGACGTTCCGCGAACTGGATCATCGCGTCAGCGAACGCGCCCGGACGCTAACGACGATCGCGAGCCCGGGGGTCTGGATGGCACTGAAGGCCGCGCACAGCATCGATGGCCTGATCGAGTTCCTGGCCCTGTTACGTGCCGGCTTCCGTGTGCTGCTGGTGAATCCCACCCAGCCGGAGGCGCCACTCCGACTGCTGATGACCCGCAATCGGATCGGGCGACTGCTCGACCCTGATGGCGATCCGCTGCCGGACAGGGGAGGCGCCGGTCGAAGCCTCCCTGGAGCGGAGACGCTCGCGTTTGTTAACGAGGCGCCCTGCACGGGAATTTTGACTTCCGGGTCCACCGGTGTACCGAAGGTCGCGGTGCACAGTTACCGGAACCATGTCCTAAGCGCGGCGGGGTCTGCCACCGTCATGCCCCTGGAGCCCGGAGACCGATACCTGCTCTCGCTTCCCTGGTTCCACGTCGCCGGGGTTGCGGTCCTGTTTCGGTGCCTGCTGGGCGGCGCGGCCCTGGTCATCGGCGGGCGTCCCGAGGATCCCGAATTCCTGCGGGACCTGCGGATCTCCCACGTCTCGATGGTCGAGGCGCAGTTCCGGCGGCTGCTCGGCCGGCAGGCTCCGCTCCCGCGTCTTCGCGGTGTGTTACTCGGCGGTGGTCCGGTGCAGCCGACCTTGCTGCGCTCGGCCCGCGACCGCGGTCTGCCGGCGTGGATGACCTACGGACTCACCGAGATGAGCTCCCAGGTGATCGCCCACGGGCCGGACGGCAGAGCCCGGCTACTGCCACACCGCGAGTGCCGCATTGCCGGCGATGGGGAGATCCTGGTGCGTGGGGACACCCTGTTCCTCGGGTATCTGGAAGACGGCAGGGTGGTCCCGGCCACCGATGCCGATGGCTGGTTCCATACACGCGATCTGGGATACTGGGACGAGGGAATGTTTCAGGTGCTGGGGCGCCGGGACCATCAGTTCATCAGCGGCGGCGAGAACGTCCAGCCCGAGCGTATCGAGGACGTGTTGCACCGGCATCCGGCGATTGCCCAGGCCGTCGTGGTGCCGCGCGCCGATGCGGAATTCGGCCAGCGGCCGGTGGCCTTCCTCGACGCCACCGGGGAGATCGAGCACGATGCCCTTCGAACCTGGCTGCGGCAGTACCTGAACGCCTGGGAACTGCCCGTGGCCTTCCATCCCCTGCCTCGCAGCGAAGACATGAAGATCCGGCGCGCGGATCTCGTGGCACTCGCGGCGCGCGGCACCCCTTGACGGAGCTCCTATGGCGATCTGGAAGAAACCCGTGGACCTCGAAGCCCTGAACGAGGCCAACCGCAACACCCTGATGGATGTCTTGGGTATCCGTATCACGGCCGTGGAGGACGACGCCCTCTACGGGACCCTGCCGGTGGATGAACGCACCCGCCAGCCCTTCGGCTTCCTGCACGGCGGCGCGTCTGTGGCCCTGGCGGAGACCCTGGGCAGCATCGCCGCCAATCTGGCGTCGGAGCCGGGTTTCGTATCCATGGGCCTCGAGATCAGCGCCAATCACGTAAAGGCGGTGCGCGCGGGCCTGATTACCGGATGTGCCCGCTCGGTGAGCATCGGCCGGACGATTCAGGTCTGGGACGTGAACATCGTCACCGAGCAGCGGGAACTGGTCTGCGCGTCCCGGCTCACGGTGTTGGTGCGCGAAACCCGATGACGAAACGGGTTTACGAGGTCAACGCTCACGGCTGACGCCGAGACCCCGACGAAACGGGGTCCCGGTTCAACGCATGGGAAACCCTAGATGGTTGCAGCCGCCAGACCCATCGCGGCCCCGGCAAATGCGCCGACGGTGCCGCAGACGGACGGATGGTAGGCCAGCCATCCGGCGCGGATACCGACCGCGCAGGAGGAATAGAAGGCAACGAAACCGATGATGGCAAGAATGAGAATCTGGGGATAAAGCGCTGCAGTCGCTAAGGCTTCCATCTTTCCTCCGGAGCTTTTTGGGTGAAACCGTTCTGCGGGCTCTTGCCGGCAGACACGGAACTGAAATCTCCAAAAATTGCCCGGGACGTTACTCCTGGAGCGCAGAATGGTCAACTCTCTCCGCCACCCGTCCCGGAGATTCATGTACCCTACAGGGGCATCCTTCACGCTGCCCTCGGATGGTCCTCAGTCGATGCCAGATCTACCGGAAATCAGAAACATGGCGCTGTTCTGCGACTTCGAGAACATCGCCTTGGGGGTCCGCGAGGCCAAATATCCGCAATTCGACATCCGAAGGGTCCTGGAGCGACTCCTGCTCAAGGGCAATATCGTGGTGCGCAAGGCCTACTGCGACTGGGACCGTTACAAGGAATTCAAGGCGCCGATGCACGAAGCCGCCTTCGAACTCATCGAGATCCCCCACGTGCGCCAGTCGGGCAAGAACTCGGCGGATATCCGCATGGTGGTGGATGCCCTGGACCTTTGCTACACCAAGGGACACGTGGATGCCTTTGTGGTGATCAGCGGCGATTCCGATTTCTCGCCGTTGGTGGCCAAGCTGCGCGAGAACAACAAGTTGGTGATTGGGGTCGGCGTCAAGAAATCCACCTCCGACTTGCTCACCGCAGCCTGCGACGAATTCATCTATTACGACGACCTGGTCCGCGAGGAGGCCCGCAAGACGCACAAGCCGCGCAAGGCGGCCAAGGTTGCCGGCAAGGAGGGGGCGGCCCCCAAGCCTTCGGAGCAGGAAGCCGACGACAAGAAACAGCAGGCCATGGAACTGGTCGTCGAGACCGCGGAGGCGCTGCAGGCGGAACGCGGCGAAGGCGAACCCGTATGGGCCTCGATGGTCAAGCAGGCCATCAAGCGGCGCAAACCCGGATTCAACGAGAGCTACTACGGGTTCCGGTCCTTCAGTGCGTTGCTGGAGGAGGCCGCTCGTTCCGGCCTGCTCCAGCTGGAACGCGACCAACGGTCAGGGGGCTACATCATCCTTCTCGAGGACTCGTAGGCCGCGCGGCCCACTGCAGCGTCACCCCCTGTCCCATGGCCTCCTGCATCGTGCAACGGCCCCCATCTGGAGATTCCCGCATGGTCCCGCAGTACCGTTTCCGCCCCATCGTCACCCTGGCCCTCGGGCTTGCCGCGATGTTGCCGTTGGTGCCGGCCCTGGGGAACGGCATCACCCAGGTGACCGTGTACCCGGACCGGGCGAGTGTCGTGCGCGAACATACGGTCGAACTCGACGCAGGCGAGGGGGTGGCCCGGATCGATGCCCTGCCTGCCCTGCTCAATCCGGCGAGCCTGCGCGTTCGCGCCGAGGGGGCCGGGGGCGTGCGCCTGCAGCACGTCGAGACGCGCACGGTACACGGCAGGGACCTGGCCCACCCGGCAGAACGCGCCCTGACCGAGGCGTTACAGACCGCGCAGGATGAACGCCGCGATCTGAGTGACGGCAGGCAGGCCCAGACCCTGAAGCTCGGCTTCATCGAGCGTCTTGCGGAGAACGCCGGGGCCGTGGAACCGGCACTGTCCCCCGAGCAATGGCACCGGGCCTGGGGCCTGATTGGCGACGGAGCCCTCGACACGCTGGAGCAGATCGCGCGGATCGATACCGCCCTGCGGGACGTGGATGGCGAAATCGCGCGCATCGAGCGGGAACTCAGTGTCCTGCGCACGGATCGTCGCGACAGCGTCGAAGCGGGAATCCATTACCATGCGGACACCGCGGGGCCGGCTGTGCTCACCCTCGAGTACGAGGTACCCGGGGCGAGTTGGGCGCCCCTGTACGAGGCGCGCCTCGATACCGAAGGAGCGACCATGGAGTGGGTACAGCGCGCCGAGGTGCGCCAGAACACCGGCGAGGAATGGCGCGACGTAGTGCTGTATCTCTCCACGTCCCGCCCGGTCCTGGGTGGAAGGCTGCCGGAAATGCAGAGCTGGTTCATCGACATCGCACCACCGCGCCGGGCGCTGCAGCGGCACGAGGCAGACACGCTGGGCATGATGGCGGCGCCCGCGAAGGTCATGGAGCAGGCCGCGCTGGAAACCACGGGCTTCACCAGCCAATATCGCGTTCCCGGCCGGGTTAGCCTGCCCGCCGACAACCGGCAGCAACGCTTCCTGCTCGCCACCCAGTCCCACCCGGTCGACCTCTCGGCCCGCGCGGTCCCTGCCCTCTCGAGCAACGCCTACCTGTTTGCGGAAACCGTTTTCGATGGGGCGACACCGATGCTGCCCGGCACGGTCAATTTGTTCCAGGATGGGCAGCTGGCGGGACAAACCCGCGTGGGTACCGTGGCGCCGGGTGCGGTCCTGCGCCTGGCCTTCGGTGTCGATGACCGGATCGAGATCCGTCACGAGCTGGATCGGGACGTCACCGGGCGCGAAGGCTTGCTGCGCCGGCAGCAGAAGCTGGAGCGCGGCTATCGCATCACGCTGAATAATCGCCATGACCGGACGCTCAGCGTGACCGTTCTCGACCGTCTGCCCGTGCCACGGGACGAACGCATCAAGGTGGAACTGAGTCCGGCCAGCACCGTGCCTGCCGAGCGCGACGTCGATGGCCGCCTCGGGGTTCTCGCGTGGACCACCGAGCTGAAGGCAGGGGGCGAAGAGGAGATCCGCTTCGGGTACGTCGTCTCCTGGCCCGAGGATGTCGAAACCATCCATGGCCTGGAACCTTCCTGGCGTTGACCCGGAATGGGTCGGCGGCAGGGCCGCGTTGTCGGGATCGGGATCGCGCCAAATGGCGGAAACGCTTTCGCTATAATTCAGTCGAAGGGTTGGTTGTTCCAGCGGCCTTCACCGCGCTCTCCAGGTGACGGCCCTCTCCCGGACGGAGGAAGCACAAATGACGTTCAAGGTCGGCGAACTGGTCATTATGCAGAATGCCAGTTACTACACGGAGTGGAACGGTGCGCTCGGCGTGGTCGTGAGCCCGCTGGCGCCCAGAACCTCGATGGATCTGCTCAGCATGCAATACCGGACCAATGCGAGTTACCGTGTCAAGGTTCTGACTCGGGACGGGATCGTGGTCGATGCCCGTCCGCATCAGATCCGCCGCCTTCAAGGTCCCGATGAGGCGACATCGCAGAGCCGTCAGCGTGACCGCTCGACTCCGGCCGGGGTCTCCTGAACGGCGGCTTTCGGATCGCTCCAGTTGCGGCGCCGGCCCGCGGACGCTGATACAGTGGCGCCTCCGGGCCGCTCCCCTGCCCGCAAGAACACGATAACCGGGCGCTATTCACCGTGCAGCGACAAAAAGACTTCCGATGGACCCGTGTGCGTCCCCTGTCCCTCGTTCTCGTCCTGGGCGGAGTGGTGCTGCTGGCAGCCTGTACGCGTTTCATCGCCGGCGACTGGGCGTACACCTGCGAACCCTCCCCACTGGTTCCCGACAGCGATCGTTGCCACGCCGCCCTGGAACTCGATGGTACCGCGCTGGCATTCATCCCGGAGGGCGATCGCTGGCTGTTCGCGGGTGCCTGGCTCGGTGAGGATTACCGCCTGATTCAGGCGACCGTGGATCTTCCTGGTCTCCGCAGGTCGGTGCGGCTGGAAGACGGCTACTGTTCGGGGCCGGTGTGCTGGATCGAGTTCACGGATGCCGAGGTGGCGCGGATCGTCGCACGCGGCTCCTTTCGCGTGGAACTGACCCGGGTCTTCCACTCCGAGGAGACGGGACGAATGCGTCGGGGCACCACGGGCTTCTACGCCCCGAGCCGCAGCCTGGAAGAAGCCGTCGAACGCCTGCGCGCGGAAGGTGATTCCGCTGCGAAGGGAACCACGCCGCGTTTTGCGACCGTCGGGCCGGGAGGTATGATGCTCATCGAGCCGGCAGCGTAGGCCGGTGAAGCACACGGCATGGCGCGCCCAGACATTCCGGAGAGTTGAGCATGGTCGAACCCACCCAGTACGAAGAACACCCCTTCGCGCCGTACGTGCGCATCCTCGGCAAGGGCAAGAACGGCACGCGGCCGTTCACCGAGCAGGAGGCCTTCGACTCGTTCAGCATGATCCTGGCGGGACAGGTGGAACCGGTCCAGTTGGGCGCCTACATGATGCTGATGCGTGTGAAGGAGGAGACCCGGGAAGAGCTGGTCGGGTTCGTGCGCGCGGTGCGCAACGCCATCCACATTCCCAAGGGTGCACCCAAGGTCGACCTCGACTGGTCCTCCTATGCCGGAAAGCGGCGCGTCCTGCCCTGGTACCTGCTGTCGACACTGCTGCTGGCCCAGAACGGTGTCCGGACCTTCATGCATGGGGCGAGCGGCCATACCGTCGGACGCATCTACACGCGCGACGTGCTGGGTGCCCTCGGTATCGCGCCCTGCACCTCCATCGACGAGGCCTGCGAGCGCATGGCTACCGAGAACTTTGCCTACCTCGATCTGCAGTATCTCTGCCCCAGGCTGTACGAGATCATCGAGTTGCGGCCACTGATGGGCCTGCGCTCGCCGGTGCATACGGTGGCCCGCAGCACCAACCCCTTCAATGCGCCCTACGTGATGCAGGGCATCTTCCACCCCGGTTACCGCCCCGTGCACCAGGAAGCCGCGATGCTCCTCGGGGAAGCCAACGTCGCGGTGATCAAGGGTGAGGGTGGCGAGATCGAGCGCAACCCCGACAGCCCCTGTCTGGTGCAGCGGGTCCGTAACGGCGTATTAGAGGAAGAGGAGTGGCCGGCGATGTTCTCGCGCCGCCATACCCGGGAGGATCACCTCGACGTCGGCCGACTGGGCCGTTTCTGGCGTGGTGAGAGCGAGGAAGAATACGGCGAGGCCGCGGTCATCGGGACCGCCGCGATCGCACTGCATCTGATGAAAAAGGCGCCGACGCCTGAGGCGGCAACAGCGCTTGCGCGGGAGATGTGGCAGTCGCGGAATCGGGATCGCATGCAGGTGGCTGCCTGACCGTCGCGGCGGCGTCACGATGGAATGGCCAGAACTCGACGCCCTGAAGATCCGCATGCGCGACTTTGCCCGGCGCCGGGACTGGGAACAGTTCCACGCCCCGAAAAACCTGGTGATGGCGCTGGCGGGTGAGGCCGGTGAACTGATCGAGCACTTCCAGTGGCTCAGCGAGCGCGAAAGCGAGGCGTTGGATGCGCAGACCCTGGAACAGGTGGCCTCCGAGATCGCCGACATCCAGATCTACCTGACCCGGCTGGCCGACAGGCTGGGGATCAGCATCGCGGATGCGGTAGAGGCAAAGGTCCTAGAAAACGAACGGAAGTACCCGGTCGAACGCGTGTACGGCAGCTCCCGCAAATACACGGAGTACGGACCGCAGGAGTGACCCCCTGCAGGCGCTCCCTCCGCCGCTTGCCTGCTACAGGCAGGCAGCACCCGGACGGCCGGAGAGGCTTCTACGCAGCAGCGCTCTCCGTGTCTTGCTCGCCGCCGAACCAATCCAGGACCCTCGGCAGCATGGCTTCCAACTCCAGGCTCACGAGCGCGAACTGGGCATCCATGCGCGCCAGATCATCATCGCCGTCGACGTCCTGCAGCGGCTCCAGCACCACGTCCTCAAAGGCAAGGCGCTTCACACCCATCTCCTCGTCGAGCACGAATCGCATGCGTTCGTCGAGGGCGAGCGCGAGTTTCATCACCCGCCTCCCTGCCCCGAGATGGGTCCGGATTTCATCGGAAAGCAGTTCGATGCGCTTGACCCGGATCGTGCCGGCGTCCTCGCCCGACTCCTGTAACTCGCACTCGTCACCGAGTTCGAGACCTGACGGCAGGCTCTCACCCCCCACCCAGGAGGTCATCACCGCCGACGGATCCGCAACCGGCCGGGGCATGACGACCGGCAACGAGCCCAGGCCCTCGCGCAGCAGGCTCAGCAATTCCTCTGCACGGGCCTTGCTCGAGGTATCGATCACGATCCAGCCGCTACGCGGAAGGATCATGGCGCAGACGTGGCTCGAGCGGGTGAAGGCCCGGGGCAGCAGTTCGTGAACGATCTGGTCCTTGATCTCCAGCCGTTCCTTGCGCCCGACGCGCCGGCTCTCGCTGTCCTCGATGGCCGCAACCTTGTCGGCCAGTTCCTCGTTGATCACCGACGGGGGGAGCATGCGGGACGCCTTCCGGGCGCAGACCAGAATCGCAGGACCGGCCGCATGGGTGAGCAGCGTGGCGCGTCGGCCCAGGGGTGGCACCCAGCCGAGGGTCTCGTGCTCCAGCGTGCCGCAGGGACGGAAGGCCGCAGTCTGCAGGTGCTCATGGAGACCCTCCGGGCTGTGCGCGAAGGGCTTGACAAGACGATACAGACGAAGGTTCTTGAACATCATCGGCGGCCATCCTGGGCAGTCTTCGGGATGGCGAAGCCTATCACATCCGTCGCCAAATCCCAGACGAAAAAAAGCCCGGTCCGAGGGACCGGGCTCGCGCTTGCAGGCTCAGTTGGAAGGCTTATTCGGACTCGGGTTGCTGCTGCGCAGCCGGGGCTCCCCAGGGCCCACCGTAGTAAGGCGCATGGCCGTAGCCGCGATAGTAGTAGGGGTTGTAGTAGCCCCAGCCGTCGCCACGGCCGTATCCACGTCCCCAGCCTCGGCCGCTGCCGCGCATCGAGAAGCCGACGTCACCGAACATGTCACCGAAACCGAACCAGTCACCCCAACCGCGGCCCCAACCGGGTCCGTAGTAACCGGGGCCATAATACGGCCCATAGCCATAACCGGGACCGTACCACTGGGCGCTGGACTGCATCGGAGCGGCAAAGGCGAGAACGAGAGCAGAAGCCGCAATAACTTTCAATGATTTGCGCATGACTTTTCTCCTATATTCACGGAAAAACCGTTGCTGTCTTTTTTTTGCCTGCTTTGCCAAGGGCCACGCCTGGCAGGCATTTTCAGTTTGATTCCACCTTCGAACCGGTTGCTGCCGACTCTCCGGAGGCCGTTACATAAGCATATCACCAAGTACGGATATAGATTACTCAAACCCGCCACCGGAGATCAAGCCCACGTGCGAAAATTTCGTAAGATGCCGGCCGCATGGCCCACTAGCCAGATTCGGTGGCCGCCCCGGTCTTCCACCACGCTCGCATGCCGCCCTTCAGTTGCCTGGCGTCGTAGCCGCGTTCAGCCAGCTTCCGGACTGCGGGAATACTCCGATGCGCCGTCAGGCAGATCGCGACCACCGGTCGTTCCCGGTCCAGGCCGAGTTCCTCCAGATGCGCGTTGCTGAAGCGCGTGATCGAAAGGTGTCGCGCCCCGGGAATGCGACTGCGGCGGAACTCCGCGTGGGTACGCACATCGAGCACCTGGACTGACCCGTCCGCAACCGCGGTGGCGAGATCTCCTGCGTCCATTTCAGGTACCCGTCCGAACGGCCACCAATTTCCTATTCTCATGCCGTGTTCTCCAAAGCTTGGCGTCACCACTCCAGTGGGTACCGGAACCGTGCCGCTGCTGGCGCTGGGCCTTGAATGCGAAGATGAGCCCGATCTCATCGCCAACCAGGCCGCGTGAAAGGCCGTAGGTCATGCCCCATTCGCTTCTGTGGATGGTGCCCCCCAGCGACGCACTCAGAACCCGAGGCCGCGAGCACAGGCCACCCAGCGGAAACGGGTACGGCAGGGTCACCGGCATTCCTCTAAAAGGTTGCGGTCCTGGCGGTAGAGCCAGAGCACGTCCACCATGAAGGAATAGGTGAGCAGCATCAACGCCGCGAGGGCAATCGCGCTCGCGAGTTCGGGGGAAACCACGGGTGCCAGTGCCACCAGGAGCGCGACCGACTGCACGACACAGACCGTTTGCCGGCGCCGGCTCGGCGGCAGTGCGCCCTGCAGCCAGGTCCAGCGCCATCCCGCAGCAACGAACAGGTAACGCATCAATCCGATCAGCAATACCCAGAGGCCCGCCTGTCCCGTCTGCCAGACCAGGATCGCCATGACGAGGATCAGGAGGGCGTCGAGTTCCATATCGAAGCGTGCGCCAAAGGCGGTGACACGGCCGGTGCGCCGTGCCACCGCCCCGTCCAGTCCGTCGAGCGCCAGGGCGAAGCCCGCCAGGCCAAGCAGCCAGTACGTTGCGCTGGCATCGAGATGGGCAGGGAGCAGCGCCATGCCGGCGACCGGCATGACCAGCGCGGCGCGCAGGAAGGTCACCCGGTTGGCGAGCCCCGGTCCGTCGCGGTGAAAGACCGCCGGGGAGGTATGCAGGACCATGCACACCAGGAGCCCGTAGGACAACAGCGATACTGCGAACACCGCGGCGGGCACCCCGGCCGCGAGGTGAAGCAGCGAGGCCCCGGCCAGGACGGTGAGAAGTCCGACGGTGAGCTCCGTCCTCCAGATACCCGCGTGCGCTGCGAATTGCCGGGCCTTGTGTCGTACGCCTTTGTTTCCAATCCTGGTTTTCATGGTTTTCTTTCCTGAATCCTATCAGTCCGCAGGGGCGGCACACTCCGGTTGCACCCGGCAATGCCGCTTTCGACCGTGTTCAGCGGCATTTGTTGTGGCGGTTGGGTGGTGACGATGAGTACCATGCAGCGACGCCCGCACCACACCGGAGACCGATGAACGCATCCGCGGAGACCGCCCGCGCCTTCTGGATCAGGCGACCCGGCATAGGACGCATTCAGGAGGAGACCCTGCCGCCGGCACTCGGCGACGACGTGCTGGTCCGCAGCCTGTATTCGGGTATCAGCCGCGGCACCGAAACGCTGGTCTTCACCGGCAGGGTCCCGAAGACCCAGTATGAGGCCATGCGGGCCCCGTTTCAGTCCGGCGACTTCCCTGGCCCAGTGAAATACGGCTACATGAATGTCGGGCGCATCGAGGAGGGTCCGGCCGGCCGCATCGGGGAGACGGTCTTCTGTCTGCATCCGCACCAGGACTGGTACCGGGTTCCCGGGTCTGCTGCGGTTCCGTTGCCCGCAGGGGTGCCACCGGAACGGGCGGTCCTCGCAGCGAACATGGAGACCGCCATCAACGCCTTCTGGGACGCAGGCCCCCTTGCGGGCGATCGGATCTTGATCCTTGGCGCCGGCGTACTCGGGCTACTGACCGCCTGGCTCTGTCGGCAGGTGCCCGGCGCGCAGGTCACGCTGATCGACATCAACCCGGCACGCCGGGCCGCGTGCGCGGCGTTGGGGATCGAATTCTCGCTGGAGGTTGCAGAGCCCGCCGACGCGGACCTGGTCATTCATGCCAGCGGGCAGTCGGAAGGCCTGACCGAGGCCTTGCGGCACGCTGGTCTCGAGGCCACTGTGCTCGAACTGAGCTGGTACGGCGACCGCCCGGTGACTCTCCCCCTCGGCGAGGGCTTCCACTCACGCCGACTGTTGCTGAAGAGCAGCCAGGTGGGCCGCATTCCCGCGCACCGGCAGGCCCGCTGGAACTACCGCCGCCGCCTGGGGCTCGCCCTGGACCTGCTGCGGGCGCCAGAACTCGATCACCTGATCACCGGGGAGAGTGTCTTCGAGACATTGCCGGCGGTGATGACCGAACTGGCCCGCGGAGACGGTAACACCCTCTGCCATCGAATCCGGTATCCCTGAGCAGATTCAACCGCAGTCAGACCCAGGGAACCGTAGGAACGAATCCGCTGGCCCACGGTCATCGAAAAACGATCAACCCTTGTTTCCATTGCCCTTGCAAAGGAGTCCGCATGTACAGCCTCAATGTCCGCGACCACTTCATGATCGCTCACAGCTTCACCGGAGAGGTGTTCGGCCCGGCCCAGCGCCTTCACGGCGCCACGTACGTGGTCGATGCCACGTTCCGCCGCGAGGAACTGGATTCGGACGGACTGGTGGTGGACATCGGCCTCGCCAGCCAGCATCTGTCCTCCATTCTGGCCGCCTTGAACTATCAGAATCTTGACGACCATCCGGATTTCGACGACCAGAACACCACGACGGAGTTTCTCGCCCATCAGATCTACCTGCGCCTGGCGGACGCGATCCAACGCGGCAAGCTGGGATCCTCCGCAAAGGGCCTGACCGCACTCTGCGTGACCCTGCACGAATCCCACGTTGCCTGGGCCAGTTACGAAGGGACGCTTTGAGCCTGGCCCCGTTGCATCTCGTGGTTCCAGGGGCCCTGGAGCAGCGCACCGGAGGCTACATCTATGACCGTCGGATCTGCGCCGGCCTGCGCCGAATGGGCTGGTCCGTTCGGGTGCACGAGCTGCCCGGCCGTTTTCCCGGACCCGACCGCGAGGCGGAGCAGGCCCTGGACCATACCCTGCGCCAGCTGCCGGATGGGTCGACCGCGCTGATCGACGGGCTCGCCCTGGGCGGCTTGCCCCTGCCTGCCGAAGCGCATGGCGGGCGGCTTGTGCTGATCGGCCTGGTGCACCACCCCCTGTCGGAAGAGACCGCCCTGCCCCCAGCCCGTGCCGCCGAACTGTGCGAGCTGGAACAGCGCGCTCTGGCGGCTTGCCAGATGGTGATCGTGACCAGCCCGTTCACTGCCGCTCTGCTGCGGCCCTGGCTGCAGGCATCGACTCCGGTCCGCGTGGTGGTCCCGGGTACCGAGCCCGCGCCGCGGGCGCGCGCGCCGCAATCCGCTGTGCCCCCGCTGCTGCTGTGTGTGGGTTCGGTGGTGCCGCGCAAGGGCCAGGACCTGCTGGTGCAGGCCCTGGGACGGCTCCCTGATCGTGCCTGGGAGTGCGTGCTGGCCGGGAGTACCGAGCGCGATCCAGCGTTCGTACAGGCGGTGCGGGCCGACGCAGGCCACCTGGGAATCACCGACCGGGTCTGCTTTGCCGGCGAGAGCAGCGACGAGGAACTGGAAGCGCTGTATCAGTCTGCCAGTCTCTTCGTACTGCCCTCGTGGTACGAGGGTTATGGCATGGCCTTCACCGAGGCGATGGCGCACGGGCTGCCAATCCTCGCGACGACCGGCGGCGCGATCCCGCACACCGTACCAAGCCAGGCGGCATGGTTGATCCCTCCCGGGGATGTCGACGCCCTGGCCGCGGCCCTCGGTCGTCTGCTGGACGAGCCCGGGCTGCGGCAGGATCTGGCGCAGGCTGCCTTGGCCCATACACGGACCCTACCCGATTGGCATCAGGCGTCTGCGGCCTTCGCAGCGGCCGTGAACGAGTTGGCCGCCCGATGAGCGGGCATTTCCAGGCCGACTGGCTGGCGCTGCGCGAACCGGTGGATCACCAGGCACGCTCCCGGTCGCTGGGGCAACGGCTGCAGGCCTGGTGCGCGCCTCGCCAGCGCCTGTGTGTCCTCGATCTGGGGACCGGTACCGGCTCCAACCGGCGTTTTCTCGCGCCGCTGCTGCCGGCCGACCAGCACTGGACACTGGTGGATCACGACCCAGCCCTGCTGGCCCTCGCCACCGCAAAGGCCAGTGGACAGGAAGCGCGCAGCATGCAGGCCGATCTCTCGGAATGGCATCGGTTTGCCCGCGATCCGTCGCCGGACCTCGTGACCGCATCCGCCCTGCTGGACCTCGTCTCGGCGGACTGGCTGGACGCGCTGGTCGCGGCCTGCCGCGAGCGGGGGGCCGCAGCCCTGATGGTGCTGAGCTATGACGGGCAGGTCGAATGGTCCTCTCCTGACCCGGTGGACGCCGCCGTGCTCGCCGCCGTCAACGCACACCAGCAGCGGAATAAGGGTCTCGGCGCCGCTTTGGGCCCCGCCGCGCCCGGCGAGCTGGCCGCCCGGTTCCGCACTGCCGGCTATCACGTCTGGGTGGAATCCAGCCCCTGGGATCTCGGACGTGAGAACGCCGTACTCGCCCAGGCGCTGGTCGAAGGGTGGGTGGCGGCCGCCTGTGAACAGTCTCCCGAGGACCGCTCAGCATTCCGTGCCTGGGGCGAGCGCCGCTGTGCAGACCTCGCCGCCGATCGTACCCGCGTTCGGGTCGGACATCAGGACCTGCTGGCGTTGCCGGGACCGGGAGGATGAACGACAGGCTGAAAGGCCTGTTGCGCCTCGCCGTCAGTGTTACCCTGCTGCTGTTCCTGTTCCAGATCTTCGATGCCGCCGAGATCGCCGCACATCTCGTGCAACTCGACCTACGCTGGCTGCTGCCGGCCCTGCTCCTTTCCGTTTTGCAGATCATGCTCTTGGCCTGGCGCTGGCGCTTCACCGCGGCGCGGCTCGGGGTTGGCATGCCCTACCGGCATGCGCTGGGTGAATACTATCTCGGGGTCTTTCTCAACCAGATCCTCCCCGGTGGCATCCTGGGCGATGTCTCGCGCGCCTGGCGTCACGCCATCGTTGCGGCGCGCAGGCGCTCTGCCATTCACGCGGTCGTGCTGGAACGGGTGGTGGTCCAGTCGGTGATGCTGGCCGTCGCCATTGCCTCTCTGCTGGCGATCCCAGGGCTGCGGACGGACTCGCTCGGATGGGGTTGGGCAGTGCCGCTCACGTTCGCGGCCCTCGTGATCGGCGGGGTGGGCCTCCGGCAACGGCTTCCGGCACTGCGGGCCGCCATCCAGGAGTTCGGGGCGGATGCGCGCCGGGCCTTCCTCCCCGCACGGGTATTGCTGATACAGGTCGGGACCGCCACCCTGGTCATGGCAGCGAACCTGATCGTCTACGTGGCCGCGGCCCGCGCACTCGGCTCGGAGATTCCGCTGACGACCCTGCTACCCCTGATCGCTCCGGTGCTGCTGGTGATGATGCTGCCGATCAGCGTCGCGGGCTGGGGCGTGCGCGAAGGCGCGGCGGCGCTTCTGTGGGGGCTCAGTGGCCTCAGTGTCGCTGAGGGCGTAGCCATTGCCGTGGCTTACGGACTGCTATTTCTGCTGGCCGCCCTGCCGGGCCTGCTGCCGTTGCTTTGGGTCAGCCTCGCCAGAGGCGGAGCCGATTCCAGGCGCCTCAGGGGCGAAAGCAGAGATCGAACAGGATGTCCGAACCCAGGGCAAAGTGACGACACTGCGGACGTAATGCCTCGTGTAACGTATGCACCGGATCCAGGGTCACCGAAGCACGCCCCGAGCCCAGCAGCAGGGGCGCGACCGTCAGGTGCAGCCGGTCCAGCACCCCGGCCGCCAGAAAACGGGACACGGTGAGGCCCCCGCCTTCGACCAGCACCCGGCTCAGGCCGAGGGTGGCCAATCGCTGCAGCACCGCCACGGGATGGAAGCCTTCGCCCGGCGCGGCCTCGTCCAACTGCAGGACCTCCACCGTCCCGCTGGCAACAGGAGGCTTTGCGCGCCGGCTTTGCAGCCACAGGGTCGGGGCGGCGCCATCCTGAAACATCTTCCGTTCCGATGGAACCCGGCCGGATGGATCGAGAACCACGCGCACCGGATTGTCTCCACGCACATGACGCACCGTCAGCTGCGGGTCGTCGGCGAGCACGGTCCCGGCTCCCACGACCACCGCATCCACCAGGGCCCGGAGACGGTGCAGATGCTCGATGTCCTCGGGTCCGGTCACGAAATACGAGTGGCCGCTGTGGGTGGCGATACGCCCGTCCAGCGTCTGTCCGAGCTGTGCGACCACCAGTTCCCGGGTCTGGACGAGCGGCAGGTAGATGGCCTCGATCTGGGAGCCGCCACCCGCGAGGCCGTTGGTCCCTGGCTCTGGGGCAACCGGCTGGCCTTGCTCGCTTCTCCGGAGTGTGGCGAGGCGCTCGAGGATCGCGTCCCACTCCCGTGCATCCGCGCGTTTTTCGTTCATGGCAGGGAACTTCGCCGCGCCGATACCGCGAGGCCCGGGACGGGCCGCATGGGCGCCGGGCGTTCACGACAACGGAGGGAATGGACCCGTCTCACCGCTGCGGCGCCCGCAGCAGGTCGAGCGGAAATGTGGCGGTATCGCGGATGACCTGGGCAACGGCCTCGCCGTAATGAGCCACCAGGCGCGCGCCCAGATCCGGGTCGGCCAGGAGCGCGTTTCCCACCGCGCCCTCGGCATGGAGATCCTGGGTCATCCAGGCGAAGGAGGCCTCTTCTTCCGGCCCCAGCCGCGCCATCTCCCGCTCGAGACGATAGCCGACGGATACGTTGTCCGCACACTGTTCGATGCGCACCGATCCGGGTTTCAGGTGCAGCATCATCGCGGTCTCGACCGCACCCCCGTGGAGCCCGTGCCGAAGTTCGCCCGCCGGCAAATCGAGGTCGGCTGGGGGCGGGAGCCGGAAATAGCTGCACTTGGCCACGAGAAGCCCGTGATCCCGGCGCAGACGCAGTCCGGCGAGATCCATCACCTGGGTGTTGCCGCCATGGCTGTTGCAGAGGAGAAGGCGCCGGGCTCCGGCGCGGGCCACGTCGGCGCCGTAGTGTCCGATCACTGCCAGCGCGGTTTCGGGATCCAGACTCAGGGTGCCCGGGAAGCCTTCGTGCTCCATGCTGGTCCCTACCGCCATCGGGGGGAGAACCACCACTGCGCAGGAATCACCGAGTGTGGCTGCCGCGGTCTCAAGCAGTCCCATGCCAATGTCCAGATCCGTGGACAAGGGCAGATGCGGACCATGCTGTTCGATCGCCGCAAGCGGCAGAATCACCACCGGATCACGGCCCGAGAAAGCCCGGATCTCGGGCGCCGTCATGTCCTGCCAACGAGGAAACCCGGATCGGTTCATCGCTTCGGGCTCCCCGCTGCACGCGTGCCTGCCAGCACGCCCCCCGGCGCGGCCTGCTGTTCCGTGTGACCCTGATGTGCTCGGTGCCCCTCGGGATCCGGCAAGCGCGCATAGATGTCTCCGGAAGGGAGTGCATCGGCCCCTTCCTGCAGCCACTGCAGCAAGGTGGAGGCCGACAGCCACTCGGCGAACATATACTCGCGTTGCTCACCGCGGATGGCGTTGAATTCGTAGGGTCCGAGTGCGGCGAGCCCTCGTACCGCGTCCTCGGCGATCTCCAGGGCGCCGGCGACGAACTCCAGCGACAGCGCCGGAACCGGTTGACTGAGCCCCGCCAGGACCTCGGCCTCGAAGCCCTCGACATCGATCTTGCAGAAATCCGGAAGACCGTACTCCTCGATCAGTTGGTCCAGGGTGACCACCGTAATCCGGACGGATTCCTCCCAGGCCACCGCCCCGAAGGACGGATTGTTGCGGCCGAGGTCGGTCTGCCAGTGGCGGGAAAGTGTGGACACCGTCGGTGTGCGCCGGCTCACGGCGAGCGTTGCCTCGCCGGGATGCCGGCCAACCCCTTCGGGGCGCAGGATGACTCCGGGCCGGGAACCGACGAGCCGACGCAGCCATTGGAACAGATGCGGTTGTGGCTCCAATGCCACCACCCTGGCTCCCAGGCTCGTGAAGGCACGCGTACGATCACCCAGGTGCGCGCCAACGTCGAACACCAGCGACTGGTCGCGCAGGAAGGGGCGATAGAGGCGGCGCAAACCGCGCTGCCGCCCCGGTCGCCAGTAGATCACCAGCGAGCGAAGGATGCCGAGCGTACGTTGCCAGTGCATCGGAATGACGGGCCTCCAGGGTCTGGCCAGCCCAGAATACGGCCTCTTCTCGCCTGCCTGGCGAAAGTGGCCGTCTGTAGCTCAACCGAAACGGGACTCCAGATAGGCCTTGAAGTCGTCCTGAAGTTCCGGGTGCTGCAGGGCGAATTCCACGGTGGCCTTGAGGTAGCCCAGCTTGCTACCGCAGTCGAAGCGCTCGCCCTTGAACTCGAAAGCGGTGACGCGCTCCTCTTTCAGCAGTCGCGCGATGGCATCGGTCAGCTGGATCTCGCCACCTGCGCCCGCTTCCTGCCGTTCGAGTAATTCGAAGATGCGCGGGGTCAGGATGTAACGGCCGACCACGGCCATATTCGAGGGCGCGTCTTCCGGGCGCGGCTTCTCGACGATGTCGCGGACGTCCCAAAGCCCCGGTGTGTCCGTGGCGCCGGGGTCGATGACCCCGTACTTTCCGGTTTCCTCGGCCGGGACCTCCTCCACGCCGAGCACGCTGCACTGCAACTCGTTGAACTGTTCCACCATCTGCGCCAGCGCGCCGCCATCATGGCTAACGATCAGATCGTCCGCCAGGATCACCGCGAAAGGCTCGTGTTGCACGATCGGGCGAGCGCAGGCGACCGCGTGGCCAAGACCCAGGGCATCGGTCTGGCGCACATAGACGCAGGTGACGTTTGGCGGGACGATATTGCGCACCAGTTCCAGCAGCGCGGTCTTGCCGCGCTCGGCCAGTTCGGTCTCGAGTTCGTACGCCTTGTCGAAGTGGTCCGGGATGGACCGCTTGTTGCGGCCGGTGACGAAGACCAGGGTCTCGATACCGGCGGCGACGGCTTCCTCCGCGGCGTACTGAATCAGTGGCTTGTCGACCACCGGCAGCATCTCCTTCGGATTGGCCTTCGTGGCCGGAAGGAAACGTGTGCCCATGCCGGCTACGGGGAAGACGGCCATTCGAATGCGTTGCTGCGGGTTTTTGGTCATGCTCTCTCTATGCGTTTGTCTGGGGTGCGAAGCGGGCCACAGCAGGTGGCCCGCTTCGGGTCAGGCCTTATTCAAAAGCGATTCGATCGAGGTTCATCTCAACGGTGCGTTCACCGATGCCGGTGACCCGTGTGAGTTCCTGTATCGAGCGGAAAGGGCCATTCTCCTCGCGGTATGCAACGATTGCGGCCGCCTTGGCCGGTCCGACATTGCCGAGTTGGGCCAACTCCTCGACTGACGCAGTGTTGACATTCACGGGGCCAGTGGCCCACGCAGCCGGCACGGCGACCAGCATCAGGAAAAGTACGGCAAGAATCCACTGCTTCATGTTGACAACCTCCATGTTTTGCGTTGGTAGCACGGTGCCAATCCCGGCACCGACGGTATCCTAACCCCGATTCCGCCTGCGGGCAAAGGGGTCGCAGGCGTACTTCGGCTGCTTGACCACCACCTCCCGACCCTGTCGACTTCGGGAATCAGACCTCTTCGGGAATCTCTGCCAGGATCGCAGCGACGGCGGCCGCGGGATCGGAGGCCTGCGTAATGGGCCTGCCGACGACGATATGACTCGCGCCGGCCCGGAATGCGGCGCTCGCGGTCATGACGCGCTTCTGGTCATCGCCAGCGCCGTCACCGGGGCGTATCCCCGGCGTCACCAGCCAGGGCTTGCTGCCGAGGCGCTGGCGCAGCACTGACGCCTCCAGCGGGGAACACACCAGCCCGTCCAGGCCGGCTTCGCTCACGGCCAGATCGGCAAGGCGCAGCACCTGCTGCTCAGGACTGCGGTCGATGCCGATCCCACGTAGGGTTTCCGCATCGCTGGACGTCAACACGGTCACTGCGATGAGCCGCGTCTCGGGCCGGATCTCCCGCACCGCGTCATGGGCCGCCCGCATCATTTCCAGCCCGCCCGTGGCATGCACGTTCACGATCCAGACGCCCAGGCGCGCAGCGGCGCGGCAGGCGCCAGCTACCGTGTTGGGGATGTCGTGAAACTTGAGATCGAGGAAAACTCGAAATCCCAGCGTCTGGAGGTCCTCCACGAGCCTCGGTCCCGCGGCAACGAACAGCTCGAAGCCCACCTTCACCGCGCACTGACGCGGGTCCAGCTGGCCGGCCATTCTCTCGGCTGCGATTCGGTCCGGAAAATCCAGTGCGACAATCAGTTGTGGATCATTATTCATGTCAGTTGTACTTGTCATTGGAAGGTCTGGTTCGGCGGCTGGTCCAGGTCCAGGTCCATGCCCCGCAGGGTATCCCAGCGCCGACAGCTGGGGCATTGCCAGACATGTGCCCGGCCCTGGTAGCCGCAGTTGCTGCACTGGTACAGGGGTTGGCTCCGCACCTGGTCCATCAGCGCCTTCTCGAAGGCCGCGAACTCATGGCTGTAGGTGTGCACCGCCGGCAGGATTTTCATCCAGCGAACGGCCTCCAGAAGCCCTGAGGTGGGCACGGGACGCTGCGCCAGGATCCCGTGCAATTGCGTCAGTGCGTCGTCCCGCCGATTGGAGCGGCGGTACAGGCGCATCAGCGCAATGCTGGCCACGGTGATGTTCTTCTCGTTAGCCAGCGCGCGCAGGGTGGCCTCCAGGCTGCCGCTGGCCTCGGGCATGTCCGAATTCAGGTAGAGACGTTCCAGCTTGGGAACGACCAGCGTGGCCAGCGCCGGCGTGCGTTCGACCGCTTCGCGCTCCAGGTGAATCGACAGCGGGATGTCACCGTTGCGCTCCGCCACCGTCGCTCGCAACAGTAACGCCCGGGAGAGGCCCGGGCACAGATCAATGGCCCGGTCCGCGTGTTCCAGGGCCAGGTCCGTCTGGTCCTCGTCCAGTCTTTCGAGAGCGAGTTCGCACTCATAGTGAGCGATGCGCAACGCTCCCGATGAACCCTCCTGATCCTTGAGTCGCAGGCCGATCTCGATCGCACGCGCCCAGTCCCTCTGGGTTTCGTAGACGTTGCGCAGATCCTCCAGAGCGCGTTTGCCGACCGTAGGCGAGTCCATCAATTCACGGAAGACGACTTCGGCACGGTCCAGCACTCCGGCGAGGAGGAAGTCCCGCCCCATTTCGTAGGTCGCCTGCGCACGCTGCGCATCGGTCAGGGCCGGTCGTGCGGCAAGATTCTGGTGAATGCGGATCGCACGGTCCACCTCGCCTCGCCGCCGGAAAAGACGACCGATGATCAGGTGGGTTTCGAAGGTCTCGTGGTCGACTTCGACCACTTCGATGAAAGCCTGCAGCGCGCGGTCGGTCTGATCATCCAGCAGATAGCGCACACCCTCGAGGTAACGGTCCAGGGGGGGCTCGCGTGACACGCGGCGACGCGCATGGACATAGAGCGCCGCGAGCCAACCGCTTGCAGCCGCAACGGGCAGCAGCAGCATGAGCCATGGCCCGCTCATACAGGATTCAGATTCCGGTATCGGCAAACGCCTGGTTCACGCGCTCGCGCAACTCCTTCCCGGGCTTGAAATGAGGCACGTGCTTGCCTGGCAGGGCAACGCCCTTGCCGGTCTTGGGATTGCGCCCGATACGCGGCGGCCGGAAATGCAGTGCGAAGCTGCCAAAGCCACGAATTTCGACCCGGTCCCCATGGGCCAGCGCCTGACTCATACGCTCGAGCACCGCCTTCACGCACAATTCGACATCCTTGGCTGGCAGATGGGGGGTCTTCTCCGCCAGTTTTTCGATCAGCTCAGACTTCGTCATGGCAACGCATCCCCTGTCTATTTTTATTCATCCAGCTGGGACCGGTGACGCCACACCACCGTCCTCCCCTCATCTGGGACGCCACGCCCGTTCCCCACCCGCAGCAAGGCATCCGCATACGGCCACCGGCTCCCCCCGGACACAGAGGCACCCGGTCTCGGGCAGCGTACTGCTGTCCGGCCGAAGGCCAGGGAAGCTTGTACCGTACCGGGACACCGGGCGCCGCAGGAATGCGCGGCGCCCGGGTCCGTTGGCGACGGGTATTCGACTCAGTCGTTCTTACCGCGCATCTTTTCCTTCAGCAGCGCACCAAGCGAGGTGGTGGCCGTGGAACCCGCGCTGGCGTAGTCGCTGACCATCTCGGCCTCTTCCTGGTAGTCCTTGGCCTTGATCGAAAGGCTGATGGCGCGGGTCTTCTTGTCCACGCCCATGAACTTGGCCTCGACCTTGTCGCCAACGTTCAGCACACTGCGTGCATCCTCGACACGGTCACGCGAGATGTCGCCCGCGCGCAGGATGCCGTCGATGCCATCGGCCAGTTCGATCACGGCGGCCTTTGCATCGACCTCCTTGACCACCCCGGACACGATGCTGCCCTTGGTGTGTTCGGCCACGAAGCTGGAGAACGGATCGCGGTCCAACTGCTTCAGGCCCAGCGAAATCCGCTCACGCTCGGGATCCACCGACAGCACCACCGCTTCCACCTCATCCCCCTTCTTGAAGTTGCGGATCGCCTCCTCGCCAGGCACCTGCCAGGAGAGATCGGACAGGTGGATCAGGCCGTCGATGCCGCCGTCAAGGCCGACAAAGACCCCGAAGTCGGTGATCGACTTGATCACGCCGCTCACCTTCTCGCCCCGGTTGTGGTTGGAGGCGAAGTCTTCCCAGGGATTCTGCAGGCACTGCTTCATGCCCAGGGAAATACGCCGGCGTTCCTCGTCCAGGTCAAGGATCATGACCTCGACCTCGTCACCGATGGCCACGGCCTTGCCGGGGTTCACGTTCTTGTTGGTCCAGTCCATCTCGGAGACGTGTACCAGACCCTCGACACCGTCTTCGATCTCCACGAAGCAGCCGTAGTCGGTGATATTGGTGACACGGCCGAAGATACGGGTGCCGGTCGGGTAGCGGCGGGTGATGTTCTCCCACGGATCCTCGCCCAACTGCTTCAGGCCGAGGGAAACACGCATGCGCTCGCGGTCGAACTTGAGCACCTTGACGTCGACCTCGTCACCGATATTGACCACGTCGGAGGGATGCTTCACCCGCTTCCACGCCATGTCGGTGATGTGCAGCAGGCCGTCGATCCCGCCCAGATCCAGGAACGCGCCGTAGTCGGTGAGATTCTTCACGATCCCCTTCACAACCACGCCTTCCTGCAGATTCTTCAGCAGTTCCTCGCGCTCGGCGCTGTATTCCTGCTCGACGACCGCGCGGCGCGAGACCACCACGTTGTTGCGCCGGCGATCCAGCTTGATCAGCTTGAATTCCAGTTCCTTGCCTTCCAGATACGCGGTGTCGCGCACCGGACGCACATCCACGAGTGAGCCCGGCAGGAACGCCCGGATATCGCCGAGCTCGACGGTATACCCGCCCTTCACCTTGCCGGAGATCAGGCCGACGACATATTTCTCGTCTTCCATGGCGCTTTCCAGGCGATCCCACGCCTTGGCGCGTTTAGCCTTTTCACGCGACATACGGGTTTCGCCGAAGCCGTCTTCCGCGGCTTCAAGCGCGACTTCGACCACGTCGCCCACCTGTACTTCCAACTCCCCACGTTCGTTCATGAACTGTTCGGTGGGGATTACGCCCTCGGATTTGAGTCCGGCGTTGACCAGGACGACATCGGGGCCGACGTGGATGACCGTGGCACTGAGAATGGCACCCGGCTGCATCTGGGTGTAGGCCATGCTCTCTTCGAGCATTTGCGCAAAACTTTCACTCATGGATTTGTTAAACCTGTGATTGGGACGGTCTGCGACACAACGCCGCATCCGGGCTTGGGTTGAACACATCCCGCATCAGCGGGAACGATTGGTTTCACTTCTACTGCTGCTCTACTGCTCTACTGCGTGCTGCATGACGGCCTATTGCCGCTCCCGGGCAGATAGGGCGACCCGCAATCGCTCGCGGATCATCGCCACCACCGCCTCGATGCCGATCCCGGTGCAATCCAGGATCCAGGCGTCCTCCGCCGGCTTCAGCGGAGCGCTCGCACGTTCGCGATCGCGGCGGTCCCGCGCCTCCATTTCTTCCCGGAGGGCGCGCAGATTAGCACTAAGTCCTTGTTCCATCAACTGCTTAAAGCGCCTTTTCGCTCGTTCCTCCGCGGTTGCGGTCAAAAAGACCTTTAGCGCGGCGTCGGGAAAGACCACCGTACCCATGTCACGGCCGTCTGCGACCAGGCCGGGCGGCTGTGCGAAGGCCCGCTGGCGTTCCAGCAGCGCGGCCCGCACCGCGGGGAGAGCCGCGACCACAGAGGCATCGGAGCCCGCGGTCTCGGCGCGCAACAGATGATCTACGCGGGTTCCATCCAGCCAGGTCTGCACCAGTTCTTCCTCGGCGGAGACCCTGAATTCCACATCAAGGTTTCTCGCAATATCCGCGAGTTCCGTGACATTTGAAAAATCGGTATCACGTTTTCGCGCGGCCACGCCCACGAGACGGTACAGGGCTCCGCTATCCAGCAGATGCCAGTCGAATTCCCTGGCCAGGCGCTTGCTCACCGTACCCTTGCCAGCCCCCCCGGGACCGTCGATGGTGAGTACGGGGGTCATGACGCGGTGATGCCGAGGCCGGCGCCGCGCGCCAGTGCGCGGAAGCCGGGAAAGGACGTTGCGACATTGTCACAGTCGTGAATGGTGACCGCCCCGTCCGCGCGCAGCGCGGCGATCGCAAAAGACATCGCAATACGGTGATCGCCATGACTGTGGATCACGCCCCCGCGCAGCCGGCTGCGCCCCTGTATGCGCAGTCCGTCTGGCAGCACCTCGCAGTCGACGCCGAGCGCGACCAACCCGTCCGCCATCACCTGGATGCGATCGCTCTCCTTCACCCGCAGTTCCTCGGCACCGGTCAAGACCGTCTCCCCCTCTGCGCAGGCGGCTGCGATGAACAGCGCCGGGAACTCGTCGATGGCCAGCGGCACGAGCTCCCTGGGAATCGCGATGCCCCGCAGCGGTGACCAGCGAACTTGCAGATCGGCCACCGGCTCTCCGCCGATCTCGCGCCGGTCGAGAACTTCGATCGACGCGCCCATGAGCCGCAGAATATCGATGACGCCGGTCCGGGTCGGGTTCACGCCGACATGCTCTAGCAACAGGTCGGAACCCTTGGCAATGCTCGCACCCACAAGGAAGAAGGCGGCAGAAGAGATATCCGCAGGCACCTCCACGGGGCCGGCCCTGAGCGGCGTGTCGCCGGTGACGCAGGCGGTACGCCGCTCGCGGCGCACAGGGCATCCGAAACCCTCCAGCATCCGCTCGGTGTGATCACGGGTCGGTGCCGGCTCGGTCACACAGGTCTCCCCTTCGCTCCAGAGACCGGCCAGCAGCAGCGCCGACTTGACCTGGGCGCTGGCGACCGCGAGCGTGTGCTTGTGCCCGCGCAGCGATTGTCCTCCATGGATTCGCAACGGCGGCGTGCCATCGCCGTCGGTATCGATCCTGGCCCCCATTCGGCCCAGGGGCTCGGTCACGCGGCGCATGGGCCGTCGATTCAGCGAGGCATCGCCAACCAGCGTACTGTCGAAGTCCTGCCCGGCGAGCACTCCGCACATCAGGCGCATGGCGGTGCCCGAGTTCCCCATGTCCAGGGATGCGGCCGACGCTTTCAGGCCGTGCAGGCCCACGCCATCGATGATCACCGTATTGGGTTCGGGGCGCTCGATCGAAACACCCATCGCCTGAAAGGCCGCCAGCGTCGCAAGACAGTCCTCGCCGTCGAGAAACCCGGTAATCTTCGTGCGACCCTCGGCCAACGCCCCAAGCATGATGGCGCGATGGGAGATGGATTTGTCGCCCGGAACCCGGAGTCTCCCGCGCAGGGATCCGCCGGCCTCCACCGTGAAGGTCGTTGTCATCTTGGTCACTGATCCAGTTGCACTTGCATGTTCTCACTGAAGCGGTCGCGCGCCCGCTTCGCGAACTCGAAACGCGCCTCCAGGGCGTCGCCGTCGCCACGTGCGATCGCTTCGCGCAGACCGTCCAGGTCGGCCTGAAACCGCTCCAGCACCGCGAGAATCGCGGCCCGATTGGCGACGCAGATGTCGCGCCAGACCACCGGATCGCTGGATGCGATGCGGGTGAAGTCGCGAAACCCGCCAGCGGCGTAATGAAAGATCTCGTCGCTCTCGCTCATACGGGCCAGCGACTCGACCAGAGCGAACGCCAGCACGTGCGGCAGGTGACTGGTGGCGGCCAGCACGTGATCGTGATGCACCGGGGTCATGAATTCGACGCGCGCGCCCGTCGCCCTCCACATCGCGGCGACGCGCTCGGAGGCCATGGGACTGGTCTCGTCGGCCGGGGTCAGGATCACCAGGCGCTCTCGGAACAGGGTCGCGTAGGCTGCCGAGACCCCGCTGCGTTCGGTGCCCGCGATCGGGTGGCCCGCGACGAAATGGCGGGGCAAATGTCCGAAACCGGCACGGACCGCCTCGATGACGGCCTGCTTGCTGCTGCCGACATCGGTCAAGGTCGCCTGGGCCGGCCAATGCGTAGCAATGGCTGCAGCCAACCCCTGCATCGATCCCATCGGCACTGCCAGCACGCCGACGTCGGCATCTTGACAGGCCTCGACCGGATTCGTCGTCCAGCGGTCGATCACGCCCAGGCGGACCGCCTCTTCGAGGTTCGCGGGGTTGCGCGAACAGCCAACCACCTCGCCAACGGCGCCCGCCTCGCGCAGCGCCAGGGCCAGCGAACCACCGATCAGGCCGACCCCGAAGATGACAAGCCGCTGAATCATGCCTTCAGCGCATGGTCGAGGGCGGCAAGGAAGCGATCGTTCTCGCCCCTGGTTCCAATGGTCACCCGCAGATGCGTCGGCAGGCCGTAGTTGGCCACGGGTCGAACGATCACACCCTGGTGCAACAGCCGTTCGTAGACGGGCCCCGGGGGCTGTCGGACGTCGAAGGTGATGAAGTTTCCGACCGAGGGGATGAATTCAAGGCTCCGCTCACCGAGTGCGGCCGCCACCTGGGCCAGCCCCTCGCGGTTGACCCGGACACTCTCCGCAACATGCTCGGCATCGGCCAGCGCAGCCAACCCGGCCGTCTGGGCCAGGGAGTTCACGTTGAACGGTTGCCGCACCCGGTTGAGCAGCTCGGCCACCCCGCTCGAGGACACGGCGTAACCGAGACGCAGCCCGGCAAGACCGTGGATCTTCGAAAAGGTCCGGGTGACGAGCAGATTGGGAAAGCGCTGTACCCACTGTGTCGTGTCGGGATAGTCCGTTGCCTCCACGTACTCTGCGTAAGCTTCGTCGACCACAACCAGCGTTTCCGCCGGGACCTGGGCCAGGAATCGCTCCAGGGCTCCTGCGGATACCCAGGTGCCGGTGGGATTGTTCGGGTTGGCGACAAAGACCACGCGGGTATCCGCGTCCACCCGCGCGAACATCGCGTCGAGGTCGTGCCCGAACGGCTGGGCGGCATCTGCGGGGAGGGCGTCGGCCGCCCGTCCCTCCGCGGAGACGGCTTGAACCACCAGTGGATAGACCGCGAAGGCGTGCTGCGAGAATACCGCATTGCGGCCCTGGCCCAGCCATGTCCGCGCAACCAGCTCCAGGACCTCATTCGACCCGTTGCCCAGGATCACCTGTTCGGGGGCCAGCCCATGCCGATTCGCGAGAGCCTCCTTCAGTGCGAAGCTGTTACCGTCCGGATAGATGTGCAGATCGTCCAGTGCGGCCTGGATCGCCGCGACCGCACGCGGGCTCGGACCCAGCGGGTTCTCGTTCGACGCCAGTTTCACCACATCGCGGATGCCCAACTCCCGTTCCAGAGTGGCCACCGGCTTCCCGGGTTCATAGGGCCTGAGCGCCTGAACACCAGGCATGGCCAGGACACTGAAATCAACCATGGGCTTGGGATCCTGTGAGACGAGAGCACGCGAACAGGGACTTCCTGCGGTCGGGCTGGATGGGGAAACGGCCCACTAGGTGGCCGCCTGGGGATAACTGCCGAGAATCTTGAGCATGTCGGCACTCTTGCGCAGCTCGCCGAGACAGGCCGCGACCGACGGGTCGGCCTGGTGGCCGACGAGGTCGAGGAAGAACACGTATTCCCAGTTCACACAGCGCGATGGCCGCGATTCGATGCGCGTCAGGCTGATCCCGGCATCGGCGATGGGCTCGAGCAGACCAAACAGGGAGCCGGGTCGATTTGTGGTGCTGAGCATGATCGAGGTGCGATCGCGCCCGGTGCTGGCGGTCTCCAGACGCCCGATCACGAGAAAGCGGGTCGTGTTGTCGCCGCGGTCCTCGATGTTTCTGACGAGGACCTTCAGTCCATAGAGGTCCGCCGCAACCGCGCTGGCGATCGCGGCGGCATGGGGCAGCGCGGCCGCATCCTGCGCCGCGCGCGCATTGCTGGCGGCGTGGCGCCGTTCCGCGCCGCGCAGTTCCCGGTCCAGCCATTGCCTGCACTGGGCCAGGGCCTGAGGATGGGCCATCACCACCTGCACGTCCTCCAGGCGCTCGCTGCGCGACAACAAATGGTGCTGTACCGGCAGGATTACCTCTCCACAGATGAGCAGCGGCGATTCCAGAAAACAGTCGACGGTGTGAGTCACCACTCCTTCGGTGCTGTTTTCGATCGGCACCACCCCGAAGTGGGCTCGGCCCGATTCCACTTCACGGAAAACCGTGTCGATGGCGGTCAACGGCTGCAGGGCCGCAGCCTGTCCGAAGTGCTTGCGGGTAGCCAGGTGCGTAAAGGTTCCCTCTGGCCCCAGGTAGGCAACCTTCAGAGGTTCTTCCAGGGCCAGGCATTCCGACATGATCTCGCGGAAGATGCGCACCAACGCAGCATCGGGCAGGGGCCCGGGGTTCCGTTCGCGCACCTGCCGCAGGATCACGGCCTCCCGCTCCGGACGGTAGAAGCGCGGATCGCCCTCGCTGCGCTTGACCGACGCGACCTCCTCCGCACAACTCGCCCGCTCGTTCAGCAGCCGCAGCAATTCCGCATCGACCCGGTCGATGCGCTTGCGCAGGCGCTCGAGATCCGCGGAATCCGACACTACAGGACCCGGGAACGAAGAACCCCGTCGATTCCGGCGATGGCCTCGGCGGTCGCAGCGTCGATCGGAGTCTCGACGTCCAGCAGCGTGTAAGCCAGATCGCCCCGCGATTCGTTGACCATGTGCACGATGTTGACGCCCTTCTGCCCCAGGACATGCGAAATCTGGCCCACCCGATCGGGCAGGTTGCGGTTGACGATGGACAGCCGGGCGGCGCCCTTGCGCTCCAGCGACAAATTGGGAAGGTTGACGGCATTGCGCACGTTGCCGTTTTCCAGATAATCGCGCAGCTGGTCCGCCACCATGACCGCACAGTTCTCCTCGGACTCGACCGTCGACGCGCCCAAATGGGGAAGCATGACGACCCGAGGATTCCCGAGCAGTGCCGGCGATGGAAAGTCCGTCACGTAGGCGTGGATCTGACCGGCGTCCAATGCAGCGCCGAGCGCCGCATCGTCGACCACGCCTTCGCGTGCGAGGTTGATCACGATCGCGCCGGGCTTCAGCGAGCGGACCCGCACGGCATCCAGGATGTTGCGGGTCTGGTCGTTCAGGGGCACGTGGAAAGTGATCACGTCGGCCAGGCTGATCACCGCGTCCACGGTGCGGGCCCGATCCACGGCGGCCTCCAGTCGCCAGGCGCTCTCCACGGTGATCTTGGGATCGTACCCGATCACGTCCATGCCCAGGCCGCGTGCCGCGTTGGCGATCTTCACGCCGATCGCTCCGAGACCGATCACCCCCATGGTCCGCCCCGGGAGTTCGAAGCCGACGAATCGCTTCTTGCCGTCTTCGACGCGCTTCTGGAAGTCGGGATCGCTGGGGTCCAGTCCGCGCAGATACTCGTTCGCGGGAATCAGATTCCTAGCCGCCAGCAGCAACCCGCCAATGACGAGCTCCTTCACCGCGTTGGCATTTGCGCCCGGTGCGTTGAACACCGCCACGCCCCGCGCCGACAAGGCCTCGACCGGAATGTTGTTCACCCCGCTGCCGGCTCGTCCCACGGCGTTCACGGACTCGGGAATCGGGGTCTCATGCAGGTTGTGGGAACGCAGCATGATCGCGTCCGGTCCCTGCAGAGAAGAGGCCACCTCGTACTGCTCGCGCGGAAACCGGTTCAGGCCGCGAACGGCGATGTTGTTGAAGGTCTGTATGCGAAACATGCTGTGTCCCTGATCAGGCGTGCCGTTGCTCGAAGTCGGCCATGAATTCGACGAGGGCGTCCACAGCGCCCTCGGGTACCGCGTTATAGAGGCTCGCCCGCATGCC
Source organism: Thioalkalivibrio sp. (assembly GCA_007116035.1). Classification (GTDB taxonomy): domain Bacteria; phylum Pseudomonadota; class Gammaproteobacteria; order Ectothiorhodospirales; family Ectothiorhodospiraceae; genus Thioalkalivibrio. The sequence goes on from SKJG01000087.1 coordinate 36,983, forward strand.
GCCCACCGACCGGTGTCCCTTCAGACCGGACAGACCGGCATCCGTCGCCTGTTTCAGGAAACTGCCGTCGAGGGCATCGTCGGCCAGAATGAACGGCACGTTCATCCAGGAACGGGCCGAGGGTTCCACCGGGTTCCGATAGAACTCGGAGTTGTCCACAAAGCGATACAGCTTGTCCGCCTTGCGCCGGTTCGCCTCGCCCATCGCAGCAAGACCGCCCTGCTCCAGCAGCCAATCGAAGACCAGGCCGGACAGATACCAGGCCAGCGTCGGGGGCGTGTTGTACATGGAGTCGTTCTTCGCCTGCACGGCGTAGTCGAAGACGGCTGGTACCGTCGGTGACTTGCGGTCGAGAAGATCCCTGCGCACGATGACCAGGGTCAGACCCGCTGGGCCGATGTTCTTCTGGGCACCGGCATAGATCACGCCGTAGCGCGAGACATCCAGGGGTCGCGAAAGGATGGTCGAGGACATGTCCGCGACCAGCGGAACCGTTCCGGTATCCGGCACGAAGTGGAACTCCACGCCGCCAATCGTCTCGTTGGGTGTGTAGTGTACGTAGGCCGCGTCCGGGTCCAGCTTCCAGGTCGCGGGGTCGGGGATCGACGCATAGCCGTGACTCTGGCTACTGGCCACGATATTCACCGGCCCGTACTTCTGGGCCTCTTTGATCGCCTTGCCCGACCAGGCCCCGGTGTCGATGTAGTCCATGCCCTGGCTGCCGCTGCGCAGATTCAGGGGTACCGCGGCAAACTGGCCGGTCGCCCCACCCTGCAGGAACAGCACTGCATACTCTTCGGGAACCGCGAGCAGGGTGCGCAGATCCCGCTCCGCCTTCGCCGCGACCTCCATGAAGATCTTGCCGCGATGACTCATTTCCATCACCGCCATGCCGGCGCCGCGGAAATCCATCCACTCCGCCTGCGCACGCTGCAGCACCGACTCCGGAAGAGCGGCCGGCCCTGCGCTGAAGTTGAACACTCGACTCATTCTTGGTCTCCGTTGTCCGCCCCGGAGGCATTCGCCCCGGCGTCGTCCCCGTTTGGTGCGTCGGCTTCGGATTCGCCGGGGAGCCCGTCGCCATTTTCTGGGTCGTCTTCTCCCTGCAGCTTCTCCACGCGCGCCAGCTCCACCAGCCGCTCGCCTTCGCCAAGGCGGATCAGCCTTACGCCCTGGGTATTGCGTCCGATCAGCGGAATCTGCTCCACCGGCGTGCGCACCAGCGTGCCACCGTCGGTGATCAACATGACCTCGTGATCATCCAGCACCCTGGCCGCGCCGACCAGGGTCCCGTTGCGCCCGGCACACTGCATCGCGATCACGCCTTGCCCACCCCGGCGGTGCACCGGGAATTCGTCGAAGCGGGTGCGCTTGCCGAAGCCGAACTCGCTGGCGAACAGGGCCGAACCCTCGTCCACGATGATCAGGGCGATGACCTGTTGCGAATCCTCCATGCGCACGCCGCGCACACCACAGGCGGTCCGTCCCATCGCGCGCACATCCGTTTCGGGGAAGCGCACGGCCTTCCCTCCCGAGGTGACCAGCATCACGTCGCGGCTTCCGTCGGTCAGCGCCACATCCACCAGCCGATCACCCTCGCGCAGGTCCACCGCGATGATGCCGGTACTGCGGGGCCGCGAGAAGTCGGTCAGCGGGGTCTTCTTGACTGTGCCCGACGTCGTCACCATGAAGACGAACTGATCCTCGCCGTAGCTGCGCACCGGCAGGATCGCGTTGATGCGTTCGTTCGCCTCCAGCGGCAGCAGATTCACGATCGGTTTGCCACGCGCGGCACGGCTGCCCTGGGGCAGTTCGTAGACCTTGATCCAGTAGACCCGGCCCCGGCTGGAGAAGCACAGGATGGTGTCATGGGTATTGGCCACCACCAGGCGGTCGATGAAGTCCTCCTCGCGGAAGCTGGTCGCGGCCTTGCCGCGCCCACCGCGGCGCTGCGCCCGGTAGGCCGTCACCGGCTGGTACTTGACATACCCGGCGTGGGACAGCGTGACCACCACGTCCTCTTCCCCGATCAGGTCTTCCAGCGTCAGGTTGGTGTGGGCCGCCCGGATCTCGGTGCGGCGGGCATCGTTGTACTGCTCGCGCACCGCGAGGAGTTCGTTGCGGATCTCTTCCTGCAGGCGCTCGCCGGATCCCAGGATGTCGAGCAGGTCCTCGATCTGGTCCAGCAACTGCCGGTACTCGTCGAGGATCTTGTCCTGCTCGAGCCCGGTCAGTCGGTGCAGCCGGAGATCCAGGATCGCCTGCGCCTGGCTCTCAGAAAGCCGGTAACCCTCACCGGAGAGTCCGAACTCCGCAGGCAACTCCTCCGGCCGCGAGGCGCGGGCCCCGGCGCGATCCAGCATCGCGGTGACGCCCCCCGGACCCCAGGTCCTGGCCAGCAGCCCGGCCTTCGCCTCGGCCGGGCTCGATGCGCCACGGATCAGTGCGATGATCTCGTCGATGTTCGCCAGCGCGATCGCCAGGCCTTCGAGGATGTGCGCCCGTTCCCGCGCCTTGCGCAGGTCGAAGATCGTGCGCCGGGTCACCACCTCACGGCGGTGGCGGAGGAAGGCCTCGAGGATCTGGCGCAGGTCCAGCAGTTTCGGCTGCCCCTCGACCAACGCAACCATATTGATGCCAAAAACGTTCTGCATCTGCGTGTGCATGAACAGGTGGTTCAGGACCACCTCCGGCATCTCGCCGCGCTTCAGTTCGATCACGATGCGCATGCCGTCCTTGTCGGACTCGTCGCGCAGTTCGCTGATGCCCTCGAGCTTGCGCTCCTTCACCAGTTCGGCGATTTTCTCGATCAGCCGAGCCTTGTTCACCTGATACGGCAGCTCGGTGACGATGATCGCCTCGCGCTGCCCACCTTCCAGCGGTTCCATGTGTGTACGCGACCGGATGTACACCCGCCCGCGGCCGGTGCGATAGGCATCGCGGATGCCATCGGCGCCGTTGATGATGGCCGCGGTCGGGAAATCCGGACCGGGGAGATAGTCCATCAGGCCATCGACCCCGATCTCGGGATCGTCGATCAGGGCAACGCAGGCGTCGATGACTTCGCCCAGGTTGTGCGGGGGCACGTTCGTCGCCATGCCCACCGCGATACCCGCGGAGCCGTTGACCAGCAGGTTCGGAAACCTGCTCGGCATCACCGAGGGTTCGCGCTCGGAGCCGTCGTAGTTCTCGACGAAGTCGACCGTCTCCTTGTCGATGTCCGCCAGCAGTTCCTGCGCGATGCGGGCCATGCGCACTTCGGTGTACCGCATGGCCGCGGGTGCGTCACCGTCGACCGAACCGAAGTTGCCCTGCCCGTCGACGAGCATGTAGCGCATCGAGAAGGGTTGGGCCATGCGGACGATGGCGTCGTAGACGGCGCTGTCGCCGTGCGGGTGGTATTTACCGATCACGTCACCAACCACGCGGGCCGATTTCTTGTACGGCTTGTTGAACTCGTTTCCGAGCTCCCGCATCGCGTGCAGCACCCGCCGATGGACGGGCTTCAGGCCGTCGCGGACGTCAGGAAGCGCCCGGCCGACGATCACGCTCATCGCGTAATCGAGGTAGGACTGCTGCATCTCGTCTTCGAGATTGACCGGGAATACTTCCTTGGCGAATTCGGCCATAGGTTTGCGGCGTTTTCCGGGGAGGATAAACCCGTAATCTTACCATAGCAGGGCCCGCACGGCGCGCCCTGCTTGCCCCCTCAGCCTGGAGGCCCCTTCCCGAGTGCTGCCAGGCCCTGTCGGTCCGGGCGCCGCACCACGCCTTGCTCAGTCACGATGGCATCGATCAACCGGGCAGGGGTCACGTCGAAGGCCGGATTCCAGGCCCGAGCGCCATGGGCGGCAACCTGCTGCCCGGCGAGTTCCAGCACCTCGGACTCCGGGCGCGTCTCGATCGGGATTTCCGAACCGTCATCCATGTCGAAGTCGATGGTGCTTACCGGCGCCGCGACCATGAAGCCCACACCGTGTTCTCGTGCCAGCACCGCCAACCCGTAGGTGCCGATCTTATTGGCGGTATCGCCGTTGGCGGCGATGCGGTCGGCCCCGACGATCACCCAACCCACCGCACCGGAGCGTAACAGGCTGGCCGCTGCGCCCTCGCAGAGCAGGCGCACGGGGATGCCATCCTGCACCAACTCCCAGGCCGTGAGCCGGGCGCCCTGGAGCCAGGGACGGGTCTCGTCGGCAAAGACCTCGGTGACGCGCCCGCCTGCCCAGGCGGAACGGATCACCCCCAGCGCAGTACCGAACCCGCCGGTAGCCAGGGATCCGGTGTTGCAATGGGTCAGGACCGCGCGGCCGGGCGTGATCAGTGCCGCACCCAACTCGCCCATGCGTCGGTTGGCGGCAATGTCGTCTTCGAGCATCGTCTGCGCCGTCGCCAGCGAAGCCGCACAGGCGTCCTCTGCCGACGCACAGCTGTCCAGCACCCGCCGCATCCGGTCCAGCGCCCAAAACAGGTTCACCGCAGTCGGGCGCGACGCCGCCAGTTGTTCCATCGCGGTGTCGACCTCTGCGCGCCAGGGATGCCCCCCTCGTTTGCGCGCCGCCTCGCAGGCGAGCACGACGCCGAAACCGGCGGCGATGCCGATGGCAGGCGCCCCGCGCACCACCATGTCGCGGATCGCCGTCGCGACGGCTTGCAGTTCCGTGTAGGCGTTCTCCCGGGTCTCAACCGGCAGTCGGCGCTGGTCCAACAGGTAAAGCACCCCGTCTGCGAAGCGGATGGGGCGGATGGTATCTGGCAGGGGCGGGTTCATGCCTGCATTCTACATGGCCCCACCGCTTCCCGGCCCCAGCAGCGTGTTGGATCCCTCGTCGCGGCAATGCCCGGGAAGGGGCGGCGTCGGCGAAACGGGCGGGTGCCAGAAACGTCGGTGCTCGACCCGGCTCCCGGGTCCGAGGCGGATGCCACCCGGGCCGGTTTCCAACCAGATCATGCCTCGTTCCGCCGTGTCGAACAGGGGAACGCAGCGCGCATCCAGCCGTCTTCGTACATCGGGGGCCGGATGGGCGAAGCGATTGTCGAACCCGCTGCTCACCCAAACCACTTCGGGTGCGGCGGCCTCGAGCAGACCACGGCTCAGCACCCCCGCGGCACCGTGATGCGGTACCAGCAGCACATCGGTACGCAAGCGGTCGCCCTTGGCGCGTACCAGCACGCTCTCCCCGAGGCCCTCCAGATCACCGGTCAGCAGGAGACGACCGTGCCGACCCTGCACTGCAAGCACGCAAGAGGCGGCATTGCCGCTGTCCCAAAAAGGGGGCGGATGGAGGGTCGCGAAACGGACTCCGTCCCACTCCCAGGCGATGCCGGCCTCGCAGGCCCCCTCGTCTGCCACGGCATCGCCACGGCGGCTTAGAATCTCCCGCACCGGCAGGCCGGAGACAACGGCGGCGACCCCGCCCCGGTGATCCATGTGCTCGTGGCTGACCAGGATCCGATCGATGCTGCGTACACCACGCCGGCGCAGGGCAGGCAGGACCACTGCCGCCCCGGAGTCAAAGCCTTGCTCCCAGGCCGGTCCCGCGTCGTACACTAGGACGTGGCTTCGTGTCTGGACGACGACCGCAAGCCCCTGCCCGACGTCCAGCATCTCGGCCCGGAAGTCGCCCTCGGCGATCGGTGACGATAGAGGCAATACGAGCGGCAGGCAGGCGAGTCCCGCCCAGGGCAGAAGGTTCCGGGCGCGCGGAAACAGGAGCAGGACGACCCCCACCCCCGCCAGAACGGCCCCGGGCCAGGGCACGGCCATCTCCGCAACGGCGCCCGGCACGACCAGGAGAAGCTCCAGCGCCTGCAGCAGCAGCGCAAGCCAAACGTCCGCCCACCAGAGCAAAGGCGTACCCAGGGGAACCCAGAGCAGTGCGAGGGCCGCCCCGGCGAGCAAGACCGGCAACACCAGGAAGCTGACGACCGGGACTGCCACCAGGTTGGCCATCGGCGCGATCCAGGAACCCAACTGAAACCAGGCGACACTGAGCGGCAACAGCGCGACGGCGAGGATCACCTGGATCCGCAGCCATCCCCTGGGACCCGGCGGGTGCACCCGTCCCTGAAGCAGCACGAGAATGACTGCCACGGCCCCGAAGGAAAACCAGAAGCCGGGGGCGAGGACGCTGGCTGGTGCGACCGCGACCACGAGGACCAACGCGCCCGCATAAACGCGCCAGGAAAGCGGGTCGCGTCGCGCCAGGACCGCTACACTCACGAGTATCAGCATGACCAGCGCCCGCTGCGTCGGAATGCTGAAACCCGCGAGTGCGGCGTAGGCTGCAGCCGCAGACATCGCAACCAGGGCACCGAACCAGTGCAGCGGAAGAGCCCGGCGCAACCAGGGCAGTCTTCGCCACGCGCCGCGTCCCAGCAACAGGGCGAAACCCGCCACCAATCCCACGTGCAGCCCGGAGATGGCCATCAGATGATTCGTTCCGGTATGCAGAAAGCGCCGCCAATCGTCGGGGTCCATCGCGCCCCTGTCGCCGATGACGAGCGCCTGCATGACACCAGGGTGCCGGGCATCGGGATGGGCCGCGAGCATCGCATCCCGAACCGCCGCGCGCAGCCGATGCAAATCCAGTGTTGCGCACCCGGCGGGCGCGCCCTCGAGATGCTCCACATTGCCCCGAACGCTCGCCAGCCCATGAATGCCAGCGCGGTACAGCCATGCCCCGTAATCGAACCCACCGGGATTGTGCAAACCCCGGGGCGGTCGCAGGCGAAGGGTGACGCGGACACGGTCGCCGGGCGCGAGGCGCGGATCCGCGGGGAAAAGGGTCACGCGCAGGCGTTCTGCCCGGAACGACGCCGGTGCGATGATGGTCTCATCGACGCTAAGGACAAATCGGGAGCGACGCGCTCCGTGGTCCGGAATACCCTGGACGGTGCCGATCACCGTGACCTCGGTGCCCGACAGGGCCGCGGGTACGGCACGGTCCGTCCAGGCCTGACCGTGCATTCCCGCGAGTGCGCATCCGAGCAGGAACCCGCTGACAGGGCGTGTGAGCCGGTGCCCGGCGAGCGCCAGGGCCGGCAGTGCCAGGGCTGCCCAGGGCCATTCGGGCAGGGTGGGCAACAGGTGCAGGGCCAGCACCCCGGTCACCAAAGCGCCGGCGAACAGAATCACGGTTCCATCCCGGCAGGAACGGAAATATGATGCGGCCAGCCCTCACCTGGGGGGCCGACCAGGGGTTGGCGGCCGCTCTTGACGCATCTCCCCGCGCGCGGCAGCGTGCCCACTGATCCATGGCGAAAAAATTCATCAAGCGTTGGTTCCCGGCCTATGAATCGGTGCGGGGCCACCGTGCGCTGGATGTGCTGGGTCCGCGCCTGCGCGCGCCTGATCTGTGGCATTTGAACCGGCGCTCCGTCGCTGGTGCGTTTGCCGTGGGGCTCTTCGTGACCTTCCTGCCGATACCGATGCAGATGCTGCTCGCGGCCGCGATTGCAATCTGGGTGCGCGTCAATCTGCCCATATCGGTCCTGCTGGTCTGGGTATCCAATCCCCTGACCATGCCGCCCATATTCTACACTGCGTACACGATCGGACGCTGGATCCTGAACGAACCGCGGCGCTCATTCCGCGTGGAGATGACCATGGAATGGTTCACCGGCGATCTACTGACGATCTGGAAGCCGCTGGTCACCGGCAGCCTGGTGCTGGCCGTGGTCGCCTCTGCCGCCGGGTATCTGGTGGTCCGCGTGCTCTGGTGGTTCAGCGTCATGGAGCGCCTGAAAATCAGGCGCGCACGCCTGCGCCGCCGCCTGATCCGGAGTCAGCACAACCCCTATGATTCGAAGCCGGGTCCCGAAAACCGCTGATCAGTCCTCCGTCATCAAACCATCCACCAGTCGAACTGTCCGATCCATGCGCTCGGCCAGCGTCGGGTCGTGGGTGACCAGTGCCAATGCGCTGCCGCTCGCCTGATTCATCTCCTGCAGCAAGGCGAAGACCCGCTGCGCTCGATCACGGTCAAGATTGCCCGTTGGCTCGTCCGCCAGGATAACCGCCGGACGCGTCACCATGGCCCGCGCGATCGCGACCCGCTGTCGTTCGCCACCCGACAGCTCGGAGGGCTTGTGCGCACCCCGGTCCGCGAGATCGACACGGGCCAGCCACTCGGCGGCCTCCGTCTTTGCCTTTCGCGTCGCTTCTCCCCGGATCATCAAGGGAATCGCCACGTTTTCCAGCGCGGTGAATTCCGGCAGCAGATGATGGAACTGGTAGACGAAGCCGATGTGCAGGTTACGCAGGGTGCCGCGACGGGCATCGCTGATCCGCGACCAGTCCTGGCCGAATAGCGTCACGTTCCCCGCGGTCGGCAGGTCGAGTCCGCCCAACAGCTGCAGCAAGGTGCTCTTGCCCGAGCCCGAGACGCCCACGATCGCCAGCTGATCGCCACGCCGGATCTGCAGATCGATCCCATTGAGCACGCTGACGTCGAGGCTGCCCTCGCGGAAGCGCCGTTCCAGACCCCGGGCCTCGAGTACGATCTCTGCCTCACTCATAGCGCAGGGCCTCGGCCGGTCGGGTGCGGGCCGCCCGCCACGCGGGAAACAGCGTGGCCAGAAGGGTCAGCACGAACGCCAGGCCGCTGATGCGGAGCACGTCCTGGAGGCGCAGATCACTGGGCAGTTCGTCGATGTAGTACACGTCAGCGGCAAGGAATTGCGTTCCCGTCACGCGTTCGATGAACGGGACCACCACGTCGATGTTCAGGGCCAGAGTGACGCCGCCGACCACACCGAGCATCACGCCGACGGCGCCGATGATGACTCCCTGCACGATGAACACGAGCATGACCGCGGAGGGCTTCAGCCCGAGGGTCCGCAGGATGGCGATATCCGACTGTTTGTCGGTCACCAGCATCACCAGCGTCGACACGATGTTGAATGCCGCCACCGCAACGATCAGCGACAGAATGATGAACATCACCACCTTCTCCATCTGAATCGCGCGAAAGAGGTTGGCATGCTGCTGAGTCCAGTCGGAAACCCGGAACATCCCATCCAGCGAACGGGCCACGTCGCGGCTGATGATTCCAGCCTGCATCATGTCACTCAGTCGCAGTCGCAGTCCGGTCACGCCCTCGCCTGTCTGGAATACCGCTCGCGCATCGTCGAGGTGAATGAACGCCGTGCCGCGATCGAACTCGTACATGCCCACCTCGAACAGGCCGGTGACCTCGAAGCGACGCATCCTCGGCAGCACGCCGGCCGGGGTCACGCTGGCCTGAGGCGCCATCAGCACGATGCTGTCGCCGACGCGGATTCCGAGTTGCACCGCGAGCTCGTACCCCAGAACCGCGCGAAAAGCGCCCGCCTCCAGGTCCTCGAGGTTGCCCCGGATCATGTGTTCCCCGATCAGAGCCACGCGCTGCTCCGATGCCGGGTCAATCCCGCGCACCAAGGCTCCGGAGATGTTGCCGAAGGCGCTGAGCATCGCCTCGCCGGCGACGTAAGGCGCAACCGCAAGAACCCTGGGATCCTCATCCTCGACTTGCCGCGAGAGCTCTTGCCAGTTTCGAAGGGAGCCGTCGAAGGCCTGGATGGTGGCATGCGAAGCCATACCCAGGATGCGCTCACGCAACTCGCGCTCGAATCCGTTCATGACCGAGAGAACGGTGATCAGGGCCGTGACCCCCAGGATCAGCCCGATCATCGACACGACGGAGATGAAGGAAATGAAATGGTTGCGGCGCTTGGCCCGCGTATAACGCAGACCGATGGCAATCGGGAGTGGCTTGAACATGGCGGAATCATGCCAGAGGGGAGGCTGCGCGCCTACCATTCCTTACGCGTCCGCCAAGACCTGGCATTCCAGCCCACCCAGGGCCCGAAGCGGCGCGTGTGCACGCGATTTCCCTCTGCACCCGGCCCCAGTGCTATGATTCCGAAAGACGATTGACGAGGAGAGCGCGCATGCCCGGGAGAATGGTCCCCCGCTGGACACTGGTCGCCCCGCTGGCCCTGATGCTGGCCGCCCCGCTGGCCCAGGCCGAAGTGCTGAAGATTGGGCCGGGAACCTATTCCGTGATGACGGAACCCGGGTTGCCCACCCGGGGACAGCACCAGAGCCACGTGGTCGCACGGCACGGGCAGCCCATGGAACGCTTCGCCACCGTTGGCGGCGGCGCGCCGCGACAGCCGCCGATCACACGCTGGGACTATGATGGATTCTCCGTGGTGTTCGAGGGCGCGTTCGTCCTGCATAGCGTGGTGCACGGCTCCCACACACCTCAGCCTCGGTGATCCGGGAAGCATCCGAACGCAGGCTGCCCGCGGAATGGGAGCCCCAGAGCGGGGTTCAACTGACCTGGCCGCACGCAGGCACGGACTGGTCGTCGCGGCTGGATGCCGTGGAACCGGTCTTTGCCGCAATCGGGGCAATGATCGCGCGACATGAATCCCTGCTGGTGGTCTGCCAGGATACCGATCACCGCGTCCACGTGCTCTCCCTCCTCGCACAGGCCGGGGCAGACCTCGACCGTGTGCAACTGGGCATCGCCAAGGCCGATGACACCTGGGCTCGTGACCACGGACCGCTCACCATCGTCGAGCACGGCCAACCCGTCCTGCTCGATTTTTCCTTCAATGGGTGGGGCGGGAAGTTCCCGGCGGAGCACGACAACCTGTTGACGCGGAACCTGGCCGCTCAGGGACGCTTCGGCGCGGTCCCCGTTGAGGCGATTGATCTGGTACTGGAGGGTGGCAGCATCGAATCGGATGGCGCGGGCACGATCATGACCACCAGCCAATGCCTGCTGACGCCGACGCGCAACCCGGAACTGTCCCGGGATGGCATCGAGGAACGGCTGTTACAGCATCTCGGTGCGCAGCGGCTCCTTTGGGTCGATCATGGACATCTGGAGGGCGATGACACCGATGGTCATATCGACACCCTCGCCCGTTTCTGTGACGGCGAGACCATCGCGCACGTGGAATGCAATGACAGCGGTGATCCCCAGTGCGACGGGTTGCAGCGGATGGCCGAACAGCTCGCGCAGTTCCGACAGCCCTCGGGTGAGCCGTACACCCTCATTCCCCTGCCCCTCCCCGCACCCATCCTCGACGAAGGCAGGCGCCTGCCTGCGACCCATGCGAACTTTCTGGTCATCAACGAAGCCGTACTGGTACCCGTCTACGATGACCCTGCCGACGAGGTGGCACTGGAACGCCTCGGCGCGGCCTTCCCGGGGCGCAGTGTGGTCGGCATCGACTGTCGTGAGCTGATCCGACAGGGCGGCAGCCTGCATTGCCTGACCATGCAGTTCCCCGTAGGCGTCCTCCCACACTGAACCCCGGCAATGACCCGTACGGTGATCCGATGCACGTCGCCCTGATCCAGCACCGCAACGCCAGCGACCGCGAGAGCAACCTGAGGGCGACTGCGGCCGCCGTATCCGAAGCTGCGGCGGCCGGGGCCGATCTCGTGGTCCTTGCCGAGCTGCACACCGGCCCCTATTTTTGCCAGGTGGAGACGCCGGCGGAGTTCGACCGGGCCGAACCGGTGCCCGGTCCCTCCACCGCAGCGTTGGGGGCGATGGCGCGGGAACACGGAGTGGTGCTGGTTGGTTCCCTCTTCGAACGGCGCACTGCGGGGATCTATCACAACACCGCAGTGGTCTTCGAACGTGACGGCCGGCTCGCGGGGCGTTATCGGAAGATGCACATCCCCGACGATCCCGGGTATTACGAGAAGTACTACTTCACCCCGGGGGATCTCGGGTTTCAACCGATCGATACCTCCGTGGGGCGCCTGGGGGTGCTCGTCTGCTGGGACCAGTGGTATCCCGAGGCGGCACGCCTGATGGCCCTTGCCGGAGCCGAACTCCTGATCTACCCGACCGCCATTGGCTGGGATCCCGGCGATACCCCGGAGGAGCGGACACGGCAACGCGAGGCCTGGATCACGGTCCAGCGCGGACATGCCGTCGCGAACAATCTTCCGGTGCTGGCGTGCAACCGCGTAGGCTTCGAGCCCGATCCAGGTGGAACCACGGCCGGCGCGGACTTCTGGGGCTCCAGCTTCATTGCCGGACCTCAGGGGGAATTCCTGGCCCAGGCGGGCACGGACGCCCCCCAGATGCTCACGGCGGCGATCGACCCGGCGCGCACCGAAGAGGTCCGGCGGCAGTGGCCCTTCCTTCGGGACCGCCGCATCGATGCCTATGCTGACCTGTTGCGCCGCTTCATCGATTGAACCGAAGGGCGCTCGGGTGATCGAAGCAGTTCCCTACAACTCGGAGAGCGTGCCCAGTGAATCTGAAACCTACCCTGAACGTCGGTACCATCGACCGCGGTCTGCGCATCGCCGTCGGTGTCGTCCTTCTGGCCCTGGTCTTCATCGGGCCGCAAACCCTGTGGGGTCTGCTCGGCATCATCCCCCTGGCCACCGGCCTCATGCGCTGGTGCCCCGCATACAGCCTGCTGGGAATGAACTCCTGCGGGACGGCGGAAACCCGTTGATTCATGACCCGGCGACCGTCCTGGACGGCACAGCAGCCGGGGTAGCTGAAACGGCCGTGTGAAGGCCGCGCGACTGTCAGGCACGGACCGGCGCCTCGGCGTGCGGTCCGCGCGCTGGTACCTTGCCCGTATAATACCCGGCACCTTGCTCAAACCAGTGAATGCCACATGCCTGACGCCGCCCGAGACCCCCTGAAACCCGGGCGTCTACCCGTTTCCGGATTCGAAACCTGGGCGGAGTTGGGTTTCACCCCCGCTGTCCTGGCCCTTGCCCAGGCCGCCGAGGGCTTCCCGCATCCGCTGCTGGTCGTCACCGAAAGCACCGAAGCCGCCGACCAATGGATTGCCGAATGGCGGTTCTTTGCCGCGGACAGCGATCTCCCGGTGCTGCGCCTTCCGGATTGGGAGACCCTCCCCTTCGATGTCTTCTCCCCCCACGAAGACATCGTTTCCGAGCGCCTGCGCACATTGCACCGGTTGCCGGGGCTCCGTCGTGGGCTCGTGGTGGTTCCGGTCGCGACCCTGATGCAGCGCCTGCCGCCACGGCAGTGGCTCCAGGGCGAGTGCCTGGCTCTGACCGTGCGGCAGAAGCTCGACCGCCTCGATCTGCGCGACAGCCTGACCGATGCCGGCTACCAGGCCGTGCACCAGGTCCTGACGCACGGCGAGTTCGCGGTGCGCGGAGAGATCCTGGACGTCTTTCCCATGGGCGCGGCGCTGCCCGTGCGGGTGGAGTTCCTGGACGATGAGATCGACTCGCTGCGCCACTTCGATCCGGAGACCCAGCGTTCGACCGAGCGCATCGAGCGTTTGGATGTGCTGCCCAGCCACGAATTTCCGATGAACCCAGAGGCCATCAAGGCCTTTCGCGGCCGCTACCGGGCACGCTTCTCGGGCGACCCGTCCCGGCATCCCATCTACCGGGACGTGAGCGAGGGACTGGCACCGGCCGGTGTGGAGTCCTACCTGCCGCTCTTCTTCGAACAGTTGGATACGCTGTTCGACTACTGCCTCGACGCACGCGTGGTGCAGTTCGGCGACATCGCCGGTGCCGCCAGCCGGTTTGCAACGGAGGTACTGTCGCGGTACGACCAGCTGGGTCATCAGGCGGAACGGCCGTTACTGCCGCCGGCTGAGCTGTACCTGGATGAGGAAGCCCTGGCTGGGGCACTCGGTCGGTGCTCTGGCATTGCGTTGGGTCCGGCCGCCTCGCCACTGCCCCCGGGCCGCGGACGCCAGCTGGTGTTCCGGCGGGAAACCCTGCCCGAACTCAGCATCCAGCAGGGTCGTCCGGAACCCGCAGAACGGCTGCGCGCCTTTCTCGAGAGTCCCCAGCGCGTGCTGCTGACCGCGGAATCCACGGGCCGGCGCGAAGCCCTCCTGACGCTCCTGCGCGAGCACGACGTCGTGGCCGAGCCTGTCGATGACTGGTCGTCGTTCCGCGCGGCCGAAGCTCCGGCCATGCTCACCGTGGCGACGCTATCCGAAGGTTTTCTGCTCCCCGACAACCTCGCCGTAGTGCCCGAGGCGGCCCTGTTCGGCGAGCGCGCCATGCAGTCGCGGCGCCGGGCGAAGCCCACCCGCGATGCCGATGCCATCATCCAGAACCTCAACGATCTGCACATCGGCGCGCCGGTCGTGCACGAGGAGAACGGTGTCGGACGCTATCTGGGTCTACAGACCCTGGACGTCGGTGGCCGGCCCGGCGAATTCCTGGCACTGGAATACGCGGATGGCGCCAAGCTCTACGTGCCGGTGTCTTCGCTGCATCTGATCAGCCGCTACACCGGCGCCGACAGCGAGCACGCGCCATTGCACCGCCTCGGCAGTGAACAGTGGTCGCGCGCGCGGCGCAAGGCGGCGGAGAAGGCGCGCGACGTCGCCGCCGAACTGCTCGAGATCTACGCGCGGCGCGCCGCACGCGAAGGGACGGCCTTCGCCGTTGAGACCCCCGAATATCACGCATTTGCCGCCGCCTTCCCGTTCGAAGAGACCGCGGATCAGGCGCAGGCGATCGACGCCGTGCTCGCGGACATGGCTGCCAGCCAGCCCATGGACCGCGTCGTTTGCGGCGACGTCGGCTTCGGGAAGACCGAGGTGGCCATGCGCGCCGCCTTCGTCGCAGTACAGAACCACCGGCAGGTGGTGGTGCTGGTGCCCACCACGCTGCTGGCCCAGCAGCACCATCAGAATTTCTCCGACCGCTTCGCGGACTGGCCGGTACGCGTCGAGTCGCTGTCCCGCTTCCGTAGTGCGAAGGATCAGGCATCGGTGCTGCAGGGCATGGCGGACGGCAAGGTCGATATCGTGATCGGCACGCACAAGCTGCTTCAGAGCGGCCTCGCGTTCCACAATCTGGGACTGGTGATCGTCGACGAGGAACAGCGCTTTGGCGTACGCCACAAGGAGTCGCTGAAAAAACTCCGGGCCGAGGTCGACATGCTCACCCTCACCGCGACTCCCATCCCGCGCACCCTGAACATGGCGCTTGCAGGTCTCCGCGATCTATCGATCATCGCTTCGCCGCCGCGCGCCCGGCTGGCCATCAAGACCTTCGTCAACGAGTGGAACGACGC
>SKJG01000090.1 GCA_007116035.1 Thioalkalivibrio sp.
CCTTGTCGGTGCGCTCCCAGGTCAGGTCCAGATCCTCGCGCCCGAAGTGCCCGTAAGCCGCCGTGGGACGGTAGATCGGGCGCTCCAGGTCGAGCATCTTCAGGATGCCGTAGGGACGCAGATCGAAATGCTTGCGCACCAGGGCCGTCAGCTGGCCCTCGTCCACCTTGCCGGTGCCGAAGGTCTCGACCGCGATCGAGGTCGGTTCGGCGACGCCGATGGCATAGGACACCTGCACCTCGCAGCGATCGGCCAGGCCGGCGGCGACGATGTTCTTGGCCACGTAGCGGCAGGCGTAGGCCGCCGAGCGATCCACCTTGGACGGATCCTTGCCGGAGAAGGCGCCGCCGCCGTGGCGGGCCATGCCGCCGTAGGTATCGACGATGATCTTGCGCCCGGTCAGCCCGCAGTCGCCCATCGGCCCACCGGTGACAAACCGACCGGTCGGGTTGATGTGGAAGCGGGTGTCCTTGTGTAGCCACTCCTGGCCCAGCACCGGCTTGATGATCTCCTCCATCACCGCCTCGACCAGCGTCTTCTGCTCGATCTCCGGCGCGTGCTGGGTTGACAGCACCACCGCATCCGCCGCAACCGCACGGTTGTTCTCGTAGCGGAAGCTGATCTGGCTCTTCGCGTCCGGGCGCAGCCACGGCAGCGTTCCGTTCTTGCGCACCTCGGCCTGGCGCCGCACCAGGCGGTGGGCGAAGTGGATCGGCGCCGGCATCAGCACTTCGGTCTCGTTGCAGGCGTAGCCGAACATCAGCCCCTGGTCGCCCGCACCCTGCTCTTCCGGACGCTGGCGATCCACCCCCTGGTTGATGTCCGCCGACTGCTTGCCGAGGGTGACCGCGACCGAACACGTCGCGTAGTCGAAGCCCTTGTCCGAACTGTCGTAGCCGATGCCCTTGACCACGTCGCGAACGATGTCCTCGATCTCGATCCGTGCGCTGGACTTGACCTCGCCGCCGACGAGGACGAGGCCGGTGGTGGTGAAGGTCTCTGCGGCCACACGGGCCTTGGGATCCTCGGCCAGGTAGGCGTCCAGGATCGCGTCGGACACCTGGTCGCACATCTTGTCCGGATGACCCTCGGACACGGATTCGGAGGTAAACAGGTAACGTTTGCTCATGGAGATAAAGGCTCCTCTGCTGGATTCATGAAAAGGCCGTTCTGAAATCGTCGGCTACGCCGCCTTGCGGAAGCGGAAGATACCCCAGGCCAGATGCCCGGCCTCACCGCCATCGACCCAGTGTCCCAGACCCTTCTTCATGCGCTCGATGTAGTCCGGGGAGATCGACCCCGCGAGATCCGGTTCGCGGGCCTCGAGTTCTTCGCGCACCCGGCCATAGTGGCGCGGCAATTGATGGGTGTGATCCTCGAACCCGATCGGCTCCAGGCCGAGATCGGCGGCCGCCTGCTGGTAGAAGCCGGGCGAGCCCAGGCTGTCGAGATGAATGCGCGCCAGAATCGGATCGAGCACGCCCTCGGGGCAGTCGTCCTGCGCCATCGGGTCGGTGAAGATCAGCACCCCGCCCGGCTTCAGCACCCGCACGGCCTCGCGCAGCACCTGCTCGCGCTCACCGCTGTGCAGGAAGGCATCCTGGGACCAGACGACGTCGAAGCGTTCGCCTGCGCCGGGCACGCTCTCGAAACTGCCGTCGACGACCTCGATCAACCCGTCCAGGCCGCGCGACTTGTTGATCGCCCGGTTGCGCTCGTTCTCCACCTCGCTGAGGTTCAGCGCGGTGACGCGGCAGCCGTGGTTCTCCGCCAGGTAGCGCGCCGAACCGCCATAGCCGGCGCCCATGTCCAGCACCCGCCAATCCGCCTGCGGCTCGCCGAGAAGATCCGCCATGTGCGCGACGGTACGACGGCTGGCGTCGACGATCGCCTCGCGCTCGTGCTCGTAGAGGCCGATGTGGATGTCCTCGCCGCCCCAGATGCTGTGATAGAAGTGATCGGCATCGGGGCTGTTGTAGTAGTCGCGCGCAGTCGCGACAGGGCTCGAATAGTTCTGCATCAGCGCACCTCCTCGACGTATTTCTTGCAGGCAACATGGATGAAAAAATCAGGCTCGGTCTCGTGGTAGGTTTCCTTGAAGTCGCCATAGGTATCGATGGTCTGGAACCCGACCTCGCGCATCAGCCTGCGCACGTACGCCTTGCGCAAGGGGAACATGTTCAGGTGGTAGGTCGACTTGTCCGGGAACGCGTACTGGAAGCGCGCGAGCCCCTCGTCGACGTGCTCCGGCGCCACCGAGACGTTGTCGCCACAGTAATAGTACGTGTGGGCGCTGGAGTAGCCATGATCCAGGATCGCGTCGTAATTGCGCTGGTCCAGCAGCAGAACGCCGTCGTGGTTCAGCGCCGAATAGAACTCGGCCAGGGCCTTGCGCCGGTCGTTCTCCCGGAACAGATGGGTGAAAGAGTTGCCGAGGCACACGACCGCGTCATAACGGCCGTAGATGTCCCGGTTCAGCCAGCGCCAGTCGGCCTGGGTGGTGCGCAGGATGTGGCCGCGCTTGCGGCCGTTCTCGAAGGCCTTGGCCAGCATCTCGGGACTGCCGTCGGCGGTGACGACGTCGAACCCCGCCTCCATCAACTGCACCGAGTGAAAGCCGGTGCCGGCGGCGACGTCCAGAACCCGCTTGGCACCGCGCTCTTTCAGCACCTGGATGAAGAAGTCACCCTCGCTGCGTGCGCGGCTCTCCCAGTCGATCAGTTCGTCCCACTTGTCGACAAAGGACGTCACATACTCGGCGCGGTAGTTGTCGGTCTCCCGACGCTCGGTGGGTTTGGCTCCGAAATCCTGCTTCATGGTGGCTGACATGGCATTCCTCACTGACAATGGTGTGCTGCGCGCCCCTGCAACGGCCGCGGCGAGATTCGCACCCCGGTTTCGGGGTCCAAGTACTGCGATGGCGTCTTCCGGCGTCTGCGACGAAGCGGCAGCGGATCGCCGCGGCACTCCTGCCTGGAGAAACCGCTGAAACCCTGCCTTGGCCCCTGAGCGGGCGGCGTTCGTCCACGGAACGCTGCGGAACAAAGGCGACCCTGTGGTCGCACCATTGATGGGCCCTGAACGGGCGGCAGGACCGGCAGCGGAGAAAGAACCTGGCTGCACCGGCCCATGAAAACGCTCGACCGGGAGCGGCACGATTGCGCCCCTCCTGCCCAACATCTTTTCTACCCTGAAGCTTTCTTGCGACGATTACAAGGGCGATTTCGGATCTCCGGTGGAGAAACGCCCATCATTCATCGGCGTTTCCCTGGGCCAAGGTGGGAAATTTCAGCCATCGGGAGATAGGGCATCGCTGCCCGGACACAGCCGCACGGCCGCCCCTCCTGCTCGCGCCGAAACAGCGCGTTCCGGGGTCTCGGGCGGGTCCCGCTCGGCTGGCCGGGACACCTGCGCCGCGCAGTTCGTTATAATTTTGCGCCATCATGCTGCGTGACAGGACACTAGAGGCCATCCAATGGTTGATTCCCGCCCCATCCGCCGCGCCCTGCTCTCGGTCTCCGAAAAGACCGGACTGGTCGAACTCGCCCAGGCGCTGCACGCCGAGGGCGCCGAACTCCTCTCCACCGGGGGGACCGCGCGGCTCCTGACCGAACACGGCCTGCCGGTCACCGAGGTCGCCCGGCACACGGGCTTTCCCGAGATCATGGATGGCCGGGTCAAGACCCTGCACCCGAAGATCCACGGTGGCCTGCTCGGGCGCCGCGGCCAGGATGACGCCGTGATGGCCGAACAGGGCATCGCCCCGATCGACCTGCTGGTGGTGAACCTCTATCCCTTCGAGGCGACGGTCGCCCGGCCGGGTTGCACGCTGGAGGAGGCCATCGAGAACATCGATATCGGCGGACCAGCGATGCTCCGCGCCGCGGCGAAAAACCATCGCGACGTGACCGTAGCCACCGAACCCGGCCAGTACATGGAGATCGTGCAGGCCCTGCGCGAACACGGCGCGATACCGGCCGCCCTGCGGTTCCGGTTCGCGGTCGCTGCCTTCGACCACGTGGCCCGCTACGACGCCGCCATCAGCAACCACCTGTCGGCGCTGGACGACAGCGGCCAGCGCGAACGCTTCCCGGGGCAGATGAACCTGAACTACGCGAAGATGGCCGATCTGCGCTACGGCGAGAACCCGCATCAGGGCGCGGCCTTCTACCGTGAAACCCGGCCAGCGCCGGGCAGCCTCTCCAGTTTCCGCCAGCTCCAGGGCAAGGCGCTGAGCTACAACAACCTGGCCGACGCCGATGCCGCCTGGGATTGCGTGCGCCAGTTCGAGGAGCCGGCCTGCGTGATCGTCAAGCACGCCAACCCCTGCGGCGTGGCTGTGGCGCAGAGCCCGCTGATGGCCTACGAGCGCGCGTTCCAGACCGACCCGACCTCGGCCTTCGGCGGCATCATCGCCTTCAACCGGCCGCTGGACGGGGACACCGCGCAGGCCATCGTCAGCCGCCAGTTCGTTGAGGTCATCATTGCGCCGGAGGTGACGCCCGCCGCCCTGCGCGCCGCCGGAGCCAAGGGCAACGTCCGGGTCCTGGAGATCCCGCCGGCACAGGTGAATCCCGGTCTGGACTTCAAGCGCATCGGCGGCGGCCTGCTGGTGCAGGACGCCGACACCGGCAGCCTGGCGCAGGTCGAGCTTCGCTGCGTGACCGAACGCGCGCCCACCGAGCAGGAGACCCGTGACCTGCGCTTCGCCTGGCAGGTGGCCAAGTTCGTGAAGTCGAACGCCATCGTCTACGTCCGCGACGAGCAGACCATCGGGGTCGGTGCAGGACAGATGAGCCGCGTGTACTCGGCGAAGATTGCCGGGATCAAGGCCGCCGACGAGGGTCTGCGCGTACCCGGCAGCGTGATGGCCTCCGACGCCTTTTTCCCGTTCCGCGACGGCATCGACGCCGCGGCCGAGGCCGGCATCACTGCCGTGATCCAGCCCGGTGGCTCGATGCGCGACGAGGCGGTGATCACCGCCGCAAACGAACACGGCATCGCCATGCTGTTCACCGGCATGCGCCACTTCCGCCATTGAACCCGGACCACAGAATCGCCAGCCTGAGGGCAGAGAGATGAACATACTGGTCGTAGGCGGCGGGGGCCGCGAGCATGCGCTGGCGTGGAAGCTGGCGCAGTCGCCGCGGGTGAACCGTGTGCTGGTGGCGCCGGGCAACGCCGGCACCGCCACCGAGGCGAAATGCGAGAACGTGGCCGTCAGCGCGACCGACATCGACGGCCTGCTCGCCCTGGCCGGGCGCGAGGGCGTGGCGTTCACCGTGGTCGGCCCCGAGGCGCCGCTGGTCGCCGGCATCGTCGATACCTTCCGCGCCGCGGGGCAGCGCATCTTCGGACCCACCGCGCAGGCCGCGCAGCTGGAGGGATCCAAGGCCTTCGCCAAGGACTTCATGCAGCGCCACCGGATTCCCACGGCCGCCTACGGCAGCTTCACCGAAATCGCCGCAGCCGAGGCGTTCATCCTTGCTCACGGCGCGCCCATCGTGGTCAAGGCCGACGGGCTGGCCGCCGGCAAGGGCGTGATTCTGGCGCAGACCGAGGACGAGGCGCGCGCCGCGGTGCAAGACATGCTGGCCGGAAATGCCTTCGGTAGCGCCGGTCACCGCGTGGTGATCGAGGAATTCCTTACCGGCGAGGAGGCCAGCTTCATCTGCATGATCGACGGCGAGCACATCCTGCCGCTGGCGAGTTCCCAGGACCACAAGGCCCGCGACGACGGCGACAAGGGCCCGAACACCGGCGGCATGGGCGCCTATTCCCCCGCGCCGGTGGTTACGGACGAACTGCACCGGCGCATCCTCGACGAGGTGATCGAGCCCACCCTGCAGGGCATGGCGGCCGAGGGTGAGCGCTACACGGGTTTCCTCTACGCCGGGGTGATGGTCGACCCGCAGGGCAACCCGAAGGTGCTGGAGTTCAACTGCCGTTTCGGCGACCCGGAGACCCAGCCGATCCTGATGCGCCTGAACAGCGACCTTGCGGAGATGATCGGCGCGGCCATCGACGGGCGGCTGGACCGGATCGATGTCGAGTGGGACACGCGCGTCGCGCTGGGTGTGGTGCTGGCCGCCGGCGGCTACCCGCTGGACTACCGCAAGGGAGATCTCATCACGGGTCTGGATGCCGCGAACAGCGACAGCAGCCGGGTGTTCCACGCGGGCACCCGCAGGATCGGCGACGGCGGGGTCGTCACCGACGGCGGGCGGGTGCTGTGCGTGGTCGGCCTGGGCGCGGACTTCCGCAGGGCACAGGAAAACGCCTACCGGGCCTCGCATAAAATCCACTTCAACGGTATATACTTCCGTTCCGATATTGGTCACCGCGCGCTCGAACGACGCTGATGACCCCTGATCACCGGGTTGCCGCACGACGGTCTCCCAAGACACCGCCCTGGAGTTCGACCCGATGAGCGCATCCCCCGACGAAATCAACCCGCGGCACCAACTCTCGCCGCTCGCCTGCGACAGCGCCAGCCTGCGCCAGTCGATCCGCGACGCGGTCGTGCGCGAGGTGGGCAAGGATCCGGATCTGGCAACGCCGCGGGACTGGCTGCACGCAGTGTCCTTCGCCATCCGCGAGCGGATCATCGAACGCCGCGTCGTCACCCGTCGCCAGTTCGCCGAGGAGGACGTGAAACGCGTCTATTACCTGTCCATGGAGTACCTGATCGGCCGCATGCTCGAGGCCAACCTCCGCAACATGGGCATCTTCGAGGTCACCCAACAGGCACTCAAGGACCTCGGCGTCGATTTTCGAACCATCGCACGGCTGGAGGAGGACGCGGCGCTGGGCAACGGCGGCCTCGGACGTCTCGCCGCCTGCATCCTGGAGTCCATGGCGACCCAGGGTTACCCCGGCTATGGCTATGGCATCCGCTACGAATTCGGCATGTTCCAGCAGCACATCGAGCATTTCCGGCAGGTCGAGCATCCGGACAACTGGCTGCGCTTCGGCAACCCCTGGGAATTCCCGCGGCCGGAAAAGATCTTCCCGGTGCGTTTCTACGGTTATGTGATCGAGCACCACGAGGCCAATGGCGAGAACTGCCACACCTGGGAGGACGGGGAGCTGGTGCTGGCGATGGCCTACGACTACCCGACCGCCGGCTATCAGCGCCGCAACGTGAACAACCTGCGGCTTTGGGCGGCAAAGGCGACGCGCAACTTCGACCTGCGCTACTTCAACGAGGGCGACTACATCCGCGCAGTCGCCGACAAGAGTGAATCCGAGACCATTTCGATGGTGCTCTACCCCAACGACGCCACGGCGATCGGCCGCGAACTGCGCCTGAAGCAGGAATATTTCTTCGTCTCCGCCTCCCTGCAGG
Organism: Thioalkalivibrio sp.; assembly: GCA_007116035.1. Lineage (GTDB taxonomy): Bacteria > Pseudomonadota > Gammaproteobacteria > Ectothiorhodospirales > Ectothiorhodospiraceae > Thioalkalivibrio. Next base: position 7,349 of record SKJG01000090.1, read on the forward strand.
ATATTTTCGACCGCAACCTCCAGCTCGGTTATTCGCTGGAAGACCTGCCGGACAAGGCGGCGATCCAGCTGAACGACACCCACCCGGCGATCGCCGTGGCCGAGTTCATGCGCCTGCTGGTGGATGAGCACCGGGTGCCCTGGGACAAGGCCTGGGACATCACCCGGCGCGTCTTTGCCTACACCAACCACACCCTGATGCCGGAAGCGCTGGAGACCTGGCCGGTGGCCCTGATGGAGCGTGTGCTGCCCCGGCACATGCTCATCATCTACCGCATCAACCACGAGTTCATCGAAGAGGTCCGGCACCGCTTCCCCGGCGAGCACGACCTGCTGTCGCGGCTGTCGATCATCGACGAGGAGCACGGCCGGCGCGTGCGCATGGCCCATCTCGCGGTGGTCGGCTCCCACAAGGTCAACGGGGTCGCCGCGCTGCACACCAACCTGCTGAAGCAAACCCTGTTCGCGGACTTCAACCAGGTCTGGCCCGAGCGTTTCATCAACGTGACCAACGGCGTGACGCCGCGGCTGTGGGTGATCCAGGCCAACCCAGGCCTGACTGCGCTGATCGAGTCCCGCATCGGCAGCGACTGGAAATTCGATCTCGACCGCCTGAAGCAGTTCACGCCCTACGCCTCCGACGAAGCCACGCGCGCGGAATTCCGGGCGATCAAGCGCAGCAACAAGGAACGGCTCGCGGGACTGGTGGAGAAGCGCACGGGGGTGGTGATCAGCCCGGACGTGATGTACGACGTTCAGATCAAGCGCATCCACGAATACAAGCGCCAACTGCTGAAACTCCTGCACGTGATCGAGTTGTACCAGCGTATCCGCGACGGCGAGGAGGTCCTGCCGCGGGTGGTGCTGTTCGCCGGCAAGGCGGCCCCGAGCTACCAGCGGGCGAAGGACATCATCGAGCTCATCAACCAGGTGGCCGACATCGTCAACAACGACCCCGCAGTGGGCGACCGCCTCAAGTGCGTGTTCTTCCCGAACTACGAGGTCAGCTCCGCGGCGATCATCATTCCGGCGGCCGATCTGTCGCAGCAGATCTCCACCGCGGGCTTCGAGGCGTCGGGCACCGGGAACATGAAGCTGGCGCTCAACGGTGCGCTGACCATCGGCACCCTCGACGGCGCCAACATCGAGATTCGCGATGCGGTAGGGTCCGAGAACATCTTCATCTTCGGGATGACGGCGGCCGAGGTCAGCGCCCACCGGGCGCAGCAGCAACCGCCCAGTATCCACCTGGACTCGCATCCACGCCTGCGCGGCATCGTCGACTCGTTGCGCAACGGCTTCTTCGCCAATGGTGGACGCGCGCTGCATGCGCGGGTGGCAAGCTACCTGCTTGAGGAAGACCCGTTCTTCGTCCTCGCCGACTACGCCGCCTACAGCGAGGCCTCTGCCAAGGCCGACAGCCTGTACGAGGACGTCGAGGCCTGGTCGGAGGCCGCGCTGCTCAACGTCGGGCGCATGAGTTATTTCTCGATCGACCGCACCGTGCGCGAATACGCCGAGAACATCTGGGACGTACTCCCGGAACCGGTGCAGGCGCCCTGCCCGAAAACAACCGGCAAGAGCTGAAACACGGAGCGCTCCGCCGGATCAACGGTAGGGCGTGATTTACCGGGAAGGTCGGGAAGACCGGGAAGGGGGAATGGGTTTGGGCGCTTAGCTCGAGCAAGCCGCTGGAGTAAAGCCGGGCCTCATGATCCTCCGTGGTCTTTCGCGATAACCGGTGGCGACGGAACACGAGACCCGCCCACCCCGGAAGGGATCAGGCCGGGCTCTCAGACGCGGTGCAGGTCGCGTGGCGGGACGTACTCGGTACGCGGGTGATCTTCCTCGGCGATGACCTGCACGCCCTGCGCCTCGAGCGCGGCGATCAGATCCTGGCCCAGGTCTCCCAGGTGTTCAGCGTGCTGCTTCAGGCTGGTCAGCAGGTCGGAGGCTTCGAAGGCGTCCATCCGTACGTGAGCCTGCTTGTCGGCAATCTTTTCCAGATTCATCGGCGTCTCCCCGCGGACTCAGTTTTCGATGCTCGGCTGTTTCGGCGCGTGCTCGTCGAAGGCATGCGGCGGCTGCCGGAAGTCGTTGTTCGCCTCGGCATAGGCCTCGCCCAGCGCCGAGGACAGCGCCAACGCCGCATTGCGCATTTCCCGGGCCTTGCCGTTGATGGCCTTGGCCAGTTTCTGCCCCTGCTTGAGATCGATGCTCAGGCGGAAGTGGTTGTCGTCGATCCGCTCAATGTTCATGGCGTCCTCCCGGTTTGAGGCTTTGATACTACCCGAGGCATGGCCCGCTGGCGGTAATCATCACCGATCGCGGGGTACCCCGCCCTGTTCAAGGGACGCGCGCGAAGAGATCGTGTTCCGTGGCGCCGGTCACCTCCACCTCGAGGAACGTGCCGGGAGCCGCCTGCGCCCCCTCGACGAAGACCACGCCGTCGATCTCCGGGGCATCGGCAGGTGAGCGTGCGACCAGGCCCCCCTCCTCGGCATCGCCGTCCACGAGCACGGTCTGCCGGCTGCCGATCTTCGCCTGCAGCTTCGCAGCGCTGATCTCGGCCTGCAGGTGCATGAAGGCGTCCAGGCGCACCTGCTTCTCGGCCTCCGGGACCGCATCGGCCAGCGCATTGGCGGCGGCACCCTCGACCGGCGAATAGGCGAAGGCGCCAACACGATCGAGCTGCGCCTCTTCCAGGAAATCCAGCAGGGCCTCGAACTCCGCCTCCGTCTCGCCAGGAAAACCGACGATGAAGGTCGAGCGCAGGGTCAGGTCGGGGACCTGCTCCCGCCAAAGCCGGATGCGCTCCAGCACTCTTTCCGCGGCCGCCGGACGGCGCATCGCCTTCAGCACCCGCGGGTGGCCGTGCTGCAGCGGCATGTCCAGATAGGGCAGCAGCCGGCCCTCGGCCATCAGTGGGATCAGGCGATCGACGTGCGGGTAGGGATAGACGTAGTGCAGCCGTACCCAGATCCCCAGTTCGCCCAGTGCGCCGGCCAGATTCGCGATGTCGGACTTCAGCGGACGACCGTTGTGAAAGCCGGTGCGATAGCGGGTATCGACACCGTAGGCCGACGTATCCTGGGAGATCACCAGCAGCTCGCGCACACCGGCCGCCACAAGCCGCTCCGCCTCGCCCAGCGCGTCGCCGATGGGTCGGCTGACCAGGTCCCCGCGCAGGCTGGGGATGATGCAGAAGCTGCAACGGTGGTTGCAGCCTTCGGAGATCTTCAGGTAGGCATAGTGGCGCGGCGTGAGCTTGATGCCCTGCGGTGGCACCAGGCTCGCGAAGGGATCGTGTGGCGGCGGCACCTGCTCGTGCACCGCGGCCATCACCTCCTCGAATGCCTGCGGACCCGTCACCGCGAGCACGCCCGGATGCGCCGCCTGGATCCGGGCGGCGTCCTTGCCGAGGCAGCCGGTCACGACCACACGGCCGTTTTCGGCCATCGCCTCACCGATTGCGTCCAGCGATTCGGCGATGGCGCTGTCGATGAACCCGCAGGTATTGACCACCACGAGGTCCGCGCCGGCGTAGTCAGGCGCAATCCCGTAGCCCTCCGCGCGCAGGCGGGACAGGATCTGCTCGGAGTCCACCAGAGCCTTCGGACAGCCCAGGCTGACGAAGCCGACACGGGGCCCGGGGCTTGACATTTCCGCGCGCTTATTCACAAGGCCCCCAGCGGCCGCTTCTGCCGCGAACGATAGGCAAAATTGCTTGCATGGGGGCAGATCATTGGAAGATTCTTCATGTTTTTCATTACGTTGAAATTATCGATCAAGGAATGATCAGAAACCGCGAAGCAACGCGCCACAACGCCTGCAGGCCGCTAGTGACAATCCATCCACAGAGTTATCCACAGCAACTGGGGAAAACCTGGCGCACCTCGCCAAGTCAGTCATTTAGCGCAGAATCCTGAGCAGGCTGCGAGGTTTCTCCCCGCCGTCTGCCGCCGAACCATGGCCCACTGGTTCTGTAGGTCGAGTTAGCGTAGCCTAACCCGACGTGCCGAGGACGATCTTTGCGGCCATCGGTGGGTGCGAGACCCGTCGGGTTACGCCCTTCGGGCTCACCCGACCTACAGTCTGCGGCCTTGAATCGTCAGGGATGGTGCGCTCCGAGCACATCAGGCTTGCCAGCCGCCCGTCGACGCAGCTATTCTATCGCACTTTTCGCCGGAACCCGACCCGAGCCAGAAACATGAAAGCGAACATCCACCCGAAGTACAACGATGTCAAGGTCACCTGCAGCTGCGGGAACACCTTCGAGACGCGCTCGACCTTCTCCGGAGGCGAGATGCATCTCGACGTCTGCTCGCAGTGCCATCCCTTCTACACCGGCAAGCAGAAGATGCTCGACACCGCCGGACAGGTCGACAAATTCCGTCGCCGCTACGGCTTCTGAACCCCGCAGCGGGGCTGCTGCGAGGCGCCCCGGACCGCTGAAGCGATGCCTCCAGGCACCCCTCTCCCCGGGGTGCCTGTTTCATTTCCCGGCCGCCACCCGCAGTCCCGGGTTCAGGGCCGGTTCAGTGCCAGCGCGCTAAAATGCGGGGAAACGGTCGTTCATTTCCTGGCCGCCCCTGATGCGCGAGGTACTTCCCTGTGAAACTCTGGCCGAACCCCCAGCACCGCGCCCTGCGATGGGCGCCATGGCGCAGCCTTCTGATCCTGCTGACCGCGCTGGCCCTGCTGTTACCGGGCTGCGCCACCAACCCCGTCACCGGCCGCTCGCAGCTGATGCTCGTCTCCGAGAGCTCGGCCATTGCCGCATCCCGCCAGGCCTACGTCGAGATGCTCTCGCCGGCGCGCAAGGAAGGCCGCATCGACAGCGACCCGCAGATCAAGCGCCGCGTGCAGGGCATCACCGAGCGCGTGGTCGCCCAGGCCGTGCGCTACCGCCCCGAGACCGCGGACTGGGACTGGGAAATGTCGGTCATCGACGAACCCGACACCATCAACGCCTTCGCCATGGCCGGCGGCAAGATGGCCATCTACACGGGGATCATCCAGCAACTCGAGCTCACCGACGACGAGCTCGCGCAGATCATCGGCCACGAAATCGCACACGCCCTGTCGTCGCACTCCGCCGAGAAGATGTCGGTGGCCCTGGCCAGCAACCTTGCGCTGGCGACCTACGCGGCGACCGGCGAACGCTCGGGGCTCGCCCTGACCGGCGCGGGACTGGCGGCCCTGATCGCGGTGCAGCTGCCGAACAGCCGCCAGATGGAGGCAGAGGCCGACCGCATTGGGATCGAACTCGCGGCCCGAGCCGGCTACCGGCCCGAGGCCGCTGCCAGCCTCTGGGGCAAGATGGCGAGCAAGGCGGCGACCCGCCAGCCGGTCTTTTTGAGCACCCACCCGGCGCCGCAATCCCGCCAGCGCGACCTGTCGATCCTCGCCAGCCAGATGCAGCCACTCTACGAGCAGGCCCGGCGCGGCCCGATCCCGACCCACCCGGTGCGCTGAACCAGCGGTTCCCGGGGCGACTCTCGAGGCATGCGCGCCGCCGGGCAAGGCATTAGACTGGTGGGCCATACGGCATCTGCTTGACCCGAAACCACAACCCGGAGGACGCAGACATGTTCAAGATCGCCATCATCGGTGCAGGGCGCGTCGGCGAGTCGACCGCACAGTTCCTTGCGGAGTCCGACCTGGCGCGCGAGATTGCGCTGCTGGACGTTCGCGAGGGCGCGGCCGCCGGAGCCGCACTGGACATCCAGGAGACGGCCCCGCTCTTCGGTTTCGACGCGCGCCTCACGGGTGACACCGACCCGGGCGTGATCGCCGGCGCGGAGCTGGTCGTCATCACCGCCGGCCTGCCGCGCAAGCCCGGCATGTCGCGTTCGGACGTACTGGAAAAGAACGTCGAGATCCTGGACGGCATCCTGGTCGACGTGATGCGCGAGGCTCCGGACAGCCGGATCCTGGTCGTATCCAACCCCGTGGACGTGCTCACCTACCGCGCCTGGCAGAAGACCGGCTGGGACCGCTCGCGCGTCTTCGGCCAGGCCGGCGTGCTCGATGCCTCCCGGATGGCGGCGTTCGTCGCACTGGAGACCGGCCTGTCGACCCGCGACATCCACACCCTGGTGCTGGGCGGCCACGGCGACGCAATGGTACCCATGCTGCGCTACTCGGGAATCAACGGCCTGCCGCTGCACCACTTCATGGACCAGGAGGCGATCGACCGCATCGTCGAGCGCACCCGGCACGGCGGCGCCGAGATCCTGGCGCTGAAGCAGACCTCGAGCGCCTACGATGCGCCGGCGGCAGCGATCAAGGCCATGGTCGAGGCCATCGTGATCAACCGGCGCCGCGTGCTGCCGACCGTGGCGCTGCTGGACGGCGAGTACGGGGCCACCGACGTGGCGATGGGCGTGCCCTGCGTCCTGGGGGCGCACGGCATGGAGAAGATCATCGAGCTGGACCTGAACCCCGAAGAACAGAAGGCCTTCGACGCCTCGCTGGCCGGCGTCCGTGCCGACATCGCCCGGCTCCAGTGATCCTCGATCCGTTTCCCCTTCCCGCCCCGGGTTCCGCCCCCCCGCAGGCCGCCTCCGCCGCGGGGGCGGAGGTCGCAACCCTCGTCGACAGCAGCATCTTCGTGTTCCGGGCCTGGTTCTCCCGCGGCGAACAGCCGGATGCCCAGGGGCGTCCCGGTGGCGCCGTGCACGGCTTCGTGCATTCCCTCTGCCAGTGGCTGTCGGAGATCCCGCCGGGTCCGCTGGCCTTCGCCTTCGACACCAGCCTGCGCAGCGGCTTCCGCCACCGCCTCTACCCTCCCTACAAGGCCCACCGGCCGCCCGCGCCCGAAGCCCTGCGAGCGCAGTTCCAGCGCATCCGCGAAGTGCTGGACTGCCTGGGCCTGACGCAACTGGCCCACCCGGACTTCGAGGCCGACGACCTGATCGCCAGCCTCGCAACCACGGCGCGCGGTCGTGGCTGCCGGATCGACGTGCTCAGCGCCGACAAGGATCTGACCCAGGTCATCCTCGGCAGCGACGACCGGCTGCGCGACCCGGAACGTGGCACCACATTGTCGCGCGCCGACATCGAGCGACGGCTGCGCATCCGTCCGGAACAGGTGGCGGACATGCTCGCGCTGGCCGGAGACCGCAGCGACAACATCCCGGGGCTCACCGGCGTCGGCCCGGCCACGGCCGCGCGCATGCTGCGCCGGTTCCTGGACCTGGATGCGATCCTGGCCGATCCCGCGGGAATCCGGAACTGCAAGATCCGTGGCGCCGCACGCATCGCCGAGCAGGTGGCGGCCGCGGGAGATGCCCTGCGGCTGGCGCGCCGACTCACCGGGCTGGTCACCGATATCACCGGCCTGCCAACCCTGGGAACGATGTACCCGCGCGGGGCCCGGCCCGACGCGGCAGAGCGGCTGCAGGAACTCGGCGTCGCGTCCGGCTACGGCCGGCGCCTGCTGGCGATTGCCGATGCGCTGCACCACCGGAGCCCCGAAGCCCCGGCACAGGTCGGAGTCGGGCCATGAATCGCGCTGCGCGCCAAACCCCGGCGCGGGGGCCGAACCTGCGCAGACACACCGTCGCCTGGCTGCTGGCGGCCCTGTGCCTCTGGTGGTGGCCCGCACCCCAGGCCATCGCCCATCCTCACGCCTGGATCGATATCGTCGTCGTCTTCGAGACCAACCCAGACGACGAAGTCACCGCGATCACACAGACCTGGATCATCGACCCGACCTACAGCCGCTATCTGCACGACGACGCGATGGCACAGTTCGAGGGCGCGACACCGGAAGAGAAACTCGCCAACCTGGGCGCCGAGATCCTCGACAACCTGGGCGAGTACCACTGGTACACGGAAATCCATGCCGACGAACGCGGTATCGCCGTCCAGCCGGAAGGTCCGCCGGAACTGGTCATGCGGGACCGCCAGATCCGGTTCCAGTTTCGGTTGACGCTCGCCGAACCGGTCGATCCACGCACGCAGACGCTGCGCTACGCGATCTACGATCCCACCTACTTCATCGAGGTATTGCACGAGCCCGCGATACCGCCGCGGCTGGAACTGAGCACGGGCCCCTGCCGGCTGGACATCCTCAAGCCACGGCCCGACCCGATGATCGTCGCCAGGGCGCTGGCCCTGGACTACAACCAGACCGGTGAGGCCGACCTCGGCCGACACTTCGCCGAGAAGGTCACGGCGCATTGCGACTGACGTGGCCCGGGTCGTCCTGTTCAACAAGCCCTGGGGGGTACTGACCCAGTTCACCGACCCCGCGGGCCGGCCCACGCTCGCCGACTTCATCCCCATCCCCGGTGTGCACGCCGCGGGAAGACTCGATCGCGACAGCGAGGGACTGGTGGTCCTGACCGACGACGGCGGGCTGCAGGCCAGGCTCAGCAACCCCATGCACCAGACCAGCAAGACCTACTGGGTGCAGGTGGAGGGGACGCCCTCGCCCGAGGCGCTGCAGGCGCTGCGCGAGGGCGTGGAACTGCGCGACGGGCTGACGCGACCGGCGCGGGTCGAGGCGATCGAGCCGCCGGAACTCTGGCCGCGGAACCCCCCGGTGCGCACGCGGCGGCTGATCCCGACCCGGTGGCTCGCCATCACCCTGACCGAGGGCCGCAACCGGCAGGTCCGGCGCATGACCGCGGCCGTCGGCCACCCGACCCTGCGCCTCGTGCGCTACCGCGTCGCATCCTGGACCATCGACGGCATCGAGCCGGGACGCTATCTCGAGATCCACGCGGGGTGAACGCGGCAGCAAAAAATCCACGATTCACCATTGCCCTAGACCGCATAGTTAAGGAAGATAGGTAGAATCTCTGACCTGCCTCCAGCAAGGAATCATCGCAATGCGGATCGGTACACTCGCAGTCGGCGTCGTCTGCCTCTTCCTGGCCGGCAGCCTCGATGCCCGTCAGACCAGCCCGGAGAGCGCTTTCAGCTTCGAACGCAGCATCTTCCTGCTGGCAGAGCGCGCGCTCACCAACAACGACGATAGCGCCTTCCTGACCACCCGCCAGCTCCTGACCGGTTACCCACTGCTGCAATACCTGGACTACCGGCGCCTCGCGCGGAACCTCAATGCGGCCCATCCCGAGGACATCGCGGCCTTCCTGGAGACCCACGACGACGGGCCGCTGGCACGCATGCTGCGCAATCACTACCTCGACCACCTGGCCAAGGAAAAGAAGTGGCCCGAGTTCCTCCGCTTCGCCGAGTACGGCGGCCCGCTTTCCACCGAATTGACCTGCTTCCGCATGCAGGCGCAACTGCAGACCGGAAAGCGGCAGGCCGCCCTCGCCGACGTCGAGACGATCTGGCTGCACGGGCGATCCCAGCCGAAGGCTTGCGACCCGGCACTGGAAGCCTGGCGTGGCGAACGCCTGCTGACCACGGAACTCGCCTGGCAGCGCCTGGAACTCGCGTTGGAGGCCGACCAGACCGGCCTTGCCCGCTACCTGCGCCGCTATCTCTCGGCCGAGGATCGGCCCTGGGCCGATCGCTGGCTGGAACTGGAGGAGGATCCGGGACGGGTCACCCGCGCCGCATTCCGTGTCGGTGACCACCACGCCGCCGCGACGATGCTCGAGCGCGCCTTCCTGCGCCTAGTCCGGAGCAAACCCACGGAAGCACTGACCGCGTGGGTCGCCTACGGGCCGCAGCTGGGCCTGGATCCAGAGGCACGCGCCCGGATCGAGCATGCGCTGGCGCTGCGCCTGGCCGTGCGCCGCCTCCCGGACACCCTGCCGTTCATGGCCTCGCTGTCCGACGCGGTCTTCGATGACCAGTTGCGGCAATGGCAGTTGCGGTCCGCGCTCCGGGATCGTGACTGGAACACCGTGTTGACCGCGGTCGACGGGATGGCGCCGGACACCGGCGCCGAGGCGCAGTGGCAGTACTGGCGGGCCCGGGCGCTGGAACAGCTGGGCCGTGACGACGAGGCCCTGGGCGCCTACCGCCGGGCCGCCCGCGAACGCAACTTTCACGGCTTCCTGGCCGCGGATCGCCTCGGGCAGCCCTACCGCATCGGCCACGAGCCGCTGTCGGTTCCGGCCACGCTGGAGGAACGGGTAGCCGACATCCCCGCGATCCAGCGCATGCGTGAACTCGTGCTGCTGGAGCGTTTCATCGAGGCGCGCCGCGAGTGGTCGCACATGATCAACGATCTCTCCACCGAGGAGCAGGAGGCGGCAGCGCGCCTCTTTGCCGACTGGGGCTGGCACGACCGGGCGATCTTCACCGTAGCGCGCGCCCGCAACTGGGGCGACATCGACCTGCGTTTCCCGCTCGCCTTCACCGACCTGATCCTCGACGGCGCCCGCAGCCAGGACATCGACCCGGCCTGGGCGATGGCCATCGCGCGGCAGGAGAGCGCGTTCCTGCACGACGTGCGCTCCAGCGCCGGCGCCCTGGGCATCATGCAGATCATGCCCGCGACCGGCCGCTCCGTCGCCGGTGCCGCGGGTGTACAGATCCGCAACGACAACGACATCCTGAACCCCGCCAACAACACCCGCCTGGGCACCTACTACCTGCGCCGCAACCTGGATGGCTTCGGCGGCCACAGCATGCTGTCCACCGCCGCCTACAACGCCGGTGCGCACCGGGTACGCTCGTGGCTGCCCGAGGCAGGCCGGATCGATCCGGACATCTGGGCCGAACTGATCCCCTTCCACGAGACCCGCGACTACGTGCAGAGGGTCTTCGCCTACCGCATCATCTACGCGGTCCGGCTGGGACTCACGCCGCCATCCCTGAGTACCCTGCTGTTCCCGGTCACCCCGCAAGACCAGCTCGCCCAGGTCCGCGAGCAGCACCTGGCCGGCCTGGGAGCCCCTAGCCCGCTGCAGCTCGCCGGGCGGGACTTCTGCGACGCCCCCGGCTACACGTCGGAACGCTGTCTCTAGCGGACCATGGAAGCCTGGATCGAAGCCGTCCGCCAGGCCATCGCGAACGCCACCGGCGAGGACTTTGCGCCCGCACGGAGTGCCGGGGTCGGAGGCGGATCGATCAGCCAGGGCTTCAGCGTGGCCGGCGCCGACGGGCGCCGCTTCTTCGTGAAGAAGAATCACGCCCGGCGGCGCGCGATGTTCGAGGCCGAGGCGGCCGGCCTCGAGGAACTGGCCCGCTGCGAGGACCTTCGGATTCCCCGAGTGATCGCCCTGGTCGATCACGGCGACGCCTGTTTCCTGGTGCTGGAGCACCTCGACCTCGGCGGCCGTGCCGATGGTGCCGCGCTGGGCCGCGGCGTCGCGGCATTGCACGCGATCACCGGCCCGACGTTCGGCTGGAACAGGGACAACTTCATCGGCAGCACCCCGCAGCCGAACCCGCCGGGCACGGACTGGATGGCCTTCTACGGGGAGCACCGCCTGGCCTTCCAGCGTCGGCTCGCCAGGGACAACGGTGCCAACAAGGCGCTGCTCGACGCTGTCGCCCGGCTGGAGGAGAACCTCCCGGCTCTGCTCGGCGACCATCGCCCCAAGCCCTCGCTGCTCCACGGCGACCTCTGGAGCGGCAACTGGGGCTTCCTCGGCGATGGCGCTCCGACCCTGTTCGACCCGGCGGTGTACTACGGCGACCGCGAGGCGGACATCGCGATGATGGAACTGTTCGGACACCCCGGCCGGGACTTCTTCACGGCCTACACCGAAGTACTGCCGCTGGATGCCGGCTACCCGGTGCGCCGCGAACTCTACAACCTCTATCACATCCTCAACCACTTCAACCTGTTCGGCGGGGGTTACGCCTCGCAGGCCGGGCGCATGGCGCGCCGGCTGCTGTCGGAACTGCACTGAGGTTGCCGCACCCCTGGGAGAGCGCGAGGCGCGGCCCCCAGCATCAGGGGCGCCCGTCGAGTCCCCGAAGCAGGAAATTTGCCGGCGCCGGTGCTAGGGTACCGAGCAGGACCGGGGCCTGCGCAGGCTGCGGCCTCCCCGTTCCCTCTCACCCCTTCATCCAGCCGAGGTCGACATCATGGATTTCGCGGTCGTGCTTCATCCCGAGGTAGTCATCATCGCCATCGTGCTCGCCCTGATCGGTGCCCTCCTGGGCTTCGCGCTGGGCAAGGGCCTGCAGGCGAAACGCGGGGAAGAGGCCCTCGCGGCCGCCAACAGGAATCACGCCCGTTCCATCGCGGACCTGGAGGCGGACAATTCCGATACCCTCTGGCGGACGCGCGAGGGTCACGCCGAGGAAATCAAGCGACTGAAGAACGAGCACGCGCGCAGCCTCGAGTCGGCCCGCGAGGAACAGGCTGCCGAGATCGCGCGCATCAACGCCGAGCACGCCGCGCTGGTGGACCGCCTGAACGAGACCAACAATGCGAACCTCCGCGAACTGCGAACCGAGCACGACGCAGCCGTAACCGCACTGCGCGAACAGCACGCCGCGGAGACCCGGGCGGTGCGGGAAGAAACCGAGCGCACGCTGCAGATGTTCCGGGAAGAACAGGCGCGCTCCACCGAGGCGCTGCGTTCCGAACATCAGTCCAGCCTGCAGTCACTGCGGGACGACCACGGCGAGGCCGCTGCGGCGCTGAAACGGCAGCAGGAAGAGATTCGCGAACGGCTGGAGAACGAACACCAGCGTCAGCTCGAGGAGCTGCGGGCGCGCATCGCGGAACTGGACGCGGCCAAAGACCACCTGCGCGCGGAGAACAGAACGCTTCAGGACACGATCCGGGAACTCAACGACAGCATCAAGGAGGCCAAGCGCAACAACACCTTCTCGCTGTCCAAGTCCGGCGAGCGACTGATCCGCGTGATCCGCAGCGTGCAGGACCTCGCACAGGAACTGGACGAGACCTCCCGCGCGGTCAGCGATGGCGAGTACTCCTTCTTCGACGCGATCAAGGACCAGCGCGACCGCGAGACCGTGATGAAGCTCACCGGCGGCGAGCGCCCGGCGGTGGACGGCCAGGAGATTCCGGAACGACCGTCGATCGACCCGAACGACTCTGCGGGCCACGAGGACGCGAAGAAGAGCTGACGGGCCCTACGACAAAGGCGACTCGACAGCGGAGGGATCCCCGTACACGTCGATGGCTCCGCTGCGCACCGCCAGCTGCACCAGCTCGGCGATGCCGCGGACTTCGAGCTTGCGCATCACGTTCGCGCGATGAGCGTGCACCGTCTTCGGACTCAGATTGATCGCGGTCGCGATCTCGTTGACCGTATGCCCGCGCGCGAGACAGACGAAGACCTCCACTTCCCGCGCGCTCAGGAGGCTGAGCGGGTTGAGATCCTTGCCCAGATGCGACAAGGCCATGCGCTGGGCCACCGCATTCCCCAGATAGCGCTGCCCCCCGGCCACCTTGCGCACGGCCGGCACCAATTCCTCGGGGGCGCCGCGCTTCGAGAGATACCCGAGTGCGCCCCGCTCCAGTGCCATGGTCGGAAAGGGCTCCGACTCATGCATGCTCAGCACGAGGATCCCCACCGTCGGCAGGATCCGGAGGAGCCGCGCAATCGCCTCGAGGCCACTGATACCGGGCAGGGAGATGTCGAGGACGACCACGTCCGGCGTCAGGGCGGCCACGAGGCGACAGGCCTCCTCGCTGGACGCGGCCTGTCCCACGACCTCGATCTGGCCGGTGGCCTGCAGTAATCCGCAGAGGCCCGCCCGCACGATGGTGTGATCATCGACCAGCAACACGCGAATGGGGCCTTCATGCATCATCGTATGACCTCAGCCTATCGGTAACGTGGCCCGCAGGCGCACACCGCCAGCGTCGCCCCTGGTGACTTCGAAGTCGCCACCGAGGGCCTCCACCCGCTCACGGGCGCCCACCAGGCCCAGGCCATTCGAGCCGATAACGGACCCCCGCTGGCCGCGCCCGTCGTCCTCTACATGCAGCGTGGCCAGCGGAACCCCGTCAAAATGTCCGGAAACAGCTGCCCGCCGCTCGGCCCGGACCCAGACAGTCTGCGCCTGCGAGTGCCTGGATACATTTGTCAGGGCTTCCTGCAACAGACGATACAGGGTGCTCGCCATCGCCCCCTCCAGATCGTTCAGATTCGGATCGATATGCGCGTGTACCGTGATGCCTTGTTCGCCCAGTCCCGCCTGCTGCGCGCAGGACTCCAGCGCGGCGACGAGACCGAGTTCATCGAGCGCGCGCGGGCGCAGGCGCCGCATCATCGCATGCGTGTCGTCATAAATCCTGCCGGCCATGTCCATGATCAACGCGGCATGGCGACCGGCCGCTTCCTCCGGTTCCGGATGTTCCTGAGCGATCAACTGTGCGTAGACCCGTATCGCGGTCAGCGCCTGACCGATGTCATCGTGCAACTCCATCGCCAATGCCCTGCGCTCCTGCTCCTGCGCCTCGAGCATGCGCCGAACCATGAGCTTCATCTGCCCGTTCGTCAGTCGAAGCTGTTCCTCCGCGACCAGCCGGCGCGCGATCTGCTCGCGCAGATCCTCGTTCACCCCCGACAGGGCCCGCGTGCGGTCCCGGACACGCGCCTCGAGTTGCAATCGATGCTCGCGCGACCGCCGGTGCACCGCGGCCTCGGCAGTGCTCGTGCGTTCCTGCAACCGCCGCAGCCGGAGCAACAGGCTCAGCCCGGCCAACGATGCCGCCAGTACTCCGAGATAGGACCAGGGATGGAGGCCCGCGAACGTCATCTGGTGCGATGCCACAACGCGAAACGGCTGCGA
>SKJG01000081.1 GCA_007116035.1 Thioalkalivibrio sp.
AATGGCGTACGTAATAACACCGAGTGGAGCTTGGACATCCTCCGCAGTACCCTCTTCGTAACCGGCTTCGCACTCATGGCCACCAGGTCCTTCACCATCATGGTGTCAGAATGCGCCGCCGCACTCCGTCGGGTCCTCCCAAGCCGGGTCCCCGTCATCGAACTCCCTCTCCAGCAAAAGTTTGACCACAGCGTCCGCGGCGCTTTCCATAAGGGAAAACGCGTATCTCCCCAGGTGTTGCATTCGCATAGAATTCCGGTGATCGCCCTAACGAGCAGGCCCCAGCCATGCCGACCGCACCAATTCAGGTTTCCCGGCTCCCATCTCCCGCGCAGGGCCATCTGGCCGCGTGGCTCAGGCTCCTTGGCCGCAGTGCGATGCTGGTGGCGTTGTACTATGCGGTCGCGCTCTGGGGGTTGGTGTTCACGCCAGACCCACACGGCATTCCGCTGGTCTGGCCCGCGACAGGCGTCGGCCTGGCTTTCGTCTACCTGTACGGGCTCAGATTGGTGCCGGCGGTCGGGATCGCGGCAGCCCTCGTGACCTGGCAGCACACAGGCGCGATGATGCCGCTGCTCGAGGGCATCGGCACGGTGATCGCGACCATGGTCGGTGTTGCGGTGGCTGCGCAATCGTTGCGCCATTTGGGCTTCTCGCCCCGTTTCGAGCGGCTGCGCGACGCCGGATTGCTACTTGTCATCGGCGGCCTGGCCGCCTCCGGGCTTGCGGCCACGGTGGGCGCGTGGGGAATGGCGGTTGCATCAGAAACGATCGCCTTTGCCGATACCTGGTGGCTGTGCTGGATGGCCGACCTGATGGGGCTGATGCTGATCACCCCGGTATTGCTGACTTGGCTAGGTGCACCAGTCCTGCGTCCGGTCGAGAGAAGTCACGGGAAGAGCGCGCTCCTGATCGGCGCGCTGCTGGCCGTCAGCACGGTCGTCTACTCGGGACAGCTCGCGGCTCCGCTCGCAATGCCCCTCTCCTACGCCGTCTTCCCGCTGATCATGCTGGCCGCGCTGCGCTGTCCGGTGCAAGTCACCACGTTCCTGATGCTTGCGGCCGGGACGATCGCCCTCTCCGGCACCGGCTGGGGTCTCGGGCCCTTCGCCGACATCGGAATCGCCAACAGCCTGCTCTCCCTGAACGCGCAACTGGGGCTGCTCGTGCTGACCGGTCTTGTGCTCACCGCCATGCGTGGTGAACGGGAGACGGCCGAGGCGCGTGCAAGGCGGCACCTCGATGAGCTGGCCCGCGCCGGCCGCCTCAGCACATTGGGTGAGCTGTCTGCGGGCCTCGCGCACGAACTCAATCAGCCGCTCTGTGCACTGGCCAGCTACGCTCAGGCCAGCACACGGTTGCTGAAACGGGGTCGGCAGGAGGAACTGCGGGAGGCCCTGACACAGATCGAAGCGGTCGCCCATCGGGCCGCGGAAACCGTTCGCCAGATGCGCGCGTTCGCCGCGAGACAGCCGCCTGAGCGGCGCGCGATCGCCCCCGCTGCATTGGTGCAGCCCGTCATTGACCTGCTGCAACCCGAGTTAAGGCGCCATCGGATCGAAGTGGAGGTGTCGATACCAAAGCACCTGCCGCGAGCGTGGGTCGCTCCGGTGCAAATCGAGCAAGTCCTGATGAACCTCCTTCGCAATGCGATCGAGGCCGTGGAGGGCCGGCGTGACGCGCACATTCAGTTGCAGGTGGACCGCAACCGCCGGGATCTGGTGATCAGCGTACGCGACAACGGTCCAGGAATTCCGCCCTATCGCCTGGCCAGTCTGTTCGACCCCTTCGCCACCCGGAAGGAGGGTGGTATGGGCCTCGGTCTGTCGATCAGCCGATCATTGGTCGAGGCTCACGGTGGCCACCTCACCGCAGGAAACCTGCCGGAGGGCGGCGCCGAATTCCGTTTCACCCTGCCCGAGGAAAACGCCCATGCCCGCACCTAAACTTCCCCAGATCCATCTGGTGGACGATGATCCCGACGTTCGTTCCGCGGTCAGCCTGCTGCTGAAGAGCGAGAACCTCCGGGTGACGACCTATGGCGATGCAAAGGCCATTCTCGAGGGCGTCGATGCCAGTACACCCGGTTGCCTGGTGTTGGACGTCCGGCTCCCGGACATGGACGGGCTCACCCTGCAACGCGAACTCAAGACCCGCGGTGTGCAGATGCCAGTGGTATTCATCACCGGCCATGGCGATATCCCGATGGCGGTCCGTGCCGTGAGCGAAGGCGCTCTGGATTTTCTCGAGAAACCCTTTCACGACGAAGTCCTGATCGAGGGCGTGCGACATGCGCTCGAGATCGACGCACAGCATCGCGCGGGCGCGGCCGAGTTGGCGCAGGTCGAGGAGCGCCTGCACTCGCTGACCCCGCGCGAGCGCCAGGTGCTGGAGTGTCTTCTCGATGGCAAGCCGAACAAGCTCATCGCGCGCGATCTCGAAGTGAGCGTGCGCACGGTGGAAATACACCGCTCCAATCTGATGCAGAAGATGGGAGCGAAAAGCGCCCCCCATCTCGCTCGGATCGCGCTGGCCTGCATGGAGTACCGGGATAGGCTGAGCGCGAAGTAGCCCTGCCACCGCACCCTCACTTCAACTCCACAAACATGGGGACCGGTTCTCTTCCTTGGTCCGGTCGCACTGAAGAAACGCGCTGGCGATACGCATCGTGTTCACGCTTTCGATGGCCACCCAGTCCGTGTCGTGGGATTAATGGATGTGCCCAGCCATGCACAGCGGCTCATTCGCCCCCCGCCGCACCTTGCACTCCGCTGGGCGCTGTTCGGACTTTGTGGTTACTCTCCCCGCGAAGCTCGAGATGCGCATTTGGGCTCAAGGTTCACCCACAGTAGGTGTCACACCCTGCTTCCAGCGAGCCAGGATGAAGCAAATGACATCACCTCACGTTGACGTTGACCCAGCGGGTGCTCGAATCGATCACGATCGTGGGATCGACACTCAAAGCGCGGTCCGCTACCTTGGCATCGAGGTCGGTGACGCACTGGAGAGGGCCGAACGCACCGAGTGCTGATCGGCCCTGAGCGCCCATTCCAAAGCGATCTACCAACGGCGGGGCCTTGACCGTACTATCGGGCAGACGGATATTGCGGCAAAGACGGTTGGATTTCCTTTCCTTTAACTGACAATCCGATAACAAGGCTCGTAGGCCACGCCGCCGGGGAGTTTCATGCGGTGCTGCGCGACGAATCGGCGCAGGAGCTGGTCGAGGGCTCCCATGATGTCGGGTTCGCCGCGAATCTCGAATGGGCCGTGCTCACGGATGGCGCGCACGCCCTGGGGCTTGACGTTGCCCGAGACGATGCCGGAGAAGGCCCGACGCAGGTTGGCCGCGAGCTGGTGCGGCTGTAGCCCGCGCGATATTTCCAGCGACCGGATGGCCGCATGGCTGGGCTCGAAGGGCTGCTGGAAATCCGGCTGGATGTCCAGCAGCCAGTTGAAATAAAAAGCGTCATTGATCTGCACACGCCACTCCCGGACCTGATCGATGCCGCGGGTCATCTCTCGGGCCACGGCGACCGGGTCGTCGATGATGATGCGGTAGAGCTCGCGTGCCCGATCGCCCAGAGTCAGGCCAATGAATCGATCGATCTCCTCGAAGTAGTCGCGCGCCGACTCCGGGCCACTGAAGATCAGCGGAAAAGGCGCTTCGCGGTTGGCCGGATTCAGCAAGATGCCGAGTATGAACAGGATCTCTTCGGCCGTGCCCACGCCGCCAGGGAACACGACGATTCCGTGGCCCAGGCGGACAAACGCCTCGAGGCGCTTTTCGATGTCGGGCAGAATGACCAGTTCGTTGACGATCGGGTTGGGCGCCTCGGCGGCGATGATCCCCGGCTCGGAGACGCCGACATAGTGGCCCGGCAGAGTGCGCTGCTTGGCGTGGCCGATGGTCGCTCCTTTCATCGGGCCCTTCATCGCTCCTGGTCCGCAGCCGGTGCAGATGTCGCGGCCGCGCAGACCTAGCTGGTAGCCGACTTCCTTGGTGTAGTCGTACTCCTCACCGCTGATCGAGTGCCCGCCCCAACAGACCACCAGGTTGGGTTCGCGCTGGGCGTCGAGCAGGCGGGCGTTGCGCAGGATTTCGAAAACGGTGTGGGTAATGCCTTCCGGCTGGGTCAGATCGAAACGGGGGTTGGGCCCGATCTCGGTGTGGAAGTAGACGATGTCGCGGACCACGGCCGACAGCAGCTCGCGAATCCCGCGAATCATCTTGCCGTCGACAAAGGCGTAGGCTGGCGCGTTTTCCAAGTCAATGCGCATGCCGCGATTGACCTGGTGGACCTGGATACGGAAATCCGCGTAGGCGCGAAGCATGGATTCGACATCGTCGCCCTGCTCGCCCGAATTGAGCACGGCCAGCGCGCACTGACGCAGAACTTCTCCAACCTCTTCGGTTGCATCCGACAAGCGCGCGACTTCCCCGCGCGAGAGCATGTTCAACGTCCCGGCCGGATAGACTCGGGTCGAAATCTTGGCGCCGCTGACCGGCGTACCTGTATTGGTATGATCGTCCATGGGCTGCATTATCTTCGATCCGTTGTGCCGGCACGAGACTCGGAGCGCAGGCACTGTGCGGGATTTGGCACCCACCGCCTGAAACCAGCTACGGCGGACTGTCGGCAGCGGTCCAGCATCCGGCGGTCATTCGTCTCCCCCGAACGCACCACGTTGATGCAACCGCCCATCGCTCGGCACCGTCGCGGTGCACGTGGGCGGGTTCTCGGCCCGCATCACATGCATATTTCAAGGCAACTTTGCATGTCATGGTGATCGCCGCTTACCTGCTACATGAATGCGGGCACAACACCCTGTTTCGGCGAAACGAACACAATGCATGGATTACTCGCGCAGAAGCATTCGCTGCTCAATCGAATGTGATGGGGGTGAAGTCCCACTTCGTGGCGCCGCACTCGGGGCAGACCCAGTCGTCCGGGATGTCTTCCCATCGGGTTCCAGGCGGGAATCCGTCATCCGGAAGCCCCTCGGCCTCATCGTAGATAAAACCACAGGTATTGCACTCGTACGCCTTCATCAATCCCTCCGACTCGCGTAGCGTCTGTGCCGTTCGCACAGCAACGGTCACGCGTGCAACCGCGCGAAGGCTAACGCAAGTACAGAGGGTTCCTGAAACGCCCCGAAACCCCCCATGATGGAACCTTGCGACCGCAAATCCGCCCCGGTGCTCAAGCCTATTGTTACACCAATTGGCCGGTTCACCTTCGTGGTAGCCGAAGCATTCTGCTGGAATCGGCCGACGCGGAGATGCCCCGGAGGCTCTGCTTCAAGGCCCCTTCCGAGCTGCTGAAGAAGCTGAACCAGTATGCCGAACACACGGAGAACACCCAGTTCATTGCCGAGGGCGTGAAGGCCGGCTAGCCGCCGTGCACACTTTGGCTCAACAGCACTGGCAAAACCTTTCGCGAGCCAGGCTCGCTCCTGATATGGATTGACCTGTCAAGGTTTGGCGATAGCGTTCGATAGAAACCTCCTGCGTTCAATGTCTTCGGGTCAGGACACGAGAAGCGAGCTGCGACGGTGGATCACTCTGATATACGTGGGTTGGTTACCGACCGGACTTCACTTCGTCGCGGAGCTGCCCTTCTCTACAGTCGAGGGTCGGCCCTTCCGAAGAAGGGCGACTCATAGGAGCGCCAGGGGTTCTCCTCACCGGCCTCTCATGCCCTGACTCGAAGACACTGATTCTGGGTTGCTGTAACGATCCTGGTTGCGTGAATCGGCTGCGCAATGAACTCCCTTGCTCAGGCCGTGGCCCGCCCGGCTGCCGTGGTGCTTGCCCATCACCTCGCAGGCGATGGCCCAGATGAAGCCGGCCAGTTCCCGGCCCACCACCGTGGTCACCTGCTGCTTGACCTTGCCCGCCCGGAGCAGGTGCTGATAGCGCCCGCATAGGCGCTTTTGCGCCGCCCAGGCGGTGGCCTGGAACGCCTCCGAGGTCTTCTCGGCCCGCTTCTCGATGTCACGGGTCTTGCGCGCCGGGAAGCGGTAATTCCAACTCGATTCGGTCAGGATGCGCCGGACATGGCCGTTGCCCGCCTTGGTGATACCCCCCTGGCGAGGGCTCGGGCCACTGGAGTGCTCGCTGGGCACCAGCCCGAGATAGGCCATCAACTGGCGCGGGGAGTCGAACTGGCTGATGTCCCCCAACTCCGCCAGGATCGTCATGGCGCTGATCAGCTTGACGCCCCGCAACGCCATCAGGCCCTCCACCACCGGGGCCAGCGACCAGTGCGGCCATGCCGCGTGCATCTGCTGCTCCAGGCTGGCTACCTGCCGCTGCGTCGTCTTGACCGCCTCGATGTACTCCTGCAGATGAGCAAGACGGTTGCCAAGGAGTGGCAGCTCCTCACCGTGCAGCAGACCCTCGTCGGCGCACGCCGGCTGCCCGGTTGGGGTCGGCGAGAGACACCCGATGACCGCTGGTGGCATTTGCCGGCCCGAAGCGGCCCGTCAGCGGCAGCGGACGAGAGGCTGAAGTCGGACGCAAACCTGATACTGGGAGC
>SKJG01000011.1 GCA_007116035.1 Thioalkalivibrio sp.
ATCCCACGGCCGTCGTCCTGTACCTGAATCTCCACCCGCTCGCCGCGCGCCATCACGCGAACGTCGATGCGTCCACCCGGCTCGGTAAACTTGACCGCATTGTTCAAGAGGTTCGCGATGCCACTTGAGAACTTCGAGCACTTTCTGCACCTCGGAATACCGGGCTTTTGACGTTCCGGGGCGAAGCTGTCGACGAGTTCGCGACCAGGATTCGCTGCCACAGCTGTTCCTGCCCCCGCCAGATCGCGGCAACCGTGCTCCCGGTCACATCGGCGGCCCGGCGCACGTTCCTGTCTGCGCCGGAGCCCCCGGGGTCCTTGGTGAAACCAGCGGGGTTTCCTGCTTCGTTGTCGTTCATGAGGCCTCCTGGCTCTGGATCCGGGACGAATACCATCGTGCTGGCGCCTCACGCTGTTTCTGCAAGGTTTGACCAAAGAGCAACCCAACGGGCTGCGGCCCCGATGCAACGGACACGGGTCGGTCACGATGGCCCAGTGGAGAGGATGACGTTCCGTCGGGCGCGCGTCTGTGCGCTGGCGAACAGATGTGCGCTTGCCTGCGATGGTGGAGTCCCCGCCGGGTTGTGGGCAACTTCAGCCCCCATTTCCCCCACCCTCCTGAGACCGCAGTCAGTCTCCAGGGGATCGGTGATGCGGCGAAACGATCATCAGGACGGACTCGCCGCTCACAGAAAGATCGGCAACGACATGCAGTTGGCGCAAACCGCCTCCACTGCCCGCGCACCAGACCTCGCAGGACGCGCTCGCGCGTCCGTCGGCCAACTCCTTCAGCAGACCGACGAGCGCCGGTCGACTCTCAGATGCCAGGAAACTGCCGACGCTGTGTCCGACGAGGTTGTCTCGTGCGACCCCAAGCAGTTCGGCCCCAGCCAGATTCGTTTCGATGAACCGTCCATCGAGAACCACGGTGAAGTATCCGACGGGCGCGCGATCAAACAGGGCCTTGTAGCGATCCCTTTCCTGAGCAATCTCCTGCTCGTTGGCCTCCAATTGTCCGTACTGCAGGTCCAACTCCACCTGATGCGTCTGCAGCTCATGCAGCAACTTGAGCGCCTCGCCGGCACTGTCCGGGTTGCTGGCCATCTTGAAGAGGAGCGCCAGCGCGTCCGTACTGACCGTCCAGCCGCGGGTCGCTGAGCGCTTCGGTGCGTACCTTGAGGCGCTGCAGTATGTTGGGGCCGGAGGCACTCCTGATCGGCACATCGGCGGCGTCGCGACCACGCGCGATCGGAACCCGCCCGATACGGGGCGTACGGATCTTCATGTTCGTACGCCTGTCGTGCGACGCGTTGGTTCGGGCAGAGCATACGACGATTCCGGGGGGGCGGTGCGGTTCGGCCCGCGGACCGGCTTTGGCTTCGCAGCCGGGTCGTCGCAGACGGTCATCGCCGCGTGCAGGGACTCGATCACCGCCTCGCGCAGCGTGGCCCATTGCTGCGTGGTCCGCATGACGTGCTTCTGGTTGAGTTCCAGTTCGATACCGACATAGGCCTCGGTGGAATACCGCTTTCGCAACCAGGTGGTCAGGCCGTCGTTGCGACCGGCATAAGGGTAGTTGCGGCGCACCGCGAGTTCGGGCGCATGGAGCGCGAACATGCGCTTCCAGCGCGCGCACAGCGCCTTCTCGCCCGGCCTGGCGGGGTCATACAGCAGGCCGATGTCGGCGGTTCGTCGATGGCCGTCCAACTCCGGCGTGAAACTGTGACAGGAAAGATGGATGACCCGCCCGCTTGCGGCGATGGCCTCGGTCACAAGACGCTCGACCTGGCTCCGATAGGGATGGTAGTAGCGCTTTAGGATCTGCTGTCGCCGGGTGTCAGGCAGTTCGACGACTGGCTCGAAATGCAGTTGCCGATGCCAGACCGAACGGTTCAGATCGACCAGGAGTCGGCTGAACGTCGCCGACAACAGCGGAACGCCGAATTGCTCCGCAAGCGCCCGCGCCATGATCAGCGCCCCGGCATCGAAGCCGCGATGCGAATCCAGCAGCGCCCGGTGCGGCGCGAAGAGGTCGCGGTAGGGCGGCGGAATCCGGTTGCCGCCGTGCTCGCAGGTGATCACCAGCGCGTCGCCGGCGAATGCCCGGGGCGCTGGGGCGCACTGGTTTGTAGGGGACAAATCGCCAGACATCCTGAGCCCTATCCTTTCAGATCCGGCAAGTGCCGGAAGACCTCGTGGGCCACGCAGACGGTTGCGCCCCGGTCCCTGAGCTCAGGCGCGACGCAGTGCCTGCGGCAGGGAGAAGGTCACTGCTTCCTCGCGCCCAGAAACCTCGCTGACCTTTTCGACACCCTGCGATTCCAGGTACCGGATCAGTTCCCGGACCAGGATCTCCGGCGCGGAGGCCCCTGCCGTTATCCCGATATGCCGCTTCCCGTCCAGCCACCGTGGGTCCACGTCGGCCGGCCCATCGACCAGGTGGGCGTCGATCCCGGCCCGGGTGCCGATCTCGCGCAGGCGGTTGGAGTTGGAACTGTTCCTCGAACCCACCACCAGCAGCAGATCGCATTGGCTGGCCAGAACCTTGACCGCATCCTGGCGGTTCTGGGTCGCGTAGCAGATATCCATCTTCCGCGGTCCGTCGATGGCAGGGAAGCGCTCGCGCAGGGCATCGATGATCTCCGCGGTATCGTCCATCGACAGCGTCGTCTGGCTGACATAGGCGAGGCGGCCGGGATCCACGACGTCCAGACCGGTCACATCGGCCACGGACTCGACCAGGTACATCCTGCCCCCGTGCCGGGCATCGAACTGTCCGAGCGTGCCCTCGACCTCCGGGTGCCCCGCGTGCCCGATCAACACCACCTCGCGGCCCTCTCGGGCATACCGGCTCACCTCCAGGTGGACCTTCGTCACCAGCGGACAGGTGGCATCGAAGACCTGCAGGCCGCGTCGGGCCGCTTCCTCCTGCACGCTCCGTGGCACTCCGTGGGCGGAAAAGATCACCACCTGGCCGTCGGGCACCTGCTCGAGATGCTCCACGAACACCACGCCTTCCGCGCGGAGACGATCGACGACGTGCCGGTTGTGCACCACTTCGTGGCGCACGTAGAGCGGCGCGCCGTGGATCTCCAGCGCCCGTTCGACGATTTCGATCGCCCGCTCGACGCCGGCGCAAAAACCTCGCGGGTTGGCCAGGAGAACTTCCATGGGCTCAGTCCCGCTCCGGAAGGGCATCCGCCGCAGACCCACGCCCAACCTCAAGGATCTCGATGGCGAAAGTGAAAGACTTACCTGCCAGCGGGTGATTGAAATCGACGGTCACGGCGCCCTCCTCCAGGCTGCGGATCCGTCCGGGCACGACGTCACCGGCCGGGGTGTTGAATTCGAAGATCAAACCGGGCTCCAGGGGCATGTCCTTCGGGAACGCAGACCGCTCCATGACCTGCACCGCAGCCTTGGTCGGAAAGGGGAACACGGTTCCCGGAGCGATCGCAAATTCCCTCTGCTCGCGGACCCCCAGTCCGACCAGGTGCCGCTCCAGTCCCGGCTCGAGCGTGCCATCCCCCAGTATGAAGTCCAGCGGTTCATCACCCGAGGTGTCGGCCACGAAACCGCCTTCCAGGTGCAGGCTATAGTGCATGACCACCCGGCTTCCCGGCGCAATGACACTCATGACTTCTCCCCGTTGTCGAAGGCCCGCTGCTCGGTGAAGGTCGCGACGATCAGGCAGATCGCACCCACCGTGATCGCCGCATCGGCCACGTTGAAGGCCGGCCAGTGCAGTCCCGCATAGTGAAAGTCGAGGAAGTCCACGACCCGACCGATCCGCAGGCGGTCCACCAGGTTGCCGATGGCACCGCCGAGAATCAGCCCGAGCGACGCAACCGATAGCCAGGCCTGGCGCGGCAGACGCGCCAGCCAGACCAAGATCAGCAGGCCGACCCCCACGGCGATCGCCGAGAACAGCCAGCGCTGCCAACCGCCGGCCGTACTCAGAAAACTGAATGCGGCACCCGGGTTGTAGACCAGGGTCAGGTTGAAGAAGCTGGTGACCTCGACCGGCGCATAGAGCGTCAGCGCCCGCTCGGCCCAAAGCTTGGTGAACTGGTCGATGAGGACGACGAACGCCGCAAGCGCAAGCCCCGGCCGCAGACCGCTGATGCCCCACATCAGGCGTACCGCCTGTTTTCGCCGGCGCCGGCGACGTTGTCGACGCAGCGCCCACATAACTCCGGGTGCTCGTGATGCGATCCGACATCGGGCCGCCGATGCCAGCAGCGAACGCACTTGGGATGCTCACTCTTGCGCACGACGATGGCCAGCGGGGAACCGTCGGCAAGGTTCACGGACACAACCCCCGCCGGAGCGGCTTCGGTGCGCACCCGGGCATCCGAGGTGATCAGCACGAAACGCAACTCATCGTCGAGGCGGCGCAGCAGGTCCGCGGTCGGGCCTTCGACGTAGAGGTCGATCTCGGCATTGAGCGAGCCGCCCATCCCCTGTTCGTTGCGCGCGACCTCGACCGCACGCGCGACGTGGGTGCGCACCTCGAGGATGCGATCCCAATCCACAGCCGTAAAGACCGCGTCCTCGGCCAGCGGCTGCAGGCCGTCGTACCACTGACTGAACAGCACGCTCTCGGCGCGTTCCCCGGGTAGCAGAACCCAGATCTCCTCCGCGGTAAAGCTCAGGATCGGGGCAATCCAGCGGGTGAGCGCCTCCACCACGTGGTGCATCGCGGTCTGGGCCGAGCGCCGGGCGCGGCTGTCCGCCGGCGTCGTGTACTGGCGATCCTTGATCACATCCAGGTAGAAGCTACCCAGTTCCACCGAGCAGAAGTTGTGCACACGCTGGTAGATCTGGTGGAACTGGTAGGCGTCATAGGCGCCGACCACCTGCGTCTGCACCCCCAGCGCCCGGTCGATGATCCAGCGGTCCAGCGGCAGGAGCGCATCCATGGGGAGCGCATCGCGATCGGGGTCGAAGCCGTTCAGGTTGGACAGCAGGAAGCGGGTGGTATTGCGGATCCGTCGATAGGCATCCGCCGTCCGCTCGAGGATGCCAGCGGAGATCGCCATCTCCCCGGAGAAATCGGTGGCGGCGACCCAAAGGCGCAGGATATCGGCCCCCAGCGTGGACACCACCTCCTGCGGCGCGACCACGTTGCCGCGCGACTTCGACATCTTCTCGCCCTTCTCGTCCACGGTGAAACCGTGGGTCAGCACGGACCGATAGGGCGCCTCGCCGCGCATCGCGACACCGGTCAAGAGGCTCGACTGGAACCAGCCGCGATGCTGGTCCGAACCCTCGAGGTAAAGATCGGCGGGCAGGCCCAATTCCGGCCGACGGCCGCTGACGGTGAAGTGAGTCACGCCGGAGTCGAACCAGACGTCCAACGTGTCCTTCGACTTCAGATAGTCTCCGGCATCCTCGCCCAGCAGATCCTCGGGAGCCAGCGCGAACCAGGCCTCGATGCCCGCTTCTTCCACCCGCTGCGCCACCTGCTCCAGTAGCTCGGGCGTACGCGGATGCAGCCGCCCCGACTCGCGGTGCACGAACAGCGGGATCGGCACACCCCAGTTGCGCTGGCGCGAGATGCACCAGTCCGGACGCTTCTCCACCATGCCGTGAATACGCGCCTCGCCCCACTCGGGAAGCCAGCGGGTCTTGGCGATCGCGCGCAGCGCCTCATGGCGCAGATCGGCCCGTTCCATGCTGATGAACCACTGCGGCGTGGCCCGGAAGATGGTCGGGGTCTTGTGCCGCCAGCAATGCGGGTAGCTGTGGTGGATCTTCTCGGCCACGATCAGGTTGCCGCGATCGCGCAGCACGTCGACCACATGCGCGTTGGCCTGGTGCACGTTCTCGCCAGCGAAATGCGGCGTGCCGGGGAGGAAGCAGCCATCCGGTCCGACCGGATTGTCGACCGGCAGGTTGTAGCGCAGCCCCACCGCGTAATCATCCTGCCCGTGGCCCGGTGCAGTGTGGACACAGCCGGTGCCCGCCTCGGTCGTCACGTGATCGCCGAGGATCACGGGCACCTCGCGGTCCAGGAACGGGTGCTGCAACTGCAGCCCCTCCAGACTCGAGCCGCTGGCGCGTCCGACGATCCGGCACTCCCCCAGTTGATAACGCTCGCAGCTGCCTTCCATCAGATCCTCGGCAAGGAGCAGGCGTTCGCGTTCGAACTGGATCAGCACGTAGCCCAGGTTCGGATTCACCGCGACTGCCTGGTTGGCCGGGAGCGTCCAGGCGGTCGTGGTCCAGATCACCACGCTCACCGGACCGTCCGAATCGCCCTCTAGATTCATGCGCCGCAGCAGATCGATCTCGTCAGAGACTCGGAAGCGGACGTCGATCCCCAGCGAGATCTTGTCCTCGTACTCCACCTCCGCCTCGGCCAGGGCCGAGCCGCAGTCCACGCACCAGTGCACCGGCTTCTCGCCCATCTGCACGTGATCCCTGGCCATGATCCGTCCCAGGGCGCGGATGGTATCGGCCTCGACACGGTAGTCCATGGTCAGGTACGGGTGATCCCAATCGGCCAGCAC
>SKJG01000052.1 GCA_007116035.1 Thioalkalivibrio sp.
AGCCAATCCGGGAACCGGACTTCGCTGTAGTCGCTGCCATCGACCCTGTAGCCGTCGATGCCGGCGTGGATCTTGTGCATCATCAGCGCGGAATCGATGTTGACCCAGCCGTCTACCTCGGCGATCGACTCCCTTCGATCGAAGGTGAAGGGGTTGTGACAGGTGGTGCAGAGTTCCGGTTCGAATCGCTGGTTGCCGTGCGGGCCCAGCGCGACTGTTTCGCCGTGGCAGCTATTGCACGACGCCTGGGTCATGACCGGGTTCGGGTTCGTCGCCGGAAGCCCAGTGCCCGTGAAGTAGCCGATCGCGTTGAAGCGGGACACCTCGGGGCTACGGCTGGTCACGCCGACGCGATAGATCGCATCTTCGTCCCAACTAGTGCCGGCGGCCGCTTCGATGCCGTCGAGGATGCCCTGCACATAGCCGAAGTAGGGCGTGCCGGCATCGGCGTAATTGGCCGCCTGCGCCTGATCGTCTTGTTGCCAGACGGCGCCAACGCTGAAATTGATGGCAGCGCCATCGGAAGCGCCCCATTGGTCGCCGTCGCTGTTGATGGTGGTGGTGAAGGTGGTGAAACCCGGCTCGTCGGGCGGGGAGGGCTGCGTTATTACCCCTTCAAGCACAGTGTAGCGCAGGTTGCCGGCACGGATGACTCGCGGGCCGTCGCCGGTCTGGCGGTCACGCTGGAGCATGCTGATCCAGGTCCCGTCTACCCACTTGGCGAGGGTGACTTCGACATTGGCCGACTCATCGGTGTAGCCGTCCACGGTGAACGTGACTCCGATGGTGGTCGGGTTGGTCGACGTTACACTTACGGCGTCCGGCGTCAATACACTTACGGCGTCAATGCGCGCCGTTGCAATGTCAGGAACAGGTTGTGCGTGGGCGGTGCTGAAGGGCACAGCCGAACCGGGTCCACCGTGACAGGCGGAGCAGGCGGTGACCTCGCCGAGCAGCCCAGCATGGCTTCCGGTGGCATCCATGGTGGCGCCAAAGTCCTGCATGTGTTGCTTCACCCCCGCAAGGGGTTCTGTTGGCTCCAGACCGGGTCCGGGAGGACCTGGTGGCCCTGGCGGCCCTTGCGCTCCATCATCGCCATCGCTGCCGCAACCGGCGAGCCCCAGCGTCATGGCCAGGAGCACGGCGGCGGCCGCCGTGCCCAACAGGCCGTGGGTTCGTTGTCTTCTCTGCATGGTCATCCTCCCCAGTGTGGAATCAAGACGCGCGGGTCAGGTCCCGTCGCGGTCAAACTCGAATCCTGCGTTGTTGTGAACTGCCCTCGAGGGGCCGGAGTGGCGGGACGACGGGATCGGTCCAGATCCCGTTGCGACTCGCCGGCGTTGAAGAAACGCAAACGAGCCGCACTCCAGGTTTCGCGTCATGACAACGCGCCTCTTGGGAACTTTTCTGCAAGAAGCGAGCCACACTCGGGTTTGATAGGAATCAACGCCTTGCGTGTCTGGCGGGTGGGGCGCGGATGTCACAATGGCAAACGGAATGTCAAAGTGACAATGAAAGGGGGTCAGGCGGTCACAGCCCCCAGCGTTCGATCTTCCGGTAGAGAGTGCGCAGACCGATGCCGAGGATGCGGGCCGCCTCCGGCTTGTCGCCGCCGGTCTGCTCCAGGGTCTCGGCGATCAGCTTGCGCTCCATCGTGGCGAGGGCGCCGCCCTGATCGGCGTCGGCCTGCATGGCCGCGCACTTGCTGAGCAGGTGCTCGGGCAGGTTGTCGAGGGTGATGACCTTGCCGGTGGAGGTCACCACCATGCTTTCGATGCAGTTCATCAATTCACGAACGTTCCCGGGCCAGGCATGCTGACGCATCAAGTCCAGCACCTCGTCGCTGATGCCGTCGATGCCGCGGTTGTGCGTCTCACTGTAATGGCACAGGAAGTGGTTGCTCAGGATGTCGATGTCCTGACTGCGCTCGCGCAGCGGCGGAACCTTGAGCTTGACGACGCACAAACGGTAGTAGAGATCCTCGCGGAATCGCCCCGCGGCAACGAGGTCCTCCAGGCTCTGATTGGTGGCGGACACGACCCGCACGTCCACCTTCAGGTCCCGGTGCCCGCCGACGCGCTCGAAGGTACGCTCCTGCAGAAAGCGCAGGATCTTTACCTGAACGGAAGGGGGCAGATCGCCGACCTCGTCGATCAGCAGGGTTCCGCCATCGGCGAGTTCGAAGCGCCCCTTCTTGGTGGTGATGGCACCGGTGAAGGCACCGCGTTCATGGCCGAAGAGTTCGGATTCGACGATGCCTTCCGAAAAGGCCGCGCAGTTCACCTTCACGAAGGGTCCGAGTGCACGGTCACTGTTGTAGTGGATGATATTGGCGATCATCTCCTTGCCGGTTCCGCTTTCGCCCTCGATCAGCACGGTGGCGTTGGTCCTGGCGACCTGTTCCACCTGCGCGAGGAGCTGCTGGATCTCCGGGGACTGGCCGACGATGGCGACGTCGCTGTAACGCTCGATGAACCTCCGCTTCAGCTGGGTGTTCTCGTTGCGCAGCTTCAGGGCCTCCACGGCCTTGAGGATCAGCACCTCCAGTCGATCGATGCTGATGGGCTTGGGAAGGTAGTCGTAGGCGCCCTTCTTCATCGCCTCGACCGCGGAGTCGACGCTTCCCTGGCCGGTGATCAGGATCACCATGGGACGGTGTTCGAGCTTGTTGACGGCTTCCAGCAACTCCATGCCGCCCATGCCTGGCATCACCAGGTCCGCGAGCACGACCGAGACCAGTTCGACCTGGAGGAGTTCCAGGGCCTCCACGCCGCTGCCCACCGCATAGGTCGTGTAGTTGTCGGACAGCGCCCGGGACAGCGTCTCCCGGGTCAGCTTGTCGTCGTCGACGATCAGAATCGAGTGTTCCAAGGTGTCGTCCGTCTCCCGGGTGTTGGATGCAGGCAAAGGGTTGGTGTGGCGAAGCAGATGCCGGGGTTCGTTGTGTGGCTCAGCGCCAGGGAAGATCGCCGCTCGGTTCAACCGGCTCGGCTGCTGGTCAGGTGGTGCTGCATTCGAGCTCGGTCAGGTTCGGTTCCGCGTCTGCCGGTCTTTCGGACCCGGAGATCGGCAGACGCAGAGTGAACGTGGAGCCCTGGCCGGCCTGGCTGACGCAGGATACGGAGCCGCCGTGGTCCTCGGCAATGCGGTGCACGATCGCGAGGCCGAACCCCAGGCCGGTCTCCTTGCGGGTGAAAAAGGGCGTGAAGATATACTCCAGGTCTTCGGGGCTGATGCCGTTCCCGGTATCCGAGACCTCGATCAGCCCGCACTCGTCCTCTTCCCGGGTGGCGAGCGTGAGCGTGCCGCCCTGCGGCATGGCATCGAAGGCGTTCGCACAGAGGTTGATCAGCGCCTGGGACACCTTGCGCTCGTCCAGCAGCAAGGGGGGCAGGCGGGCATCCAGCTTCGCCTTCATGCGAACGCCCGCCTCCTCGGCCTTCTGGCTGAACATGTCCATGACCTCACGCACGATGCCGTTCGCATCCGCACGCCGCGGACGCGACGCTGGGAAACGTGCATAGTTGACGAATTCATCCAGATACGAACTGATCCGCAGCACTTCACGGTCGATCACGGCGACGAGGTCGGCAATCTCCGCGTGCGCGGTGGAATCAGCGGGCATGGTTGCGCGGGCCCTGCGCTTCAGCAGCTGCAGATTGATATAGAGCGCGTTCAGCGGCGTCTTGACCTCGTGATTGACGGTGGTGGCGACCTGGCCGAGGGTAGCCATGCGCTCCATCCGGACCAGATCCTCCTGCGTGCGTTGCAGCGAGGCATAGGCCTGTTCGAGGCTCCGGGTGCGGTCCTCGACACGTCGCTCCAGCTCGTGCGTCAGTTCGGAGAGATCGCGCTCATGCCGCTGGATGGTCTCCGCCATCTCGTTGAAGGAATAGTACAGGACGCCGATCTCGGTCCTGGAGTGAGTGTCGGCGCGGGCGGACAGGTCGCCTGCCGCGAGTCGCCGAGCCGTCCGGGCCAGCGACTTCACGGGGCCCACGATGTATCGCGAGTGCAGGACGTAACCCAGCCAGACGAGGGAGAGCCCCAGGATGGACAGTGCGAGGAAAATCTGGAAGAGGAGGCTGAAACGTGCGTCGGCCATGCCGATCTTTCGGGTGATGATATCGAAGTGCAGCGCGTTGATCTCAGACAGCAGATGCGTGATCTGTTCACCCTGCTGCAGAAGTTGCTGCGCAACGACGTGCGGCGGCAGGGTTTCGGCGAGTGCATTTTCGACGGGGGACGTGACCGGGGCCAGGTTTCGAATCACCGCGTCGAGCTCCCGCAGTAGCCGCACCTCTTCCAGGCTTTCCGGGTAGTCCGCCGCCTCCTCGTATGCGATGTAGCCGGAGAGGTCGGCCTGGAGGTCGGTCAGTATGGACATAGCCCGGTCCTGGGCGAACGCGTGCCTCTGTGGATCGAGCAGGTAGTGATGCTTGACCAATAGAAGCTGATGGGCCTGGTCCTGCAGGCGACCGATGAATGCGATGTTTCGGGCCTCCGTCTCGATCATGCGCGCCTTTTCGCTGACGGCGTGCACGCTCATGACGGCGATGGCCCCGAAGGTCACGACGCCCAGGAACAGGATTGCTGACGCGATGAGCAGGTAGCTGTTCAGGCTTTTCACAGGGCAGGGAAGGCGTCCAGATGAATTCCAACCCTGAATGTAGCATGTAATAGGCCAAACGGAAGCAGCGCACCGGACAGCTGCTGGGGCGAGCCTGGGGTGAGGGGTGCGGCCTGGCCCCTGAGGGGGCCGCCGGCCGACTCACCATGAAGGGTTCCTGCTTTAGAAGTCTCCCCTGGCGGCGCCCTCCAGAATGTCGTTCAGGGTGGCACTGACCCATAGGGCCCCTTCGCGCAGATCGGGAGGCAAGGGCTTGCCCCCGTAAATCATCATGTCGAGGTCCATCATCTGCAGCCACAGGGTGCCGTCGTCGTCCTGGACCAGGGCGATGCGGCAGGGCATGAAGGCCGTGTAGGCGTTGTGGTAGTCCGCCATCATCGCGCCCACGCCGACGTCGCAGAAGGAGAGAAAGTTGACGTAGCGATACGGCTCGCCCGTGACCGCCTCCACCTGCCGGGAGAACGGGGCGTCGCCCACGTAGAGCATGTTGTGGCCGGCGGCCAGGCTCTTCATCGAATCGATCACGTCATCGATGCTGAGTCCGTCCTCGACCCGGACCTTGCGCACCATGGCGACGGCGGGATCGAGGTTCTCCATGTAGCGCTTGGCGAATTCCGTGTACATGGCCGGGGCTTCCGGATCCAGTTTTGCCAGGAAATTCTGTGCGGCCACGAAGCCTGCGAGACCGGCGATGATGGCGACCGCACCAATGATCGCCAGCATGTTTCGTAGAATGTTCACAGACGGTTATTCCTCTATTTGAGTCGTTGTCCACGGCATCACCGGACGTTTGGTCCACTACCCCGGTGCGAGGCCCGCTCTAACGCGCGATTCGGGTTCCTCGATGCGGGTCGCCTGTCCGGGACGAATAGTCAGGCCCGGGTGCTGCCGACAGCATCATTGCCCCGCAGCCGCATGGTGGCTGCGGGGGCAGGGCGGGTCACACCGTCAACCGAAGCCCTGGTCGACCAGGTTGTCGTACCAGCTGGCGGCGTAGCGGGCCTCGCGGTTCTGGAACCGGTCATCGGCGCCCGCCGGCGATATCGCCACCGAGTCGCCCACGCCCACCACCGATTGCTCGCCATCCGCGTCCGTCACCGCCTCGTAGACGCCGGAGACCGAGATGCTGTGCTCCGGGGTCAGCAGGCTGTAGCAGGTGTTGAAGTAGGCGGGCTTGCCGGGTTCGCGGCCGTTGATGTGATCGATGACTGCGACCGCCGCGACCTTGGCTGTGGAGGCGGCGATGTAGGCCGATTTGGGCAGGGCGCTGCTGACGATGGCATCGCCGATGATATGCACGTTCTTCGCCAGTGTGGACTCGAGGTCACGGAAATTCACCGGGCACCAGCCCGAGTCATCGGTGAGGCCGGAGTCGATGGCGACACGGCCCGCCGTATGGGGCGGAATCACGTTGATCACGTCGGCGTGAAAGTCGTCGAACGTGGTATGCAGGGTCATCGCCTCGGGGTCTACACGCTGGATTCCTCCGTCGGTCTCGAAGCCGCCGACCCATTCGATCATGCCGGGGTAGTGGCGTTCCCATCCGGCCTGGAACAGGCCCTGCTTGGAGAAGGCGTCCTTCGTGTCGTAGATCACCACCTTGGACTTCGGCTTGTGCCGCTGCAGGTAGTGGGCGATCAGGGCCGCGCGCTCGTAGGGGCCGGGCGGGCAGCGGTAGGGATTCGGCGGGGCGACGATCGCGACCACGCCGCCGTCGGCCATCGCCTTGATCTGTTCCTGCAGCAGCGCCGTCTGCGGGCCGGCCTTCCAGGCATGGGGCAGGACCTCGGCGGCAGCCGCGTCGTAGCCCTCGATGGCGTTCCAGCGGAAGTCGATGCCGGGGGCGAGGATCAGGCGGTCGTAGGCGAC
>SKJG01000155.1 GCA_007116035.1 Thioalkalivibrio sp.
CAGGCACGGAGCCGGATCGGCTCGAGGCCCTGTACGCCGGCTGGATCAAGGCCTTCGATGAAGTCGAGGATCCGCGCCTGCTGGCGCAGTGGTTGGAGGAACTGCATACGTCCTATTGGGAGCGCTTCGGTGAGCCCGGTCTGGACCTCCCGCGTCTGCTCGACCGCCTGATCCTGGAGCCGGACCGCCATGCCGACGTGCTGCGGGAACTGCGGCTCCGTTTGGCTGTGCCCGCGCAACCTCCGGCGCACCGACTGGCGGAAGAATCCACCGAAGAACCGGTGGTGCGACCGATGCAGCCATCGGCAGAGGATGAGGCGGAAGCGTCGGCGGAGGACGGCGCGCACGAAGGTGCGGACTTCGGGGTGGACGCCACGGTAAAGCCCGGCATGGACAGCGACACAGCGGTACCGGAGCCGAGGCCAGCGACCGCCGACGTACGGGTGGCGGTGGACCACCGGAGCCCGAAGAGCGCACCGGCATCACCGGAGCCGCGTCCGGATTTCGGCCTTGCCGGGCGCGAGGGCAGCGGTCGGAGGGAGCCACCGGACGCGCCGGAGCCCCGGCCGGTACCGCGGAGCCCTCATGGCTATGACCGGCAGCGCTTCGGTTCCCAGCAGGATCTGGCCGAGAGACTGCGGCGGATGCGGGAGGAGGGCGGTAGCCTGATGGAGTGGATCGGACGCCTTTGATCGACCCGGCTCCGGCCGCATTTGGTATGTGCACTGGTGCGGCAGTATAGTCAGGCGCACAACATGGGTACTCGGAAAAGGCGCAGGTCCCGATCCGGGACTCGGCCTTGCAAACCGGGGCTTGGGGGCAAAAGCATGTCTGGAGGAAGCACGGCGAGGTCGATCCGTTCCGGATCCTGCACCGGTACGCCGATGACGGGTCTCGGATTCTAGGCATGGCCCAGGCGAGCCGCGCCAGCGATTTCCTGCCCAGCCTGCCGCAGTTGCTGGTGCGCATCCTGGACACGGTGCAGGACGATCAGGCTGACCTGCACACCCTGAGCGCGATCATCCTGCAGGATACCGGGGCGACCGCCCGCATCATCGCCGTTGCCAATTCCAGCTTCTACTATCGGGGCAAGCGTTTCGATTCCCTGGATCGTGCCGTGCTCAACCTTGGTACGGATGTCGTCCGGACACTGGTGATGACGCTGGCGATGAAGCAGCTGTTCGGCCAGTTCAACGCCCAGGATCGGCGCTTTCTCAAGCGGGTCTGGCGCACCGCCCTGGTGACGGCGAATCTGAGCCAGGTCCTCGCCGTGCTGACCGGCTATCCCCGGCCGGAGGAGGCCTACCTGAGCGGCCTGTTCGTGGACATCGGCCGCCTGGCCCGCCTGAGCGACGATGAGCCCCGGTATGGGCCCATGCTCGAGCAGGCCGGCGACGATCAGGCACTGCTCCGCGCGGAGAGGGCCGTCTACGGCACCGACCATTGTCACTTGGCCGCGAGCCTGATGGAGGAATGGGGCCTCAGCCCGTTCATCGTCGATGCGGTCCGGTACCACCTGGAACCGGCGCTGGCCGTGCAGGATGCCCACCACCTGGTGAAGCTGGTGAACCTCGGCTATGCGATGGGCCGCCCGGGCCCGATCGGCGAGGATGCCTTGGCCGCGGCCGATACCCTGTTCGGGTTCAACGAAGGCCTGACCGAGGAGTTGCGCGGCCGGGTCAGGGAGGATGTCGCCCGAATGGCCCGCTCCCTGCAGATCGACATCGACGCCGACGGCGAGTGGGATCAGACCGCAAGGCTGGCCCTGAGCCAGCGCCTGGAGGACCTGAACCGGTTGT
The DNA here is from genome assembly GCA_007116035.1 of Thioalkalivibrio sp. Classification (GTDB taxonomy): domain Bacteria; phylum Pseudomonadota; class Gammaproteobacteria; order Ectothiorhodospirales; family Ectothiorhodospiraceae; genus Thioalkalivibrio. The sequence goes on from SKJG01000155.1 coordinate 1,800, forward strand.
CCCAGTTGCAGGGCGAACTGGCCCAAGCCGGGGATCTGCTGCGCCGGCGCCTGATGGTGCAGCGCGTCCTGTTCCTGACCTTCGGCGTGGAACGCAGCCTGCTGTTCCTTGCCGATGGCGATGCGCCCTTCCTGCACGCGTGGGTCGACGAGGACCCGGATCCGGCGTTCATCCTTCCCCTGGAAGCCGGCCGGAGCCTGGTCGTGGACGCGGTGCTGGAGAACCGCTCCGTGCAGTTCACCGGCGAAGGCCTCGACGCGCTACCGGTCGCCGACCGGCAGATTGTCGCGATCTGCGGGGCGGGGCCGTTGTGGATCCAGCCGCTGCGCGCGGAGTCCGGGCCCCTCGGGGCGCTGGTGCTCGGCGTCGACGCATCGCAGTTGGCGCAGATGCAGGACCGCAGCGCGTTCGTCGCCGCGATGGGTCGCGAGATCGCCCGGGCGCTGAGCGCCGAGGCGGCGGTGACGCAGACGCAGGCGCCGGACCAGGAGCGGTTGGAACGACGCATCCGCGAAATGGTGCACGAGGCGGGCAACCCGCTGAGCATCATCCAGAACTACCTGGCGATGCTGCGGATCAAGCTGGGCGACGAACACGAAGCGCAATTGGAGCTGGGCGTGATCCGCGAGGAGATCGAGCGCGTGGGCCGGATCCTGCTGCGGATGCGCGAGGCCCCGCAGACCGTGGAGGAGACGTCGTCGTCGCTGCACCGCGAGGTGCGCCAGATCACCGACATCTTTGCAGCATCGGTCTGCAGCGCCCGCAACATCACGTTGAAGGTGGATCTCGCGGAGCGCGATCCACCGCTGGCCCAATCGCCCGATCACCTGCGGCAGATTCTGACAAATTTATTGAAGAATGCAGCAGAAGCTCTTGATGAAAATGGAAAAATTCACGTCGTTACGCGCGACCCAGTGAGCCTGAATGGGCGTCGGTATACCGAGTTGTCGGTCGAGGACAATGGCCCCGGTCTACCGCAGGAGGTCATGGACCGGCTGTTCTCGCCGGTGACCTCGACCAAGGGCGCCGGGCACTCCGGCCTGGGTCTCAGCATCGTCAAGCGCCTCGTCGACGAAATGGACGCCATCATCCTCTGCTCCAGCGGACCCGGAGGCACCCGCTTCCAGGTGCTTCTGCCGCGCGAGGAGGGTTTGTAGTCGCGGAACGCCTCTGAGGACCGGCCGGGCAGGTGAGGACGGCGGTGTGCCGTCCTCACGGGCTCAGGCGGTGGCGGGCGCGGAGGCCGGCTTCGCCCCCTGGGCTGCCAGCCTGCGCCGTGCGCGCACGGCTTGGGCGAGTTGCTCGAGCAGTTGCACGGAATCGTCCCAGCCGATGCAGGGGTCGGTGATGCTCTGCCCGTAGACCAGCGGCTGGCCCGCCTTCAGATCCTGCCGGCCTTCGATCAGGTGGGATTCCGCGGCCACACCCATGATGCGGGGATCGCCCGCGGCGATCTGCTCGGCGACCGCGGTGCCGGAAACCATTTGTTGCCGGAAGCCGCCCGGGGTGTTGCCGTGGGAGAGATCGATCATCAACCGCTCGGGGAGATTGACCTTCGCCAACTGGGCGCAGGCGGCATCGACACTGGCCGGGTCGTAGTTCGGCTGTACCCCGCCGCGCAGGATGATGTGGCAATCGGCATTGCCCAGGGTGTCGACGATCGCCACCTGGCCGCATTTGTGCACGGACAGGAAGTGGTGGCGCTGCCGGGCGGCCAGGATCGCCGCGACGGCGATCTTCACATTGCCGTCGGTGCCGTTTTTGAACCCCACGGCCGAGGACAGTCCGGAGGCCAGTTCCCGGTGCACCTGCGATTCCGTGGTCCGGGCGCCGATCGCGCCCCAGGAGACCAGGTCCCCGATGTACTGGGGCGAGATCACGTCCAGAAACTCGCAGCCGGCGGGAACGCCGGCCTGATTGATGCGCACGAGCAGGTCGCGGGCGATGCGCAGACCCTCGTTGATGCGGAAACTGCCGTTGAGCGAAGGATCGTTGATCAGACCCTTCCAGCCGACCGTCGTACGCGGCTTCTCGAAATAGACGCGCATCACGATCTCTAGATCCTCGCCCAGCCGGTCACGCTCCGCCTTCAGCCGCGTTGCGTATTCGAGTGCGGAGACGGGGTCGTGAATCGAGCACGGCCCGATGACGACGAGCAGGCGGTCGGAGTGGCCTTGCACGAGGTCGCGCACGTTGCGACGGGTGTCCGAAATGAAAGCTTCCGCCGGCGTGTTCCGGATCGGGAAAAACTGGATCAGGTGCGCAGGCGGGGGCAGTGGCAGGATGTTTTCGATACGCTGGTCGTCGGTTTCCGAGGTGCGGTCGGTCGGCGGCGGTGCCAGCGTATCTTCGGGGAGATGGCTCATGGTGGGTGGGTCTCTTGGGGGAGCGTCTTCAGCCTTCCGGCCGAGGATAAAGTCGCCTTATAGTATTGAAGTTGTTGTGCATTGCGTCAAATAACCCGGCTTGTCGGCGCGCCAGGAGGACGCGAAGCCGAACGATGCCACAAAAACCCTCTAGACTTCAGAGTATCGCGTCCGGGTACAGGGCATCCCGCGCTACCATCGGGTCGATGTCCCCGGACTTGGATCTTCCGGCTGGCGCGAGGCCACCATGGGATCATGCCTGGACAACGCACTGGAGGTGCACACGATATGGCCGTTTCCGATTCGGCGGGAGAGCGGAACATCTTCGTCGTCGGCCTGGATGACTTTCATCTGGCCCAACTGAAGACCCTGCCTGACGCGGACCAGTACGCATTCCACACCCTTTTCACGCACCGGGAGCTCAAGAGCGGAACGGGTTTTCCGGTGCGGGAATTGCTCGAGGACGGGCGCCGGCAATTGCGCGAGTTTCCGGGGGATGTGCATGCGGTGGTTGGGTACTGGGATTTTCCGGTGAGCACGGTACTGCCGATTCTGCGGCAGGCGGCCGGATTGCCGGGTCCCACGCTGGAGGCCGTGCTCAAGTGCGAACACAAGTACTGGAGTCGCCTGGAGCAGGCCAAGGCCGTGCCGGATCACATTGCGGAGTTCTGCGCAGTCGATCCCTTTGCCGACGATCCACTCAGCCAGGTGACCCTCGCGTTTCCCTTCTGGCTGAAGCCGGTGAAGGCCGTGCTTTCGCACCTGGGGTTTCTGATCGAGAACGAAAAGGATTTTCGGCACGCGATTGGGCGGATCCGTTCCGGGATCCGCCGTTTTGGCGACCCCTTCAATCTGATCCTGGAGTTCGCCGAGCTTCCCGAGGAGATCGCCAGCGTCGATGGCAACTACTGTATTGCCGAATCGCTGATCTCGGCGGGTCGCCAGTGTACGCTGGAGGGATACGTGTATCGGGGTGAATTGCAGGTCTACGGTGTCGTCGATTCCCAACGGGAAGGTTCGACGGGCTCCTCGTTTACGAGCTACGAGTACCCAGGGACCTTGCCGGAATCCGTGCAGCAGCGGATGGTGGAGATCACGTCCCGGGTGATGCACCAGGTCGGCTACGACAACGCGCCGTTCAACATCGAGTTCTACTGGGAGGAGGACACCGACCGCATCTGGCTGCTGGAGATCAACTGCCGCATCTCCAAGTCGCATGCGCCGCTGTTCCAGATGGTCGACGGCTGCTATCACCACCAGGTGATGATCGACCTGGGGCTGGGGCGCGAGCCGAAGATGCCTCGCAGGCAGGGGCAGTTCCGATTCGCGGCGAAGTTCATGGTGCGCAGGTACGAGGATGCCCTGGTGACCCGAGTACCCCGCCAGAGCGAGATCGAGGCGATCGAGTCCGGGGCTCCGGGTGTGGTGATCGAGATCGCGGTGAACGAGGGCACGCAGCTCTCGCGATTGCCGTATCAGGACAGTTACAGCTATGAAGTGGCCGTCATCTTCGTGGGCGGCGAGGATCATGCCGAAGTGAAAAGGAAGTACGAACGGGTTCTTGCCCGGTTGCCGATGGAATTCGCCCGTGCCAATGAGCCGATGCGGCCGCCCGCGCCATGACCAGCGCGAAGACCAGGAGCGAATTTCCCCGGCGGGTGCGGAGCAAGGAACACCTGTGGATCACCCTGCCGGACGGTGTGCGGCTGGCGGCACGCTTGTGGCGGCCGGAGGATGCCGTCGATGACCCGGTGCCCGCGATTCTGGAATACATCCCCTACCGCAAGCGCGATTCCACCCGGGACCGCGACGACCGGATGCACCACTATTTCGCCGGGCACGGCTACGCCTGCCTGCGCGTGGACCTGCGCGGCAGCGGCGACTCCGAGGGGGTGTTGCAGGACGAGTACCTGCAGCAGGAACTGGACGACGGTGCCGAGGTGATCCGCTGGCTGGCCCGGCAGCCTTGGTGCAGCGGGGAGGTGGGCATGATCGGCATCTCGTGGGGCGGCTTCAACGGGCTGCAGATCGCCGCGATGCGCCCGCCGGCCCTGAAGGCGGTCGTCAGCGTCTGTTCCACCGATGACCGCTACGCCGACGACGTGCATCACATGGGCGGCTGCCTGCTCGGCGACAACCTGTCCTGGGCCTCGACCATGTTCGCCTACAACTCGCTGCCGCCCGATCCCGAGCTGGTGGGCGAACGCTGGCGCGAGCTCTGGTTCGAGCGTCTCGAAGGCAGCGGTCTGTGGCTGGAGCAGTGGCTGCGCCATCAACGCCGGGACGACTACTGGAAACACGGGTCCATCTGCGAGGACTGGTCGGCGGTGCAGTGTCCGGTGATGACGGTCAGCGGCTGGGCGGACGGCTATTCCAATGCCGTGTTCCGGATGCTGGCGCACCTGCAGGTGCCGCGGATGGGCCTGGTGGGGCCCTGGAGCCACAAGTATCCGCACCAGGGTGTGCCGGGTCCGGCGATTGGCTTCCTGCAGGAATGCCTGCGCTGGTGGGACCACTGGCTGAAGGGCCGGAACACGGGAATCATGAACGAGCCGATGCTGCGCGCCTGGATGCAGGACAGCGTGCCGCCCACCACCTATTACGATGAGCGGCCGGGCCGGTGGGTGGGGGAGTCCTGCTGGCCATCAGACAAGGTGACCCGCCAAGCCTTGACCCTGGCCTGGCCGGGCGTCCTGGAATCGGACGACCGTTCGGTACCCGAGCGCGAAATGACCCTGCGCTCGCCGCTCAGTGTCGGACTCTTCGCCGGAAAGTGGTGTTCCTATGCCGCAACTCCGGATCTGCCCCACGATCAGCGCGAGGAGGATGGCGGGGCGCTGGTCTTCACCAGCGCCCCGCTGGAGGAGCGGCTGGAGATCCTCGGTGCGACGATGGTGGAACTGCAGGTGAGCGTGGACCGGCCGGTGGCGATGGTTGCGGTGCGGCTCTCCGATGTGGCGCCCGACGACAAGGCGACCCGGATCACCTATGGTTTGCTGAATCTGACCCACCGCGAAAGCTCCGAAGCACCAAAGCCGCTGGAGCCGGGGCGCATCTACCGCGTGCGGGTCAAGTGCAATGATGTCGCGCAATCGTTTCCCGCGGGTCACCGGATCCGCCTGTCCATTTCCACGTCGTATTGGCCCCTCGCCTGGCCGTCACCCGAGCCCTTCCGCCTGCGCATCATCACCGGTCAGAGCCGTCTTGTCCTGCCGGTGCGACCACCGCGCGATGCCGAGGACGCCCGGATCGGCTTTGAGCCGCCCGAAGTCGGCCCGGCCTCGACGCCCATCCGCCAGCAGACGCCGCAGGCGCACAACTGGCGCGTGATCCGCGACCTCGCCGAGGACCGTTCGACGCTGGAGGTCGTGAACGACAGCGGCACCGTTCTGTTGCGGAAGATCGATCTGGAGATGCAGCGCAAGGCCCTGGAGTGGTACAGCTACCGCGGCGACGACTTCAATTCCACCCGCGGCGAAACCCTCTGGGAGCGAGGCTTCCGGCGCGGCGACTGGGAGGTGCGTACCGTCACCCGAACGGTGCTGCGGTCCACGCCCGAGCATTTCCTGCTGCACGCGGAACTGGATGCCTTTGAGGGCGAGCGCCGTGTCTACTCGCGCAATTGGGACGTGACCATTCCGAGAGACCTCGTTTGATCGAGTCCCACTAGGCGGCGGGCATCAGCCACAGGGTGAGCGACAGCATCATGCCGGTCAGACTGGCCCCGAAGATCGGCAAGACCATCAGTCCGGCGATGGCTTCCCGCTGGAACAGCCGGATGCCCATCAGCACCAGGCTTGCGCTCCAGCCTGCCGCGGCCAGCAATGCGAGCGCATGCGATTCCTGGAGCCAGAGCAGCATCAGCAGCAGGGGCAGGCCCAGGTTGAGCATGGCCAGCAAGAGATCGCGACTTCCTGCGGCCCGCCCCGCCGACAGCGCATAGGCAAACGCGGCCCAGACCAGCAGCAGGCCGAAGCCGAAGGCGCCGGCCGCCGGTGAATGCAGCGGGGCGCGCAGGACCGCGGCGCCGCGAGGCTCGAGCCCTAGGCCGAGGCCGATGATCGCGAGCGCCGAGGCCAGGCTCAGGATCAGCCAGAACCAGAGGTTTCCGCGTTGTATGGTCGGTTCCGTCATGAATCGTTCCCGTCGTCGGTGATGTCGTTTCGAGCGGCGCCGGTCGGCATCAGCGCAGCTTGCCGAGCGGCATGAGGTAGAGCGGCTGCTCGCCCTGGTTGAGCCGTAGCGCCGAGGATACCGCTTCGTCGCGGAAAGCACCGATGACGACGGTGCCGATGTCGAGGGCGGTTGCCTGGAGGTAGACGTTCTGCGCGGCGTGGCCCGCTTCCATGTGCACATAGCGCTCCGCGCGGGGACCGTAGCGCCGCGCGGTCCGGGACGTCACGCCGGACATGACCAAGACCACCGGGGCTTCCAGGATGGCCGTCTGTCCCAGTCCGGCATCGTGAAGGTGGCGGCGGCGGTCGCCGGCGATGCGCTGCACGAGGCTGTGCTCGCGCGGCCGGTACCGGTACACCCCATCCTCCAGATCGTCGCTCCCGGTCACCAGCAGATCGATCTCCAGCGGAAAGGTCGCGCCGGCCGATGGGGCCGTGCGCAGTCCGTCCTGCGGTTCCGTCACGCCCTGCGCAGCCCAGACCAGTTGCGCGATTTCCTGCAGCGACAATGCCGCCGAACCGTAGCTCCGCACAGAGCGCCGCTGGTCCAGGGTCGCCTCGATGGATACCTCGCCGCTGCGATTCGGTTCCGGCAGGGCGATGGAGGTCGCCGGGTCGGTCGGCGTACCGCCCTGGGCGCTGACGCTGGCCATGGAAAGCATCATGATCGTGAACAGGCTGCGCATGGTCCCTACCTCCAGGAATGGCTTCTCGGGGAACAGGCGTCCAGCGTACAGGGGCGGACGCGAAGGGGGAACCCGGATGACCCGCTGATCGACGTCGACGCCGCGGGCCGGTTGCGCGGCCGGGCCATGGTGATCCAATGGCCCGAGGCGCCGCTTTGGTACGATGCCGGGATCATCGCATTCCTTCCGCCAGTGTCCACCGGAGCCGTCATGTCCACGCTCGTCCAGCCTGACCTTTTCCCATGGCCCTGAAGGCCACGATTTTCAAGGCGGAGTTGCATGTCTCGGACATGGATCGCCAGCACTACGGCAGTTATCCGCTGACCCTGGCCCGGCACCCCTCGGAGACCGATCAGCGCCTGATGGTGCGCCTGCTGGCCTTTGCCCTGTACGCCAGCGACGGCCTGCGTTTCGGCCGGGGCCTGTCCACCGAGGACGAGGCGGATCTCTTCGAACAGGACCCAACCGGCTTGATCGAGCGCTGGATCGACGTGGGTACGCCCGACCCGCGCGACATCCGCAAGGCCTGCGGGCAGTCAAAGCGGGTGGTTGTCCTGACCTATGGGCGCACCGTGGACGTCTGGTGGCGCCAACACGGCGAGGCGCTCTCGGGTCAGCGGAATCTCGCCGTGCTGCGTCTGCCGGTGGAAACCGGCGAGGCCCTGGCCGCGCTCGCGTCCCGGAACATGAGCCTCCAGTGCGTGATCCAGGACGGCATCATCTGGTTCACGGCGGGAGAGGTCACGGTCCAGGTCGAACCCGAGTGGCTGCTGCGCCCCGACCGCTGAGCGTCACCCCCCGGGATGCCGTCTCCGGCGCCCGCGCGCACGGTTCATGTGGCCTCGCCGGGGGCGTTCCCCAGACCGGAAACGGATCGGGCAAGCGGGTCCAGCCGGCAGTGCTGCGCAACGCGTGCTGCGCAAGAAGCGGGCGAACGCGATGCTGCGGTCTCCGCGTTCAGGGCGAGGGCGGACGCTGTGGGGTCAACGCTCCCAGACGGCATCCAGCGACATCATCACGCGTGGTGCGTCTGCCGCCGGGATGGCCGGCGAGCGATGGATCAGGCCGCGGCCGTCGTTGCCCTGCCACAGCGATCCCTTCAGCAGTGCGACGGCGAACGTGGGCACGCGGGCCACCGCCGCACCGGAACGCAGCAGTCCGGATTCTTCGTCGGGGCGTCCGCCACTGCCGGCACCGAGCCGTTCGCGGTTGACCCAGGCATCGTCCAGAAACTCGGTGCCGGGCCCGCGCCAGGTACAGGTCAAGCGGATGCCCGTCCGGTCGACGTGAAAGCGCGGACACATCGGCTTGCTGAGTACCTCGATGCGCAGCGCGGCGGCGGGGCAGCCGAGCAGATCGGTATACAACCCCGTGATCCACTCGATGTCCCCGAGCAGCGCAGCCCTGCCCGGGCGGTCCGGCAGGTCGAGAGGGACCGCACCGCCGGCCTGTACCAGTAGTGACCTGCCGGCGTGCATCGCCGGTACCGCCGCTTCGAGATAGGCGGCGATGCGCGGATCGGGCTGCCTGCGGTAAAAGGCCAGCTGGACCCCGGGTTCGAAGATACCAACCATTCCGCCGGGCGTGTCGCAGGACCCGGTATGGAGCCTGGGGACGGGCTGTGGGGCGGTGAGCGAGGCAGAGGCGGGTGATGGCGCGATCATCTCGGGGCTCACGGACGGAGTGTGACCGTCTGTTTAGCATCGCTGGCCTCGAGATGCAACAGTATAACATCTCACCTGTGGTGGGCCTGCGTCCCGCTAGCGGTGAAATTCGCCCGAGGCCTCGGGTTGATAAAGGATCTCGATGATGCGTACGGTCATGGTCCCGCCGCGGGGCGCCGGCCATTCGATGCTGTCGCCGACCGAGAGGCCCAGCATCGCGCTGCCGATGGGTGCGAGTATCGAGACCTTCTCCGCGCTGCCATCGACACCGCTGGGGTAGACCAGGGTCCGTTCGAATTCCTTGCCGTCGGGTTCGGTGCGAAAACGCACGGTGGAATTCATGGTGACGACGGTGGGCGGCATCGCGATGGGATCGACCACAGTGGCGCGATCCAGTTCCTCCAGCAACGCGGCGTGTGACGCCCGCGCTTCCGGCGGCTGGGCTTCCAGCAGTTGCTCCAGCCGGTGCAGGTCCAGGGAAGAAAGGGTCAGCACGGGTCGCTTCTCGGTCATGGCCAGTCTGGCTCCTGTATCGGTCGAACAAAAAACGGCCCGCGCGAGCGCGGGCCGCCTTCATTAAAAGGGGTTTCGATGAGGCCCGGGGAAGAACGGGCGGTACGGCCTTTATGGCATAAACGCAGGGCAAAGGCAAAGAAGCCGGCGCGTTCGCGAGCAGGCTCGCTCCCACAAGGGCCGGAATTGGTAGGTGCACGCCTTGCGCGCGAAGGGATCCTCTGTGGCGTTTCCGTGATAATCAGGACGTGGCAGGTGATAGCCGATTTCCCGCGGCAGGAGTGACTGGTTTGAATGCAGGTGTCGACAGATCCCGGATTGCCCCGACGCGCAGGGCGGTGCTGATCGGCGCGGAGCGTTACCGGCGGCATTCCTATGGCGACAACCATCCGCTGGGCATTCCCCGCGTCTCGCTGACCCTGGACCTGATTCGGGCCTACGGGGCCTTGTCGGAGCCGGAGTTCCGGATCTCGCGGCCGGCGACGCCGGTCGAACTCGAACGGTTCCACACCCGCGAATACATCGGCGCGCTGCAACAGTGCGAGGCGGAGGGCCGGGTCGCGCACCGGTACCGGCAGCGGCACAACGTCGGCAACTTCGAGAACCCGTTCTTCCCCGGCTTCTTCACCACGCCCGCCACCGCCACCCGCGGCAGCATCCAGGGCGCCGAGTTGGTGCTGGAGGGTTGGACCGCCTTCAACCCGGCTGGCGGCATGCATCATGCGCGAACGGATGCCGCGCGGGGGTTCTGCTACCTCAACGATCCCGTGCTGGGGATCCTGCGGCTGCGGCAAGAGGGTTTGCGGGTGCTCTACGTGGACATCGACGCCCACCACGGCGACGGCGTCGAGGCTGCGTTTCGCGATGATCCCGATGTGTTGACCCTTTCGCTGCATATGGACACCGCGTATGCCTATCCCTTCGAGGGTGGCGGTGTCGGGGACACCGGTCCCCTGGCCAACGCGGTGAACATGCCGTTGCCGCGGGACATGAACGACGACGAGTACCGGCACGTGTTCGGGCGCCTGTGGCCGGCGGTCATGGAGTCGTTCCGGCCCGCGGTCGTCGTGCTGCAGGCGGGTACCGACATCCTGGGTCCGGACCCATTGGGCAAGTTCCGCATCTCCACGCAGCTGTTCCTAGAGGTGGTGGAGCGCATCCTCATGGACGCCCCGAGGCATGCGGACGGGACGCCGCGCCTGCTGGTGCTCGGGGGCGGCGGCTATCATCCGCTGGCGCTGGCCCGTTGCTGGACCGGTGTCTGGGGCCTGCTGTCCGGACGTGAACTGCCAGAGGCGATGCCGCCGGAAGCGGAGGCGCTGCTCCGCGCGGTCGACTGGGACCTCGACGAGGACGAAGCGCACTTCGAGAGCCTATTCACGCAGCGGATCGACCGCGCGATTTCGGGGGAGGTGAGGGCAGCGGTGCGGACGGGGGTCGACGCGCTGCTGTCTGGCCATCCGGGGTTGCGGGGACGTTCGCGGCGAACGTAACGTGAAAATACAGCCACGGAAGAGCACGGATGCACACGAAAGTTCTGTAGGTCGGGCTAGCGTAGCGTAACTCGACGTGCCGGGGTGTCGGGACGACGCTGCTTTGCGGCCTTGGGTGGGTGCGAGACCTGTCGGGTTACGCCCTTCGGGCTAACCCGACCTACGGTTTTCGGTTTTCCATCCTCAGGGGTGCCGCGCTCCGAGGGCATGAGCGTTGACGGGGCGGGGGCTGAACGGCAACGCGAAGGCGCTGGCGCGAGCCGGAACCGCCTCGCGCTCTCCGGAGGCGGATGGCGCTGGTCAGGCCGTCGCCACCGGGATGCGGCCGATGCGGGCGCGCCATTCGCGGGGGCCGGTCTCGTGGACGCTGGTGCCTTGCGCATCAACGGCGACGGTGACGGGCATGTCGCGGACGTCGAACTCGTAGATCGCCTCCATCCCCAGATCCTCGAACGCGACCACGCGCGCCGTGCGGATCGCCTTCGCCACCAGATAGGCGGCGCCGCCGACCGCCATCAGATAGGCAGAGCGGTTGTCGCGGATCGCCTCGATCGCGGTGGGACCGCGTTCGCCCTTGCCCACCATTGCGATGAGGCCCGTCTGCTCGAGCATCATGCGGGTGAACTTGTCCATGCGCGTGGCCGTGGTGGGGCCGGCCGGGCCGACGGCCTCGTCGCGCACCGGGTCCACCGGGCCGACGTAGTAGATCACGCGGTTGGTGAAATCGACCGGCAGCGCCTCGCCCTTCGCAAGCATGTCCTGGATGCGCTTGTGCGCGGCATCCCGGCCGGTGAGCATGCGCCCGTTCAGCAACAGCACCTGACCAGGCTTCCAGGCGGCGACCTGTTCCTTCGTGAGGGTGTCGAGATCCACCCGGGTCGCGACCTCGATATCGGCCTGCCAGGTGACCTCGGGCCAGTCCTCGAGTCGCGGCGGATCCAGCCGCGCAGGTCCGCTGCCGTCGAGGTGGAAGTGCACGTGGCGGGTGGCCGCGCAGTTCGGGATCAGGGCGACGGGCAGGCTGGCGGCGTGGGTCGGGTAGTCGAGGATCTTCACGTCGAGCACGGTGGTCAGGCCACCGAGCCCCTGGGCGCCGATGCCCAGCGCGTTGACCTTGTCCATCAGTTCCAGCCGCAGTTCCTCGACTCGGGACAGGTGGTCGCCGCGCTCGGCGCTGGCCTTGAGCTCGTGGATGTCCACCGGTGCCATCAGCGCCTCCTTGGCCATCAGGACCGCTTTTTCCGGAGTGCCCCCGATGCCGATGCCGAGGATGCCGGGCGGGCACCAGCCGGCGCCCAGCGTGGGGACGGTGCGCAGGACCCAGTCGACGATCGAATCCGACGGGTTCAGCATCGCCATCCGCGCCTTGTTCTCGGAGCCGCCGCCCTTCGCCGCGCAGATGACCTCCAGGCCGTCGCCAGCGACAATCTCATAGTGCACCACCGCAGGGGTGTTGTCCCGGCTGTTGCGCCGCGCCCCGGCCGGGTCCAGCAGTACCGAAGCCCGCAGCTTGTTGTCGGGGTGCAGGTAGGCGCGGCGGACACCCTCGTCGACCATCTCCTGGACGCTCAGGGTCGCGTCCCAGCGCAGGTGCATGCCGACCTTCAGGAAGACCACCGCGATGCCGGTGTCCTGGCAGATCGGGCGCTGTCCCTCGGCACACATGCGGGAATTGGTCAGGATCTGGGCGATGGCGTCGCGCGCGGCTGGGCCTTCCTCGCGCGCCCAGGCCTTGCCCAGGGCGCGGATGTAGTCCGGCGGGTGGTAGTAGCTGATGTATTGGAAGGCGTCCGCGATCGACTGGATCAGATCCTGCTCGCGAATCACGGCCATGGCTGCGCTCCGGGTGCCCGTTTGGAGGCTTCTATTCTAACTCTCATGCCCTCGGACGCGCGGCACTCACGAGGAAAAGCCGCAAACTGTAGGTCGGGTTAGCCCAAAGGGCGTAACCCGATGGGCTTCGCTGTGACTTTCAGGCTAACAGTCGGCAGTGACCGGAGCCGGGCCGTTGTAGATCGGGCCGCCGCGGTCCAGGTACAGTTTCAGGATGGCCTGCCCCTGCTTGCGCCGCAGAGGCCCGCGGACGCCGATGCCACGACGGCACAACTCCTGGCGCCAGCGCGGCGTGGCCGGACCCTCGTCGAAGCCGATCGCCTCGACGTCCTTGCGGCTGGTCGCGAAGATCAGCCTGCGCACCCCGCTCCAGGCGATGGCGCCCAGGCACATGGTGCAGGGGGCGCTGGAACTGACCAGCACGCAGGGGACGGCCTCGAGGGTGTGGCAGTCGATGCGCTGCTGCGCCAGCGACAGGGCCTGCAGCTCCGCGTGCGCCGCGGCGCAATGACTGTCGATGGTGGTGTTGAGCGCGGCGCTGAGGCGTTCGCCGGTGCGTAGATCGTAGACCGCGGCCGCAAACGGACCGCCGCTGCCCCGTTCCACATGCTCGCGGGCCAGCGCGAGCACTTCCTCGATCCTGGATTCGTCGTTCGCGGGCGCGGGCCGGCGCAGCCAGTCGTCCAGCCATGCGGGCTGGGTGAGGCGGATCGTGGTGTCGGTCGGGGTGTGGCGATCAGTCATCCGGTGGTGCCCGGTGCAGGGTTCCCCCAAGCGTAGACGGGATCGCGCCGGGCCGGGCGGATTCCGGCCCCGGCGCGTTCACGCAGGCGCATCCAGTTCGCGCGCCTGCTGCTTCATCAGTTCGACGATGGCGTAGACACCCACGTGCCGGTTCGGGGACAGGTGCTCGTGGAGTTCCAGGCGTTCGAAGAACTCGTCCACGTCGAGCTGCTCGATCTCTTCCACGCGGCGCCGGTCGACCAGCTGGATCAGCAGGGTCAGCACGCCCTTGATGATGGTCGTGTCGCAGTCGCCGTGATACCGGATGAGATGCGGCGCCTCGGGATCCCGGTAGGCATGGATCCAGACCTGGCTCATGCAGCCCTTGACTTTGTGGTCCTCGATCCGCGCCGCTTCGGGCAGCGGCGGCAGCTTCTGGCCGAGTTCCACCAGGTACTGGTAGCGCTGATCCCAGTCACCCAGCAATTCGAAGGTCTCGACCATTTCATCCAGCGTCATCATCGGCATATCCAAGCGGCGGGGTGGGTCGGGGCAGGATGGTAACAAGCCGGTTGCCCAGGGGCTGGATCCACGGCATTCGCGTAATGGTTTTGACGGACCTGGTTCTCTCTCGGGCGGTGCATGGCACAACCTGAGTGGCACGAAAGCTCCGCAGAACGGGAAAATCGCGCGGATCCCAGCGAAATCGCCAGAATTTTCGCCTGCAAGGCAGGCTCCCACAAGGGCAAGGACCCGTGGGAGCGCGCCTTCCGCGCGAAGGGATCCTCCGCAGAGCTTGCGTGATCATCAGGTGACGCCATCGTGCGGCAGGTTTGCGTGGGACGTGCTTCGTGTCCAGGTCGTCAACGCCTGGCTTTCAGCAGAGTTCGGTATCGTCGTGGCTGTAGGCGGGTGCGCAGGAGCAGAGGATGCGTAACGCGTCGTCGCCGGTGTTGCGCAGCTTGTGCGGGGTGCCGGGGCGGATGCAGATGGTGTCACCCGGCTGGATCGGGAAATTCGTATCGCCCAGCTGCATCTGCCCCACGCCCGCGACGACGTGGTAGATCTCCTCGCTGCGGAGATGGCGGTGCAGCCGGGTTTCGCCACCCGGTGCGACGATGGCCTCAGCCAGACTCTGGCCCTGGTTGCCGTGTACGGCGGGATGCATGAGTTCGCGGATGACCGAGCCGTCCATGGTCTCATAGGCGTCGATTTCCCGGTAGTGTGTATGCATCAGCGCGGCTGGCCTGCTTCGGTTGGCAACGGTGCCACGATAGTCAGGTTGTTTTGTGCTTGGCAAGGGCGCCGGGCGTGTCGGGGCGACGGGAATAGCCGCGCACGCGACACCCGTTTTTGGCACAATCGCAGAACCGGGGCAGGGGGATCCACGCATGCGCAGGGTCGTATTCAACCAGAAAGGCGGCGTCGGTAAATCCACGATCACCTGTAATCTTGCGGCAATCGGGGCTGATCAGGGACGAAAAACCCTGGTGGTCGATCTGGACCCCCAGGGCAACTCCACGCAGTACCTGTTAGGGCCGTCGCGTACCGAAGCGACGGCCACACTCGCCGATTTCTTCGACCAGGTGCTGAATTTCAAGCTGAACCCGCGCGACAGCGCCGAGTTCGTGATCCCGACGCCGTTCCCCGGGCTGGACGTGATGCCGTCGCATCCCGACCTGGAGGATCTGCAGGGCAAGCTGGAGTCGCGCTACAAGATCTACAAGCTGCGCGAGGCGTTGGAGCGGCTGGGCGACGCCTACGACAGGATCTGGATCGATACGCCGCCGGCGCTCAACTTCTACACAAGATCGGCGCTGATTGCGGCAGATGGCTGCCTGATCCCGTTTGATTGCGATGATTTTTCCCGCCGTGCCCTGTATGCGCTGCTCGAGAACGTGCAGGAGATCCAGCTCGATCACAATCGCGCACTCGCCGTCGAGGGGATCATCGTCAACCAGTTCCAGGCGCGCGCCTCGTTGCCGCGCAGGATTGTCGAGGAACTCACGGCCGAAGGGCTGCCCGTGCGGACGCCGTACCTGTCGGCGTCGGTGAAGATCCGGGAATCGCATCAGCATTCGCGGCCGATGATTCACCTGGATCCCCGGCACAAGGTCACGCGCGAATACGTGGCATTGCACGATGCTTTGGGGTGAGGCGGGTTGAATCCGGGGCTCCGGGCCGGGCTTCGTTCGCGTGAAAGTCACAGCCCGGTAGGTCGGGTTAGCGCAGCGTAACCCGACGACGTCCCGGGGACGACGCTATTTTGCGCCCATGGGTTGGGGTGTGAGGCCCGTCGGGTTACGCCCTTTGGGCTCACCCGACCTACCGTTTGCGGCTTTTCTAAGGAGAGGGAGTGAATATGGTCGATCCGACGCCTGCCCGTATCGGCATCGTCACCGTCTCCGACCGCGCGAGCCGGGGCGCGTACGCGGACGCGGGGGGGCCCGCGATACAGGCGTGGCTGGAATCGGCGCTGACCTCGGCCTGGGAACCCGTGCGGCGGGTCATCCCCGACGATCGCGAGGGCATCGCGGAGAGTCTCGCCGCCCTCTGTGATGACGCGGGTTGTTGCCTGGTCGTGACCACGGGCGGGACCGGACCCGCGCCGCGGGACGTGACCCCCGAGGCCACCGAGGCGGTCTGCACAAAGATGCTGCCCGGCTTCGGGGAGCAGATGCGGGCGGTCTCGCTGCGGCACGTTCCCACCGCCATCCTGTCGCGCCAGACAGCGGGCATCCGCGGCGCCACGCTGATCGTGAACCTGCCCGGCAAGCCCTCGGCGATCGCCGAGTGCCTCGACGCGGTGTTCCCGGCGATCCCCTATTGCGTGGACCTGATCGGTGGACCCTACCTGGAAAGCGACCCGGACCGCGTCAGGTCCTTCCGGCCGGCGCACGCGCGCCGCCCCGGCTGAACCCGTAAACCGGCCCTGGGCAGACCGCTCAGAAGGCCATCGCGTTGTTGGTGATGCGGTCGATGAGATCCTCGACGTCCTGCAGCGCCTTGCGGGAAGCCTCGTCACCGACGATGGGAACGCGCTGATAGCCGATGTAGATCGTGCCGGGTTCGGCGGCCAGTTCGTAGACCGCGATGACGTACGGGCAGAACACGATGCTGTGGGGATCGGCCTCCATCATCCGGCGGGAATACACGGCGCTGCAGAATTCCAGCGATTCGCCGTGCAGGTAGAGGGTCTGGCCGCCGAGATCCGCGCCGGTGCGTTCCAGCATCGTACCAATGTTGCCGACCGCGTTGATCACCAGCCCTTCGTCGGTGATCGCCGACTCGAGCATCTCGCGGTAGAACGCATATTCGCCCTCGGTCGCGTAGATGCGTCGGTCGTCGGTCTCGAGGACCATTTCCTGTGCGTGTGTCGCGGGCAGGATCAGCAGCAGGGCGAGCGTGGACAGGAGGGGAAGGCGGATCATGGACATAACGGATTCCTTGCGGTGGTCGGTCTATTCAAAGAAGTGCCCCGCCTTGCGCAGGCGAGGCTTCCAGTAGGTGGATGCCAGCGGCTCGATTCGGACCTGGCTGCGCGCGTTCGGAGCGTGGATGAATCGGCCATCTCCAATGAAGACTCCCACGTGGTCGATTCGATTCCCCCGGGCGGCGAAGAACAGGACGTCCCCGGGTTGGATCCGGTGCTGGGGAACGCGACGCGCCGCACGCGCCTGCTCTGCGGTTGTCCGCGGTACGTGGTTCAGGCCAGCCTGCAGGTGGGCCCGCTGTACCAGGGCCGAACAGTCCAGTCCCGCAGCGTCGAACCCCCCGTATCGGTAGGGTGCATCGAGGTGCCCCAACGCGGCGAGAACAATCTCGGAACGGATCAGGCCGATTTCGGAGGCAGCCGGCAACGGCCCGGCCTGAGCGAACGCGTGCTTGCCCGGGGCGGGCGTCTTGCCGGCACAGGCCGTCACCAGTGTGAGCAGCAGCGGCAGCAGGGCGTGTCGGAAGGTGGCCATGCCCAGGATCAGAAGGGCTCCTGTTCACGATAGTTGGGGGGGATGCGAAAGAACTCCGGACTCAGGGTGTCCGTCGATATCCCGGCCAGCCGCGTGCTGACCCCGTCACGCAGATCGCGGACTTCCAGGGGCACGCCGTCGAGAGGGGGCATCACGCTGGAGCCCATGGCCTGGGCCATCGGGCCGCCTGCGTCCAGCGCCCGGCGGGACAGATCGAACAGGCGTCCCATCAAGGCATTCAGGGTGTCGAAGTCGCGCAGTGACAGTCCGAGTTCGCCCGGTCCGGCGACACAGGCGACGTGCTGCACCCTTCCGTCGACGATGATCTCCTTCTGCTCGCAGCGCAGCCCACCGATTTCCTGTTCGCGGCCGGTAGCGCGCGTTTCCACCTCGACGGGTCCGGTTTCGACGCCAAGACCCAGTTGGGCTTCCATTTCTGCGCGTGCCTCGGCCGGCAGTTGCTGGATCTGGGCGCGCAGGTCCGCAATCATCTGCTCCATCGCCTGCATCTGGGCGTCGATCACCCGCTCGTCGAAGCGCATGTAGCTGCGGTTGGTCTGGTCGACGATGTAGAGCGAGCGGTCGCCCGCGTTGAACAGCATGAAGCCCGTACCCCCGCCGCCGCCGTTGACCATGTCCATGCGCGCATAGGGACCCTTGACCAGAATCTCGGATTGTTCGCCCTCGCTGTCGACGAAGCGCAGCAGGGCATCCGCCTGTACGGCAGCGGACTGCAGCAGGACGAGGGCGAAGAGCAAGGTCAGGCGTGCAGTCATCGGACGAAACTCCTGGTGGTCGGCGCGCCCGCCATGACGAGGAGCGCTGGGCCATGATTCCCGCGGCCCGGGCCGATCGCGGTCCTTCGCGTCACGTCCGGTGCCGGGCGGCTGGAACACCAACCGTGAGCTTAGGTCCCGGCGTCGCGCTTGTCATCCGGTATTTCTGACCCGGAGCCTCTGTTCGAGTGCCACCCAGTCGAGGGGGGTCCCGGGACCCGTGTTCAGTGTTGGTTCGTCAGCGCCCGGTGGCTCGACCTGCGACAACTGTCCCGTCATCACGGTCGTGTCCGCATCGGAGGGGTCGGTTCCCTGCTGGCCGCGCTCTGCCAGGCGCTCGCGCAGCGTGTCGGTGTCCGCGGTACAGGCCACGATCGCAAACCCCGCATCGAGGCCCGTGGCCAGCCGCTGGAAGGGTCTGCGCTGGTCCCGCGTCAGGAAGGTTGCGTCGACGATGACCGTCTGGCCCTGCTGCAGGAGGGTTTCGGCCTGCAGGAGCAGGCGCCGGTAGACCGCCCGGATGCCCTCCGGTGAATAGAGCGAGGCCTGCTGTTCGGTGCCTGGACGGGCGTCGGGGGCCAGCCCGATCATGCGCTTGCGTTCGATGTCGCTGCGCAGGCGAACCGCACCCAGCCGCTGGAGGATCTCCGTGCTGATGAAAGTCTTGCCGGTGCCGGAGACACCGTGCATCAGGATCAGGCCAGGGCGACCCGGGTGGCGCAGGCGTGTGGCCAGCGCCAGGTAACGTTCCACCTCCGCATCGCAGTGCCGACGCTCGGCCGGATCCAGGCCCGACTCTGCAGCGTGGATGGCATTGACCTTGGCACGCACCAGCGCCCGGTACACCTGGTAAAAGGGGAGCAGGGTCAGCGCACCGAGGTCTTCGCGGTGCTCGAGGTAGACGTTCAGCACCCGGTGCGCATGGCCCGGGGCGCCCCGGGCGTGCAGATCCATGGTCAGGAAGGCGATCTCCGAGGCCACGTCGATCCAGCGCAGCGACGGATTGAACTCGATCCCGTCGAAAATGGCGAGGGATTCCCGCCCCTGCTCGTCATCGACGTAGACCATGTTGCCCAGGTGCATGTCGCCGTGGCAGGCCCGCACGAAGCCCTGTTGGCGCCGCTCGGTGATGAACGCGTCGAAATGCGCCGCGGTCTTCCGGGTCCAGGATTCCAGTTCCTGCAGAAGCTCGCGGCGTTCGGCCACCCGTTCGGCCGAGGGTGCGAGGGCCTCGAAGTTGGCCAGCATCGGAGCCACGACCTGCCGCGGGGTCCCGTGTTCCGAGTC